>CAYQUJ010000062.1:1221-1626 GCA_964420745.1 uncultured Candidatus Saccharibacteria bacterium | reverse complement strand
GAATCATTAGAAGTTAACTTTCCAAAAGTTCGTATTGAGGGGTAGGGAAAGGATTCTCCTTCTGCCTATATTATAGCAAATCTACAGAATTTGTCAAGTCCGAATTTTTAAGGAGCGGAGCGACTATAAAAATTCAGGATTCTGAGCAAAGCGAAGAACAAAAAACCAATTATGCTATAATAAAATTATGACCATCAAGTTTAACGAGGACAAACAAAAGCAAAAATTGGGAGATTTGAGAGAAGAAGAGGAGGAGGGTTTAGCCAAAATAATGTCCCAAAAATTCGGACTCTCCTACATTGACTTGGATGTGAGCTCTATAAATATTGACGCTCTGCGCATAGTTAGAGAGGCAGAAGCCAGAGAGGCGCAAGTGGCTCCGTTTAATATCATCAACAAAAAAGT
>CAYQUJ010000062.1:0-1184 GCA_964420745.1 uncultured Candidatus Saccharibacteria bacterium | reverse complement strand
GCGATTATTTCTCCCAACGACAACAAGACCGTGACAGTTATTGAAAGTTTAAAAGACAGGGGTTACGTTCCAGTGCTTTTTATGGCGTCTCATCAGAGCTTGGAAAAAGTCTGGGACCATTACAAGGACTTGTCTTACTCCATGGAAACCAAAGGCGGCGCACTGGATATTGCCAGTGAGGAAATTCAGGATTTGGTAAAAGATATCAAGGTAGTGGCAGACATAAAAAAATCCATTGAGCAGGTGCTTGCCCAGAAAAAAAGTTATCGCATTTCCAGAATATTGGAAATCATTCTGGCCGGGACTATTTCCATCAAGGCCTCCGATGTTCATATTGAACCGGAAGAAAGTTCGGTGCGTTTGAGGTATCGGCTGGACGGAGTCTTAAATGACATATTGCAAATTGACCAGAGTATTTACGCCCTGTTGCTTTCCCGCATCAAACTCATTTCAAATCTTAAATTAAATATCAAAGGCAAAGCCCAGGACGGCCGCTTCAGCATCAAGCTCTCAGACGAGGAAATAGAGATAAGAACCTCCCTTTTGCCGGGCGGTTATGGCGAATCAGTGGTGTTGCGGGTATTGAACCCAAATGCCATCTCGGTACCCCTGGAAGAGTTGGGCATAAATAAAAAACTGCTTGATATCATCATGGGCGAACTTAAAAAACCAAACGGCATGATTTTAAACACCGGCCCCACCGGAAGCGGCAAGACCACCACTCTTTATGCCTTTTTGAAAAAAATCCACACGCCGGAAATAAAAATCATCACCATTGAAGACCCGATTGAATACCACCTGAAAGGCGTCGTGCAGACTCAAGTGGAAGAAGAGAAGGGCTATACCTTTTTGGAAGGTTTACGCAGCGCCCTGCGCCAGGATCCGGACATCATCATGGTCGGCGAGATCCGCGACGAGGAGACCGCCGAGATCGCCATCAATTCAGCCCTGACCGGACACTTAGTATTTTCTACGCTTCACACCAACAACGCCGCCGGCACTTTCCCCCGTCTCATTGATTTGGGTGTCAATCCCAAAGTCATTACTTCCGCCATCAATATTGCCATGGCTCAAAGATTAATCAGAAAACTTTGTGACAAATGCAAAAAGCCGGCTATCCTTTCTGAAAGAGACAATGGTTTGATAAAAAAAGTTTTGGGTAGCATAAAAGATAAAAGCTTTTT
>CAYQUJ010000061.1:0-1862 GCA_964420745.1 uncultured Candidatus Saccharibacteria bacterium | reverse complement strand
GTTGATGATGTTGTTGTGAATAGCCACAAGCAACACGTCAACAGTTTTAATTTTGCTGTCGCCGTTAGTTTGAGAGGCTTCTTCTTCTGCATCCCTTTTCGGTATGATAGACCAATCGATGGTCACTTCAGAAATCGGCACGGGTATATATTTGCGCGCTTCGATAGCTACCATAGAAGCCAGTTCTTTTGGCGGAATAGCCGGCATTTTTACAATAGAAAGCAGCGAGGCCTTGAATGGTATGGCCAAACCACAAACCTTGGTGGTAATGGCAACCTCCTTTTCGGCAAGCAAGTCGCTGACTGCTTGCACTATTTTTTCTGTATCTAGATTGACCGATTGGCCGATAGCCGCTCCGCCATAAGGCCCGAGCGAGAGTTCTCCATAAGTCTCCAAGACCGCCTTGTTGCCGCTTTTTTTGAGCTGTACCACTTTTATTGAAGAAGACCCGATGTCAATCCCCAAGGCGCTCATATTTTTCTTTTTGAAGATATCTCCTAGGAAACTCATACGCTATAATTATATCACAGTGAGTATTTGGAAAACACTTTTAAAATTATGGGGAAAGGCGTTTGAATTGACCAAGAACCTTTTGGCCCCGGAAGACAAAAAAGTTGAAAAACTTTTGGCTATAGATCCGAGCATTATGCGGCAGCTTTTACCCAAATCTCCTGCCAATATAAAAGATGTTTTCGTGCTGTTTGATTACGGCAACAAAATTGTGCGACTCTTGGTCAAGTCCGTCAAATACAAAAACAACGCTGGTTTGCGGAAACGTGTGGCGGGATTTTTGTATGAAGATCTAATGGAAATTTCTTCCGAAATAACTCTTTTTGAAGGCGCGCCGCCAATCGTAGTGCCCATGCCGATGAGCAAGGAAGAAAAAAGAAAAAAAGGATTTAATCAATGCGAAGAGTTGTGTCGGGAAATGCAAAAACTAAATCCTCCATCCGACGGAATAGAAGTTTCCTATAATGCCCTCAAAAAAATCAGGGAAACAAAAAGACAAACCACTTTGGGCAGAGATGAAAGAATGTTGAACGTTATAAATTGCATGGCAGCGGAAAATAAAATTATAAAAAATAAAACCGTTGTGGTTTTAGACGACGTCTATCCTCCTCTCGCCTCCTTCTCCGAAGCCCGCCGCGCCCTCCTCGCCAGCGGCGCTCGCCGTGTCATTGGCCTTTTCATCGCGCATTAAAATTATTTATTTTTTGTATCTCCGATTTTCTTTATATTTTTTGATTTTTTTATTCTGATTTGCGCCTTTCCTATAGCATCTGGGGTGGAGAGTTCTTCCGGCATAGTGCCACCAAGACTAGTTATGGTATTTCTAACTTTTTGACCAACTTCATAGTGAGCCAGACTTGCATTTCCCTGCCCTTTTATATTTTCGCGTTTTATTTTAGCGTCAGTTTGGGTGGCACGGAATAAATTAGCGGCAAGTTCTTCGCTATTCATATGATCAAGAATTTTTTGAGATTTTTTAAGTTTCTTTTTCATATGTATATCTTGCATTGTAAGCCCGCCGTATAACCCTTTATACCCTGCATTTTGAAAGATTGCGTAACTTTCTACACCAGCCATTGAAGCCGTGTGCATCAAACTTGTGTTATGTTTTTTCATCTCTTCCCGCAAGAAAACTCTCTTGTTATCCTCAATTAGATTATCTGTATTTTCTTGCCTTCTTGTTTGAATAGCAAAATATGTCTGGCCTTTTGCTACCACTACTTTTGTAGGATCTGAATTTTGTACAATCAAATAACAGGCATATCGTGATAGGTATATTGTTTCCACTGGTTTTTCTGCTCCAGAACCAATCTGGACCATTTCGTTGGCATCAACGAAATGGTTGTGGATAA
>CAYQUJ010000060.1:0-2674 GCA_964420745.1 uncultured Candidatus Saccharibacteria bacterium | reverse complement strand
TAATAAAATTAATTTTGCCAAGATCGTTAGGGCTTGCTGCTTCTCAAATTAATTTATTGGTAATAACAGCTATTGCTTCAACATTAGCTTCAGGAAGTATTTCTGTTTTTAACTTTGCTAATAATGCTATCTCAACATTGTTGAGTTTTGTTGCTATTCCTTTCTCGGTAGCTGTTTTTCCGGCTTTGTCGTTAAATTTTTTTGAAAAGAATATATGACTTTCACTTTTGAAAAAACAGACAAAATAAAAGATTTAATAATTTTTAAGCCAGAAATTTATTATGATTTTAGGGGCCATAATGTAGAAACTTACAATTCAGAATATTTGACTATTATAAAAAAAGAATTAGGAATGGACGCAAATGACACCACGTGGATCGCGGAAGATGTGGAGAAAAATATATTTAGCAAAGTTTCTGACGAACTGAACGCAATCGAAAATCAAATTGAAGAGAATGAAAAAGAAAATGTGGGAGAAAAAGAAACAGAGCCGCAGAGTAGCGGGGTAGGGGGCAGTTTTGAACAAATAATTTTAAACCAAGCGCGCGCTATGCAACCCGCCATTCCACCGGAAAATTTGCCGACTGGAGAGCAAAAACAGAACGAACCGCCACAAACAGCAGTCCCTGATTATAGAGGGAGCGACCCGTATAGAGAACCAGTGGAATAAATTGACCTAATTTCTAATTAACCTAAACAAATCCCAAGTCCTAACTTATGAATTGGGAATTGTGAATTAGTTATTATTTAGAATAATTAGTATAATTAGAGCAATTAGAATAATTTAAACGCTATGCGTTTCCAGGTGCCACAATTTATAGATGTTGAAGACAAGATATTCGGGCCTTTTACCCTGAAGCAGTTTATCTATTTGGCTGGCGGCGCTTCGGTAGCGCTCATCACCACCACTCTCTTTGGAGTATTTTGGGGCCTGCTCATTTCCTCCCCGGTGATTTTGCTCGCCGCGGCTTTGGCTTTTTACAAAGTGAATAACCGGCCGTTTATTTATGTTTTGGAATCGGCTTTTAAATACATGACCAAAGACAAGCTCTACATCTGGCAAAAAAAGGAACCGGAAGCAAAAGCGGCCGAAGAAAAGGAGAAAAAATACAGTTCGCTCGTCGTGCCAAATTTATCGGAAAGCAAACTCAAAGACATGAACTGGCAGTTGGATGTGAAGAAAAAGGAAGACGAAACATTAGCAAACAGTAGTCAGTAGTTAGTATCTAGGTTAAAATGAATACATGAGCAACAATGCTACCCAAGAATTTGTGCCGATAGATGACGTGAGAGACGGCATTGTGATGCTGAAGGACGGCGGCATGCGGGGCATTTTGATGGCCTCCTCCGTAAATTTTTCTTTGAAATCGGACGACGAGAGACAGGCAATTCTTATGCAGTTCCAGGATTTTTTGAATTCTTTGGATTTTTCCATCCAGATTTTGGTGCAGTCCAGAAGGTTGGACATCAGGCCTTACATAGCGCTTTTGGAAGGCAGATACAAAGAACAAACAAACGATTTGATGAAAATACAAATTGAGCAGTACATGGCTTTTATCAAAAGCTTCACCGAATCCACCAGCATCATGACCAAAAACTTTTTTATCATTGTGCCTTATGACGCCGCCATTATTTCTGGGAAAAGCGGCCTATTTTCCAGTTTGGGTGGCAAGAAACAAAGCCAAGAAACCAAAGAGGAGGATTTTGAAGAAAAGAAAAACCAGTTGGAACAGAGGATGGGGGTGGTGGAGCAGGGGCTAGTGCGCTGCGGCGTCCGGGTAGCCAAGCTCGGCACCGATGAAGCGGTGGAATTGTTTTATAAAATCTTCAATCCGGGTGAAAGTGAAAAACCAATAAAAATTAGCTGATATGTTTGATTTTTTAAAGAAAAAAGAAAAGAAGAGCGATAACTTGACGAATATTTCCATTTTGCCGAAGTCCATCACCGAAAGCGCCGAGCTGGAGTTGCGGGACATTTTGGCGCCGAGCGCCCTTAAGGTGAACGCCAAAGAATTGAACTTGGGAGAAAAAGTGGTGCGCAGTTTTTTCGTTATTTCTTTCCCCAGATTTCTTTCCGAAGATTGGTTTGCGCCGATTATAAACATGGACAAAATGTTTGACGTGTCCATCTTTGTCCATCCGCTTGAGACCGCCAAAATTTTGCGAAACTTCCAGAAAAAAGTGGCCGAGGTGCAAAGCCAGATAAAAATAAGGGAAGAGAAGGGTCTGGTGCGCGATCCGATTTTAGACACCGCCTATCAGGATCTGGAAAATTTGCGCGACCAACTGCAGCAAGCCCAGGAAAAAATGTTTGAGGTCGGGCTTTATGTTTCGGTCTACGCAAACAACAGCGAGGGTTTGGACAAAATAGAATCGGAAATCAGATCCATCTTGGAATCCAAACTGGTTTACATGAAGCCGGCCCTCTTTCAACAAGAGCAGGGCTTCCGCAGCATCTTGCCGATCGCCAAAGACGAGCTCAATGTGCATCTGAAAATAAATTCTTCGCCGCTTTCTTCCATTTTCCCGTTTATTTCTTTTGACCTGACTTCCGACAAAGGCATCCTCTACGGCATCAACCGGCACAATTCTTCGCTCATTCTTTTTGACCGATTTTCTTTGGAGAACTACAACTCGGTCATCTTCGCCAAATCCGGCTCCGGCAAAAGCTACG
>CAYQUJ010000059.1:0-2747 GCA_964420745.1 uncultured Candidatus Saccharibacteria bacterium | reverse complement strand
TGATGTATACCACTTCTTCATTATTGCCGTTTACTGCCTGGACA
Organism: uncultured Candidatus Saccharibacteria bacterium; assembly: GCA_964420745.1. Classification (GTDB taxonomy): domain Bacteria; phylum Patescibacteriota; class Minisyncoccia; order Phycocordibacterales; family WO2-35-19; genus CAYQUJ01. The sequence continues at coordinate 2,703 of CAYQUJ010000059.1, read as the reverse complement.
ATTTTGTATCCGGCAAAAATCAAAATTAAAATAAAAATAGCGCTGGTTTTTTTATGAGAGACGGCCCACGTTTTTATTTTATTGAGTTTATCAAAAATCATTTTATTCCCATTATCCTGATAAGCTTGGCTTCCACTTGGCCATTATCGTTTGGATTGCCGATCACTACCACAAAATCCCCGGCTTTTAATTCAGAGCTCTGAATATTTTCTTGAAAACGCCTAAAGACGGTAGTGCTGCTAACAAGTACGGTTTTTTCCAAATTGTCCGGTCCCGAAACGATCAGCTGGGGCAGGTTTATGCTGATGATTTCTCCTACCGCTCCGTGTCCGCCAGGCAGCATTTCATTGAAAAATCCGCGGCCGGGCATCTGTCCGCCTCTCGGTCCCATAAAGTTTCTTTCAAAGTTGTCGCCGTAGTTGCCGGCAAATCTGGCTCGGCGCTCGCCGATGTTTATACCAGCAAACAAAATGCTAAGCACAACTACCAGAACTCCAATACTTACAATAACAGCCCGAACATTTTTTGATTTACTTAAGTTTTCTATGTTCATTATTTTTAATTATTTTTAATTTCATATCACCTCTAAATCTCCTCTTATCTTAAGAGGAGACTTTCGGAAACCCCCTCTTAAAATAAGAGGGGGCTGGGGGTGATATTTTACCCAAGGACCAAATGAAAAATCCGATTGAAGCGAAAAATATGATCAAACCGAATATTGGCAGTGATTCAGCCAAAGACAAAGACAACTCGCGCCAATATGCGAGAGCCGCGCCGTTTTCAGAAAATATCAAAGAGAGGTATTGAGAGAAGCCGCTCACCTTTATGCTTTCTATCAAATAAATTATCGCCCACAAGGAAAGACCAAAAGAGGCGAGCGTGCTAGAGCCAAAAGCGAACGCCTTTATGCGGAGCGAACGCTTTTGGGACGTACTGACGCGCGTAAGGACGTACGTCAGTACGCCCTGCTCCAGCCCCTTGGGCGGCTCTACCAGATTGATTGAACCCAATAATTTTTTGTATTTGTCTTCCATACCCTTATATACGTAGGTGGAGGCGCATTTGGTGCAGCGCGCGGAGGTGATGGGATTTGACGGTGTTGAGGGGTTTGCCGACTATTTTGGAAATTTCATCAAAAGTTAATTCTTCGATATAATGCAAAATAATAATTTCCCTGAAATCCGGACGGATTTTTGACAGGGCCTTTTCCAAATCTGCCGCCAATTCTTTTCTCACAAAAATTTCATCAGGCAAGGGCTCCAAATCGAGAATGGTATTTTCAAAATGTTCTTTTTCTTCTCCGGAAACAGGGGATTCAAAAGTTGAAAAAATAATATCTTGTTTCTTGCGCAGCCAATCAATAGTTGTATTTCTGGCAATAGTAAATATCCATGTCTTAAAATTTTTTTGCGGATCAAATTTTTTTAAATTTTTCCAAACTTTCAAAAAAACTTCTTGGACAATGTCGCTAGCCGCCTCGCGATTGCCGCAAAGACGGAAAACGAAATTATAAACTGGTTTGATGTAGCGACTAACTATCAAAGCAAAAGCTTCTTCGTCGCCATTCAAATAATCTAGAACTAGTTGCGAGTCGTTTCTCTGCATCCTAACAGACTAACACAATTTTCAATTTTTCTGGCGGTAGTATTCAAAGAGAGCTTTGATGCCAAGCAGGTTTCGCTCCCATTCTATTGTGTCGTGGGTTTTGAGTTCTACTGTAATGGCTGGAATGTTTATAGAAGCAAGCCAGCCTTCGGCGTCGCCGGTTATCGCGTAACTGTCAAAAGATTTTACCGCCGGATAATCCGTAGCTTGCGCGTAAGTATTCATAATATTGAGTGTCTCCGGCAAAATGCCATTCTCGCATTCCGAAGCGTATACTGCGTTGGATTGGCTGTGCCAAAATATGACCGCTACCGGATTATTTGCTGTCACAAAATCTCTAATAGACGCCGCTTCGGGTTCTGAAAATGGGGCTTTTCCAGCGCTAACTTTTTTGGATCGCCAAGTGCTTTCTGGTTGCCACTTGCAATCAAAATTTCTGTTTAAGTCCACCTCGTTTGCATTGAAGCGGCCCGACGCCAAAATTTTTTCGTCTTTTGACACATCTGCCACAGTGAAGCGACCTTCTTTGCCGACCGCTCTAAAAACTCCATCAGGGTTGGCGGAGGGGATTATAGTAACAGTCAAATTGTTCGGGATTACGTCAGGATTTTTATCCAAATAATCCATAAACTGATATGCCAAAAGCACGCTGTTCCACTCATAGCCGCCGTGGATACCGCCCACAAATACGAGATGTTTCGATCCGTCTCCACCCGCCCCGCCGTCGGGCAGGTATGTATAACTTTCAATCTTGCGTCCCTCTACGGAGGCGCCGATCACTTTAAAAATCGGATTTGGGTCGGGAGCAATTTCAATTGGCGGCTTTTCACGCCGGCCGAGCAAAGTGAACGCGCCAACGCCGAGCGCCACAATAATCAAAATTGCGACAAATAATTTTTTAAATCCAGACGGCATTATTCGGAGTAATATTTAAGCAAAGCCGCAACTCCTTTTAGATTTATGGTTTGTTCGGTGTCGGTGTGGTTGGTAAGCAGGACGCTAATGGCCGGGATATTTTCTTTGGCCAACCAGTTGACCATGTCCCCGGTGATTTCGTAGAAATCAAACTCCTGGTAAGCGGGATAACCGGAAGCATCG
>CAYQUJ010000058.1:0-2831 GCA_964420745.1 uncultured Candidatus Saccharibacteria bacterium | reverse complement strand
AAACAAAGTTTTATTTAAGGATATTCAGACATTTTTATGTCTTAAAAGAGAAAAATGCTAAAATGTCTTTGTGGTGTAGTTGGCTTTATTTTTCAACAAAACTGGGGATAAAGTTGGGGACACTGTGTATAAGTCAAAATGCGCGATGACGGACAAAAATGGCAAAACATAACGAAACTGGGGCAATAGGGGAAGGGATAGCGGCAAAATATCTTGAAAAGAAAGGGTTTTTGGTAATAGACAGAAATTATAGGAAAAAATGGGGCGAATTGGACATTGTGGCTCAAAAAGACGGGGTGATTCACTTCGTGGAAGTAAAGACGGTGAGCAGAAAAAGTTATGGTGACCATTTTGAACAAGAAATCAATAATTACCGGCCGGAAGACAATATGCACCCTTGGAAATTGAAAAGGTTGCGAAGGGCGCTTCAGACTTATCTTTTGGAGAAATATAAATCGGATCCGCCTTGGCAATTTGACCTGGCTTGTGTCTTTTTGGATCAAGAAAGGCGAGTGGCCAAGGTCAAATTTATGGAAAATCTGATTTTATAATTCGGAGTGCCGAGAATCGAACTCGGACCTAATGCTCCCAAAGCATTTATACTACCACTATACTACACTCCGTAATCAGACATGATATAACAAAATGTGCTTTTAGCCAATTGTGCTATTATCTTTTTTATGCCTAAAAAATATAAGGTGAGGGAGAAAATTGCTGAAAAAGATAAGAAAAAACTTGGAGATTATGACAATTTGACAGCCCAATTGCTTTATAATAGGGGAGTCAAAACAAAAAAAGAGGCGGAAAAATTTTTGCAGCCGGATTTTGTGGAGCATCTACATGATCCGTTTTTGCTTCCCGATATGGCAAAAGCGGTGGAAAGGATTTTGGAGGCGATTGATAGAGGAGAGAGAATAGGAATTTGGAGCGATTATGACGCAGACGGCATACCCGGCGGAGCGCTTTTGCACGATTTTTTCAAATTAATCGGGTATCACAATTTTATAAATTATATTCCGGACAGACACATTGAGGGTTACGGGCTGAATAATGAAAACATTGAAGAACTCGGGAAAGACGGGGTCAAACTTTTAATAACTGTTGATTGCGGCACAAGAGATCATAAAGAAATTGATCACGCTCAAAAACATGGAATAGAAGTAATCATCACCGATCATCACGAGGAAGGGAGTGATTTGCCTAACGCTTACGCAATAGTCAATCCAAAAAGAAACGATTCAAAATATCCGGAAAAAATTCTTTGCGGCACGGGAGTGGTTTGGAAAATCATTGAGGCTATTCTTCAAACAAAAAGAGATTTGTTGAAAGAGGGGAGTGAGAAATGGCTTTTAGATTTGGTGGGTCTGGCAACACTTTCGGATATGGTGCCGCTTGTTGGAGAAAACAGAGTTTTGGCTTCTTATGGTTTGAAAGTTTTGAGAAAGAGCAGAAGGCCGGGATTAAATAAATTTTTTTATAATTTAAAAATAAATAAAAATAATATTTCGGAAGACGATATCGGGTTTATGATTACCCCGCGTATCAATGCCGCTTCGCGCATGGGCCATCCGCGTGACGCCTTCGGCCTTTTGGTTGCCAAAGACGAAGCTGAGGCGGAAGGCTATGCTAAACATTTGGACAACATCAATAACGAAAGAAAAGGTGTGGTCGCCGGCATCGTCAAAGAAGCCAAAAAAAGAATAAAAGAAAAAATTGAAAACGAGGGAGAAAAATCTGTTATTGTTTTGGGCAATCCGGATTGGCGGCCGGCGCTTTTGGGACTTGCCGCCAATTCCATAGCCCTCGAATATAACCGGCCGGTTTTTTTGTGGGGCAGGGAAGGCGGAGAATTCATAAAAGGTTCTTGCCGATCGGACGGCGCTACCAACTTGGTCGCTATTATGGAAAGAACTAAAGATGTGTTTATAGAATTTGGCGGGCATAAATTATCAGGAGGATTTTCTGTTTTGTTTGAAAAGATTCATACACTTGAAGACGCGCTCATTGAGGCAAGCACGCATATTGTAAATAATGATTTGGAAACCTTGGTTGATATGGAATTGAATTTGAAAGATATTTCTGAAGATTCAGTTGCCAAAATTTTGCGCTTGGCGCCGTTTGGCGTGGGCAACGAAAAACCTGTTTTCATTTTCCGCGATATCATTCCCGAAAAAATAAACCGCTTCGGCAAAGCCAAAGAACATCTCTCCTTAAATTTGCGCGATGCCACTTCGCCAAGGCTTCGCGGCACAAGCCTACGAGCAATTTCTTTTTTTACTTCGCCCGATCAATTTGGCGACTGCCTGAAGGAAGGAATCAAAACAAATTTGGTCGCTAACGTCGAAAAATCTTTTTATAACGGCTCCTCCGAAATCCGGTTGAGAATTGTAGATTTCTTTTAAAATTAAATATAAAATTAGTTTCATGAATAAAATAATTATCTACACAGATGGATCTTCAAAAGGGAATCCGGGACCAGGAGGGTGGGCAGCGATAATAAGTAGTCAGCAGCCAGTAGCCAGCATTAAGGAGATAGGGGGCAGGGAAGAAAAAACCACAAATAACAGGATGGAAATGATGGCGGCGATTGAGGCACTTAAAAATATTCCCTTCGACTTCGCTCAGGGTAAACCGGAAGTTGAGATTCATTCTGACTCCGCGTATCTTATCGGCGGGATTACAACTTGGATAAAAAATTGGCAAAAAAATAATTGGCGGACTAAAGATAAGAGGGAAGTGATGAACAAAGATTTGTGGCAGGAACTTTTGGCAGAGACAGAAAAAAGAAATGTAGAATGGAAAAAAGTTTTGGGAAATTCCGGCCATGAATT
>CAYQUJ010000057.1:0-3133 GCA_964420745.1 uncultured Candidatus Saccharibacteria bacterium | reverse complement strand
AACTCCGGAAGAAATCAAAAAAGCCGAAGATACTCCGATTGACGAGGATCTTTACTCAATCAAAAATTTCAGCATTTAGCTAAAATTCTTAATATGTTTTTTGGCGAAAGTGGTTTTGGCGTACTCGAGCCACTTGTGGTTTGGATGAGCATTTTTGCTTGTGATTATTTCCACTATCTCTCCGCCTTTCAGGGTGCTGTCTATGGCTGAGAGTTTGCCGTTTATTTTGACTCCAGACATTTTATTGCCGATATCCGAATGGATAGCGTAAGCGAAATCAATGGCAGAAGCATCTATCGGTAAATCCACCACATCGCCTTTGGGAGTAAAAACGAATATCCTTTCACTCAAGAAATCTTTTTTGATATCTGCCGGATCCTGGCCGCTGATATTTTTGATCCACAAATTTATGTCCTTTTTGTTTACGTTTCGCTCGCCTTCTTTTTTGTAAAACTCGTGCGCCGCCACGCCATACTCCGCTTCTTTTTGCATTTCCTCGGTCCTAATTTGGATTTCTACCAAATCGCCGTCGCCTGTGAAAACGGTAGTATGCAAACTTTGATAACCGTTTTGTTTAGGAAAGGCGATGTAATCTTTTATTTTGCCTGGCAAAGGTCGCCAGGCGGCATGTATGATGCCGAGCGCCCTATAACAATCCTCGGTTTTTTCAACGATGAGCCGCATAGCCAAGATGTCATAAATTTTTTCAAAATCTTTTTTGAACTTTAAATATTTTTTGTACAAACTATAAAGACCTTTTACCCGATAGTCAGAATGGAAATCTGTAAATCCCGATTTGGCCAATTCTTTGGTAACTGACTTCCTAAATTTTTCCAAATTTTCCAACCGCTCGTCATAGCCCTTTTTCAACAAAGACGAAATCTCATCGTATCCTGTTTTGTTGACATAGGGGAAAGAGAGGTCCTCCAGTTCGCGGGAAAGTTTCCTTATGCCCAGACGATAGGCGATAGGCGCGTAAATTTCCAAAGTTTCTTTGGCTATTCGTTCCTGTTTTTCGGGAGAAACAAATTTTAAAGTGCGCATATTGTGCAGCCGGTCGCAGAGTTTGACGATTAGCACCCGAATATCTTCCGAAGTAGCCAAGAGCAGTTTGCGCAAAGGCTCGTTGTGTCTGTCGGTGCCATGATAACGGAAACTTCCCAATTTACTGACGCTCTCCACGATAAACAAAACCTCTTTGCCAAATTCTTTTGCTATGGTTTCAGGCAATGTTTCTGTGTCTTCCAGAGTGTCATGCAAAAGTCCGGCCACAACAGTGATTGTATCCATACCAAGTTCAGCAATGTTTTTGGCAGTTTCAAACGTGTGCGCAAAATATGGCTCGCCACTTTTTCTTTTTTGCCCTTCATGGGCCGTCTTGGCAAACTGGTACGCCTTCGCCACCAGATCTTTTTCCTCCTGGTTGGCCTTTTTTAAACTATTTATTAAATTTTCTAGCTCTTTTTCCATTTTCTTTTGCCAAATTGTACCATATCTTTTGAATTTACAATGACGGTCATTGTAATATAATTATTCATTATCGATTAATAAATCTTGATGACCGATCATTTTGTTTTTAATTTTGTTACTTTCTGATCCTCTAAAATAATCTAAATATGTTTTTGGAGAACTAAATTGTCCAAGTATTATTTCTTTTCTGCAAAGACTAAAATTCTGTAATCCTGCATAATCTGGATAGCTACTCCACTTGTAGTCAGATAAATCGCCTACAATCTCTGCTTTTAATGGATTCTCGTGAATGTATAAAGACGTCCACAACAACTGTTCATTTCTATAAATTCTCACGGCTTTAAATTTGTCTTGGAAAAGTGACCCAACACGGTCGTGCTTTTTATTGAAATATTTTGAAAATCCAGCGCATAATTTTGATATTAATGCACTTATTGAAATATTAGAATTTTGTTTTATTAATAAATGGAAATGATTTGGCATTAAACAATATGCTATTAAATTAAATGAATTAGCAGGCAAAGTTTTTCTCCTATAAGCAGATTTAGGAAGATCTTTTCTTTTCATAAGTTCAGGAAATAAATTTTCCTTGAGACGAAACAAAAATACTTTAAAATCTTCTTCGTCTCTAAAAATATTCATCTTACCAACACCCCTGTTGTAAACATGATAACTTTCACCTTTTGAAAATTCTTTATAGTCTCTATTATTCATAGCAAAATTATATCATACTTTTAAAATTACAATGACGGTCATTGTAATTTGACGCAACTAAAAAATAAGGACCCAGCAACGCGCGTTGCTGGGTCCTGCCAAAGCCCTCGGGATCTATGTTCCCCGGCTCAACCTGCCTAGGCAGAGGTACCTTTGAGCCGTTTCGCTCTCCCCTCCAGGCTTCCAGATTCAATAATATTTCTTCAGAAGAAAAAGTCAAGTCTGATTGGGTGTTTATTCTTTTTTCTTTCCCCACCTACCACGGCCGACTTTTTTGGGTTCCTTAAAAATTTCAAGGGCGCGGGGGAGTTCGATTTTGTACACGTCATCTTCCTTGAGTGATCGGAAATCTTTTTGATGGACAATGTACGGGCCGAAGCGTCCTATGTTGGCGGATATTGTTTCTCCGGTCTCCGGATGGCTCCCCAGTTCTCTCGGCAAGCTCAAATATTTGAGCGCTTCCTCAAGTGTTACTGATTTTGGGTCTTTGTCTTTTGGAATACTTGATCTTCTTGGTTTAGCTGATTTAACTTTCTTCTCTTTCTTGCCCCTCTCCTTATCAAGGAGAGGGGGTGGGGTGAGGTCTTTCCCTCCCAACTGCACATACGGTCCAAACCTGCCGTCCATAACAAACACTGGCAAACTGGTTGCTGGATCAAGACCGATTGATTCTGCTTCTTTTATTTCACTGCCGTCAATATTTCTCATGCCTTTGCATTTAGGAAACTTCTCGCAACTCAAAAATTTGCCTCCTTTTCCCAATTTTATAATCATATCGGCGCCGCAAATCGGACATTTCAAATGCGGGTCGGCGTCTCCGAGCGTTGTCAATTTGGCGGTCTTTTCTTTTTCCTTCACGTCTTTGGAAAAAGGTTTGTAAAAATCGCGCAAAGTCGGTTCGTACTCTCTTTTGCCTTCTGCAATTTGGTCAAGTTCATCTTCCATTTCG
>CAYQUJ010000056.1:0-3177 GCA_964420745.1 uncultured Candidatus Saccharibacteria bacterium | reverse complement strand
TTGAATCATTAGAAGTTAACTTTCCAAAAGTTCGTATTGAGGGGTAGGGAAAGGGGAGGGGGTATAGAAATATTACTACACATTTTCCATGGATATGCTATAGTTGAAGACGGAGGATTGAGAGATGGCTCCTTTGGAAAAGACGAGACTGATCTGGAAGCTTAATGCGGTCGGCTTTTTGGCCATAATGGTTGGAATGTCGGGATGTTTTTCGACATCCAAGGACCATGCATGGCTGCAATTTGTAGGGTGGGCGGCAATGACCTTCATTGGGTGGTTTTTAATGGTTATTAGAGTGCCAAATACCTACCCTCAAAAACTGTTCATATTAGATTGGTACAACATGGTCATCCCGCTCTGGCTTGCTTTACTGTTTGCAGGGCTGATCATTGTTATACCATATGGTGGCGGGGTGGGATACAGAGCAAGCTTGGCGCTTCTGGTAGCTGTGGGGGTTTTGGTGTCGTCAGTGGCTGCGGAAATTTTAGTAAAGGTAGCTGCTAGAATTGGCCACAAAATTGCCAGCAAGCAAATCACCGACTGAATTTTGTCGCCATAAGCTTTTTAGCGAAGTCCGGGCCTAACCACCCCGGATTTTCTTTTGCAAAAAAACGACTGGGCTTTAAACGGCCGTTTTGTGTTTTAGTTTTCCCTCCCCTGAACAAGGGGAGGGCGAGCGGAGCGAGGGTGGGGTTTTCCCCCTCTTAGGATAAGAGGGGGCTAGGGGGTGATATGTGATGTGATATAATTTTGGCATGGCTCGTTCAATGGTTTTGGGTAATGGCAATACTTTGGTGTGCTTGGACAAATTTGGCCAAGTGCGGGATTTTTATTTCCCCTATGCCGGGCAAGAAAATCATATCGGCCAAAACCAAGCCCACAAAATCGGTGTTTTTGTGGATGGCAGAATGCACTGGATTGATAACGGAGAATGGCAGATTGATATTGGCTTCGAAAAAAACTCCATGGTTTCCAAAATGGAAGCCAAAAACGACCGGGCCAGAATTTCCATCCAATCAACGGATATTGTTTATAATGAAAAAAACATTTTTTTGCGCAAGGTAATATTGGCCAACAATGACTCAAGAGGCCGCAATGTCAAAATCTTTTTCAACCAGCAGTTTAAAATCGGAGACACAAACCACGCGGATACCGCCTACTTCGGTAGCGCTATCGAATCAATAATCCACTACAAAGGCAAAAGAGTTTTTTTGGTCGGAGGTATGTGCAACGATAAACCCTTTGATGATTACAGTATAGGTTTTTGCGGCATTGAAGGCAAAGAAGGCACTTGGAAGGATGCCGAAGACGGCTTTTTGTCAAAAAATCCGATTGAGCACGGAGTGGTGGACTCTGTCGTTAGTTGGAGCAGGGATATTCCGGCAAACGGTTCCATTGTTTTGTATTATTTTGTGGCGGCAGGCGAAACTTATAAGGAAGTTTGCGAACTTCTGGAATATATTTTTTTGAAGGGCGGGGAACATTTGGTAGAATCCACCAGGGATTTTTGGCAGGCCTGGATCAACCAGGTTCCTGTCTCTTTCCCCGGATTATCCGAAAAAGCCAAAAATCTTTTTTACGATTCGCTTTTCGTGATGAGGGCGCACGCCGATAACAGAGGAGGTATTTTGGCCTCGGCCGATTCCGGTAATGTTCAATATGGGGGAGATACTTACGGTTATGTTTGGCCGCGAGACGCCTGTTTTGCCGCCTGGAGTTTTGATATGGCCGGGTTTTATGATGTTTCCAAAAGATTTTATACTTTTGCCAGTGATGTTTTGACCGAAGAAGGTTACGTTTTGCATAAATATCAACCCGACCACTCACTAGGAAGTTCGTGGCACCCTTGGGTCAAAGACGGCAAAAGACAGCTGGCTATTCAAGAAGATGAGACAGCCATCCTGCTCATCGGTCTTTGGGAGCATTACATCAGGGCCAAAGATCTGGAATTCGTGGAAAGCGTCTATAACAGTTTTATAAAAAAAGCGGCAGAGTTTATGATTCGTTATAAAAATATGCACACCGGCCTGCCGCTGCCGAGCTATGATCTTTGGGAAGAAAAGTATTCAGTTTCGCCGTTCACCGCTTCTTTGGTTTACGGGGGCCTTATGGCGGCCGGCCATTTCGCCAAAACCTTGGGCAAAGAAGAAGACACCAAAAAATTTTATGGAGAAGCGGAAATTATACGCAAGGCCATAATGTTCCTGCTCTGGGATGAATCAGGAAAATATTTTTTCAAGCTCGTTGGCGACAAGTTAGAAAGGGACACAAATTTGGATGCCAGCAGTTTTTATGGGCCGTTTCGTTTCGGCATTCTTTCTCCGGATGATCCCAGGATGAAAGAAGCTTTTAATGTGTTGAGCACTAGATTAAAAAGAGGAATCCCAATTGGCGGTTTTGCCCGTTATGAAAATGATGCATATGCTCATGTGCCAGGGAGTTCTGTCGGCAATCCCTGGTTCGTGGTATCTTTGTGGTTTACCCAATATAAAATAGCCATAGCCAATTCAGTCGCTGATCTAGAATCGGTAGTGGCCGATATAGAATGGGTAGTCAGATTTTCAAAGTCCGGTATGATGCCAGAGCAATTAAACCCCTACACCGGAGAAGGTATATCGGCTACCCCCCTTACTTGGAGTCATTCTGAATTTGTCCGCACGGTAATTGAATATGATAAAAAAATGAAATCTCTCGGGCCTCTAAAAGTTTGTGAATAAAAGAACAGCTTTGCAAAATTTGGTAAATTAGCTTATATTTTGCATATCAATTATATAAGACATTATGGACTATAAACCGACAATAGGCCTTGAAATCCACGCTGAACTTTCGACCAAGACCAAAATGTTTTGTTCTTGTAAGAATGATACTGACGAAAAAAGCCCGAATGTGAACATTTGTCCCATCTGTTTGGGGCATCCGGGCACTTTGCCTGTTATAAATAAAGAGGCGGTTAAGCATGTTTTAAAGGTGGGTATTGCAGTAGGGGGGAAACTGGCAGACGGGTCGGAATTTGACCGAAAAAATTATTTCTATCCTGATATACCAAAAGGTTATCAGATAAGTCAATATAAACACCCCCTTGTTTCTGGCGGGGAATTGGTCGGGGTAAAGCTCACAAGAATCCATCTGGAAGAGGATACGGCCAAATTACTTCACCAGGGTAAGAAATCTTTGGTT
>CAYQUJ010000055.1:0-3316 GCA_964420745.1 uncultured Candidatus Saccharibacteria bacterium | reverse complement strand
TCGGAAAGTTTCTCGGCCATAGGTTTGCCCTTTTTGGCTTTGGCGGCGTCAATAATCCATTTCATTGAAAGATAAGCGCGCCTCTCTGGTCGCACTTCCCTCGGCACCTGGTAGTTGGCGCCACCCACGCGCCTGGAGCGCACTTCCATAGTCGGCCCGGTATTTTTGAGAGCGGTATCAAACACTTCTATCGGATTTTCCACTTTGGCTTTTTCTTTAATCAAATCAAAAGCGTTATAAACTATACGCCTGGCCGTATTTTTCTTGCCTTCTTGCATCACATAATTTATAAACTTCTCCACTTTCTGAGAATCAAAAATTATGTCCGGTTTGGCTATGTTTCTGTTTTTTACTTTTCCTCTCATATTTTATTTGGTATCTTTTGGCCGCTTAACTCCATAAGACGATCGTGAAGTTCTGCGCTTATCGACTCCCTGAGCGTCCAGTCGGCCTCGCACGATGGTATAGCGCACGCCGATGTCTTTGACGCGGCCGCCGCGCAACATGACCACCGAGTGTTCCTGCAAGTTGTGTCCGATGCCTGGAATATAAGCAGTCACTTCCATACCGTTGGTCAATCTGACCCTTGCGATTTTTCTGATGGCTGAGTTTGGTTTTCTTGGAGTTTTGGTGGTCACTTTGGTGCAAACACCTCTTTTGAAAGGAGAAGGATAATAAACCGGGCGGTTTTTGATGGTGTTGAAACCACGCGTCAAAGCCACCGCTTTGGACTTGGAGCGGAGTGATTTCCTCTTTCTCTTTATAAGTTGGTTTATGGTCGACATAAGAGCAGACACAATCTAATACATTCGGGTAAAAAATGCAAACTAACCGTTGAGTCTGTCTTTTACTTCTTTGACGATTTGCTCTGTGTTCAAATCAGTTTTGATGAGGTAGGTGAAAGTGCCGCCGTCCATGGCCTCAGCCAGAGTCTCCGCATTTTCAAGCACGGTCAACATTATGACTTTCACTTTTTTGCCCCACTCATCTTTCCTCAGTTCTTTCAGCATGTCTATGCCGTTCATGACTGGCATCATGATATCCAGCACCACAAGGTCGGGGTGTGTCTCCAAAGCTTTTTCTAACCCCTTTTTGCCATTCTCAGCTTCCAAGACGGAAAAACCCTCCATAGCCAACTTATCCGAGAGCGCCAGTCTTAAATTGTCATCGTCATCTATAACCAAAATCTTTTTTTTGTCTTTGTCCATAATTTTTTGCTAAATTATTTTTAAATCAAAGTTTAATGGTGAAAGTGCTGCCCTTGTTTTCTTCTGAAACAAAACCAATACTACCACCCAAAGTTTCTATTATTGATTTTACCAAATAAAGGCCCAAACCGGTACCTTGGCTTTCGTCCAATTTGCGGACATTGTCGGCTCGGAAGAGTTTGTTAAAGATTTTGTCCTGATCGGCTTCTGGTATGCCAACGCCACTGTCAGATATGGCAATCGATTTGTTGCCCAAAAATTCTTTGAGAACAATGCTTATGGCGCCTGATGCAGGAGTATATTTGACGGCATTGGACAAAATGTTGTTTATCACAATCCGCAACAGTCTCGGGTCGCTTCTTATGTTTTCCAAACTACCGCCATAATGCTTTTCAATTTGAAGCTGTTTTTCTTCAATCTGAGACGACATTTCCAAAAGTATGCTGTCTATGATTTCCGGCACGTTGGTCGGTTTCCAGTCAATAGAAATAGAGCCGATCTCAATTCGAGAGACATTGAGCAGAGTTTCTACCAACTCAATCATGTTGGCGTTTACTTTGCGGGATCTTTCCAAATAGTCCCGTTGTTTTGGGGAAAGCTCGCCCACGTCTCCCGCCAAAATCATATCCAAAAACCATTTCAAAGTGGCAGTCGGAGTGCGCAGTTGGTGCGACGCCAGAGAAACAAACTCGGTCTTGGCCTTGTCCAACTCCTTTTCCCGAGTAATATCAAAAATAGTAGCGAGACCAACTCTCCCCTCTCTGATCGGTCCTTCCATTTTGAACACCGAAAGCGATGCCCACTTGATCCTGCCGCTTTTGGTCACGAGCCGCACTTCCTGGCGTTCTATTGGAATATCTGATTTGTAGTATTCCAAAAATTTCTCGGCTTTTTCCAGATCTTCCTTCGGTTGGTAGCCAAAAAGATTTTGGCCGACAATCTCCTGGGGCACTACATCAAAAAACCGCAGAGCCGCTTTGTTGGGGTCCAGAATGTTGCCTTTTTTATCAAGGGTGAGGTAAGGCACCGGCCCTCCCTCGTAAATATTCTGGAGCTGTTCTAGGGAGACGTACAAAGATTTGGCCATCTGCATGGCAGCCAACTCGGCTCGAGTTTTGCCGGACAAAATCAGATAGACAATATAAGAAAGAAAGACGCTGGAAGTGATGAGCAGAGTATTGACCAAAAAGAAATTTATTTCCGTCGCTTCCAATTCAACACCAAATCTTTCGGGACTCAACATCAGATCTTGCAGCAGCGGAGAAAATAAGCGGATCAAAACAAACAGCACAGCAAAAGAAAACAAGGAAATGATGGCGTGTTTTGTAGCTGTCTTCGTGTCGCGCATGTTTTAAGTGGAAAAATTAAGGCCGGTGAATAATGTAAACAGATAGCCGATGGCCGGACTCATCACCTGCCAAATGAAAAATATAAAAACGAAAACCAAAATCAAACCGTATCTTTCAATAGACTGGCGGAAACTCTGCCACTTGTAAGGCAGAATGGCAAAAAGTATTTTGGAACCGTCTAGGGGCGGGATGGGCATCAAATTGAATATGGCCAAGGTAATATTGATCAAAACTACGAAATTGGCTAGACCCAGAAAGGCTTCGTTAAATATTTGAGTGTTGGAGGCAAACCTTATGATCAGCCCAAAAATAACTGCCAATGAAATATTTGAAAGCGGCCCGGCGATGGCCACCAAGGCCTCGCCCCATTTTTGATTTCTTAAATTGTAAGGATTGAAAGGTACCGGCTTGGCCCAGCCGATAATAAAACCGCCCAAAAAATATCCAAGAAGCGGCACCAAAAAAGAGCCGATAGGGTCAAGATGAGAAAATGGATTCAAAGTCAAACGACCCTGAAATTTTGCAGTCGGATCGCCCAGGGCCAAGGCGGCGTAGCCGTGCGAAACTTCGTGGATGACCACCGACATTATTAAAATGATGACGATAAATAGAAAATCCATTGCTTTTTATACTGTATATGTTAGCATACTTTGCATTATGAAAGTTTGCGCAATCACCGGCAAATCGTCCCAAATGGGCGGCAAGTATTCAAACCGAACTCGCGCCACCCAATTTAACCCCACTGGGTCTGTCCGCAAG
>CAYQUJ010000054.1:1924-3328 GCA_964420745.1 uncultured Candidatus Saccharibacteria bacterium | reverse complement strand
TTATGCCGAGCGCCTGCTTTCCGATATGGAGGGTTTGAAGTGGCCGGAAGAAATAAAGACGGCGCAGAGAAATTGGATAGGGAAGTCGGAAGGGGCGGAGATAGAATTTTCGTTAGTAGTTAGTAGCAAGCAGTTAGTAGCCAGGGAGAAAATAAAAGTATTTACAACTAGAGCTGATACTTTGTTTGGAGCAACCTATTTGGTGGTGGCACCGGAACATGAATTAATTGAAAAATTGAAAGGGGAAATTAAAAATTGGGAAGAGGTAGAAAAATATATAAACCAAACAAAAAGCAAAACTGAAATAGAAAGAACTGATGCAAAAAAGGATAAAACCGGAGTGGAAATCAAGGGAATAAAAGCCATAAATCCCGCAACTGGAGAAGAAATTCCGATTTGGGCAGCTGATTATGTACTGGGTAATTATGGCACTGGCGCGATAATGGCGGTTCCTTCGCATGATGAAAGAGATCACGAATTTGCCCAAAAATATAAACTGCCGATAAAGGAAATAACTCCTGATTGGAGCTTGTTGGAAAAATTTGGAAAGAAAGTAACCAAGTATAAACTAAGAGATTGGCTTTTGAGTAGGCAAAGATACTGGGGCTGTCCGATTCCGATTGTTTACGATCCGGAAGGCAAGCCACATGCGGTACCTGAAGAAAACTTGCCATGGCTATTACCGGAAGATGTGAAAGATTTCTCCCCCAAGGGGCAATCACCGATCGCCACTTCCAAAGAATTAAAGGAAAGAGTGGAGAAAATATTTGGTAAAGGTTGGACTCCGGAATGTGACACTATGGATACTTTTGTCGATTCTTCTTGGTATTTCAACCGCTATGCTGACCCGAAAAATGATAATGAATTTGCCAGCAAAGATAAGATGAAAGCATGGTTACCGGTCAAAAGATACTCCGGTGGAGCTGAACATACCACCATGCACCTTTTGTATGCCAGATTTTTCCACAAAGCTCTTTTTGACCTGGGGTTGGTAAATGAATCGGAACCTTTCATTGAAAGAATGAATCGCGGATTGATTTTGGGCCCCGACGGCCAAAAGATGAGTAAGAGCAAAGGCAATGTCATTGACCCCGACGAGCAAGTGGCAAAAGTGGGGTCGGATACGGTCAAAATGTATTTGGCTTTTATTGGACCTTACAACGAAACCGGCCAATACCCGTGGGATCTGGGGGGAGTGGTTGGCGTCAGGAGGTTTCTGGAAAGAATTTGGAAAATAAAATCAAAAATAGTGGAAATAAAAAAGATGCCGGGCATTTCTGCCATAGAAAAATCTCTCCATAAAACAATTAAAAAAGTGACTGAGGACATTGAAGAGTACAAATTTAACACCGCCATATCGGCCATGATGATCTTTCTGAATGAGATGGAAAAGTTGGATGCGGT
>CAYQUJ010000054.1:0-1897 GCA_964420745.1 uncultured Candidatus Saccharibacteria bacterium | reverse complement strand
ATCAGGAATATTATGAAATTTTCTTGCGCTTGCTTGCGCCTTTTGCGCCACATATGACGGAAGAGCTTTGGTCCAAAATAGGACACAGCGCCTCTATTCATCTGGAACAATGGCCGCAGTATGATCCCGAAAAGATAGTGGATAACAAAGCGATAATCGTGGTGCAAATAAACGGCAAAATGCGAAGTCAGTTCGAAACAGAAACAGGTATTTCCGAAAAAGAAGCCAAAGAAAAAGCTCTGGCGGTGTCCGAAGTTCAAAAATGGCTTGAGGGTAAAGCCGTCAAAAAAACAATTTTTGTGCCAAACAAGATCATCAATTTTGTGGTCTAGTATGCAGGTTTGACAAACTTTTGGAGTATGATATCGTTAGGAGTATTAAATGTGGTATAATAATATTGTGTAATTAAGTGCATTAAATTAATAAATTTATGAAAAACGAAGCTCCAAAAAATAAGATGTTTGTCCTTTCTTTTAATCCAAAGCAGGTTGTCAAAAGGCTTTTGAGTTCGCTGCCTCCGAGGGCCCAAGACGTGATCATGGGCCGCTTTGGCTTAAACCAAAATGGCGATGAAATGACTCTCGAAGCCATTGGCAAAAAGTACGGCATTACTCGAGAAAGGGTCAGACAGATAGAAAATTATGCCATCAACCATATCCGCAAAGCAGATTCTTACGGGAAAGAAAAGGCGGTTTTTGACGAACTTTTGAGTACTGTCAATAAAATGGGCGGCATCATTTCCGAAGACGATCTGTTAAATTATTTGGGCAAAGATATCAGCGCCAAAAAACACATCCATTTCCTTTTGGTGGTAGGCGACGATTTCAATAAAATAAAAGAAGACACCGAGTTTAAGCACCGCTGGCATGTTGACAAAAACTTGTCAGATAAAATACACGAAGCTCTGCAAAAACTTTATGCCAAACTTGAAGATGATGCCATAGTGCCGGAATCAGAGATAGTAGCCTCCTTTTTGGAGCATTTAAAAGATGTTTCCAATGAATACAAACAAGATGAAATCATCACAAGATGGCTTTCGCTTTCCAAAAATATCGCCAAAAATCCGTTGGGCGAATGGGGCAAGTCAAAGTCTTCAAACATCAAAACAAAGGGTGTGCGCGACTACGCTTACCTTATCCTGCGCCGCCATGGCTCGCCAATACACTTCCGCGAGGTAGCCAAACTTATCAGTGAAGTTTTCAAAAAGAAGGCCCACGTCGCCACCACCCACAACGAACTCATCAAAGACCCGCGCTTTATTTTGGTTGGCCGCGGCCTATATGCCCTGAAAGAATGGGGATATTCAACAGGTGTAGTGCGGGATGTCATCAGAGAAATTCTTAAGAAAGAAGGCCCGTTGTCCAAGGAAGATGTTTTGGAAAAAGTGCTCAAAGAACGATACGTCAAACCCAATACCATTATGGTCAATCTCCAAAATCCAAAGTTCTTCAAGAAAAACAAGCAGGGTATGTACACAGTGGTCTAAAGTTCTCTGTGCTATAATTTAATCCATGTTGGATTTTATACCGCCGGAAATTTGGGCTGGTCTTACAAAAGCTTTTAAATATATCTATCTTTTTATGCCGATTTGGCTGCCGGCCGCTTTTATGATGGCTTGTTTCAACGCTTGGCTTTATTATCGCCGAAGTAAATATTGGCAGGGCTTGGGCTCGGTTTTGCTGGAAATAAAATTGCCCAAAGAAATAAAATAATGGCAAAAGCTAAGAAAGAAACCAAAAAGGAAGAAGTCGTAGTAGAGGGAAAGACCAAAAAGCCTGAGAAAAAACAAAAAGTAAGCCTTGATTACAGCAAGTTATCTGTTCAGAAACTGAAGTCTATGCATAAAAAATATTTTGAACACCGATTGGCGATATCTCTGGGCAAGGAGAAGAACACA
>CAYQUJ010000053.1:0-3329 GCA_964420745.1 uncultured Candidatus Saccharibacteria bacterium | reverse complement strand
TCTTTGTTGGCGCGAGCAACACCCAAAATAGCCAAATTATCTGCCTCGGTAGCTGAACTGGTGTAAACAAATTCATCGGGCCGGCAGCCCAAAATTTCAGCAATAGTTTTGGTCGCTTCAACTATGGCGCGGTTGGCCGTGCGCCCCAGCTCATACAAATTTGACGGATTGCCAAATTTTTCTTTCAGATATGGCATCATAGCTTGAAGCACCTCCGGGTCCAGAGGTGTTGTGGCGGCGTGGTCAAAATAATGCTGCTCGCGTGACATGGAGAAAGTTTAACAGATACGCAAAGATATGGCGACCTTAGTTTCCCAAGACCACCCAATAGGAGTTTAAGCCAGCATTTGGCACTTTGCTGCTGTCGGTAGAGCATTTAGTGGCAGATGGGCTTTTGCTAGACTCCAAGTTTGTCATGAAAATATATTTTCCTCTGCATGCCGGATCCACATCAGCGAAATTGGGATCAAAATAATAAAGAAAATAAGATAAAGGAGCTGAATTTATAGGATCGTTTGGTAATTGGGTTGAGGTTACGGGTGGACACCCTTGTAGTAAAGTTTGCTGGAACTGGCCTCCCCAACAGCCACACGAAGCTATGAATTTATATTTATTGGCCACTATAACATCACAAGTGCCATATAAAGCGCAGTCCGGATAATGATCGGTATCTATGGCGCAGGTGTCTAACAACAATCTATATTGGTAAACGTCGGACATTCTTATAGCATCGCGCGCTTTGACCCTGGCTGTTCTTAGGCTGCTGATTACAACACTTGCGAGAACGCCTATGATAGCGATCACTACCAAAAGTTCTATCAAAGTAAAACCACTTTTATTCTTCAAGTCCCCCATTGTTTTTTGCCTCAATGTGAATTATACCACGGCAAAACAACAAACAAAAAAGGCCGCCGCAAACGCGAAGGCCCGCAAATTGCCAGAAAAAACTAACCTACAAATTCGAAATCATCTTCCTTCTCGCTAATTATTTCGAGGAGATCTGTTCCGATGGTGCCTTGGTCTAAGGCGTTCTCGCGTATCATATGGAACCGATCGCAGTGTTTTTTCAGGTACCGGATCAGGTCCATACAGCGCCGCTCATGTTGTTCCTGACGCATTCTTATTAGAGATGCACGTGTCGGGTCAATTGTGCCACCGTTTTTCCTCAGAAGATCTCGCATGGCTTCGTCATAGTTGGACTCAAGCCAAGCCACGGATATATGATACCCGTGATTTTTCTTAAGCAGATCAATCAGAAATTCTGCCTGCCTTACAGTCCGTGGCGCGCCACGAACGGCAATTTTGGATCCCAACTTTGCCAAAACCTCCTCCGAAAGTAGCCGGATTACCAGGCTATCCTTTGCGGGATATCCATTTTGCACAATTCTTTTGGCAACATCATCATCGCATCCCCTCAGAAGTTCACCTGTGCTTATGGGGTAGTACCCGCGCGCGCTCAGAATCTCTCCGAGAGCGTTCTTGCCAACACAAGGTCCTCCGCACAAAAACCAAGCTCGTTTTGACACTCATTCTCCTTTTTCTTTGTGGTTTAAGAACAACCCGCAGAATATACTAACAAAATTTACCCTATAGTCAAATGTGGATAAACCGCTTTGTCTCCTAACATTTCTTCAATGCGCAAAAGTTCATTGTACTTGGCCATGCGCTCCGAGCGATTGACCGAACCTGTTTTAATCTGGCCACTGCTGAGGCCGACGGCAATATGGGCGATAGTAGTATCTTCTGTTTCTCCGGAACGATGCGAAACGATAGTGCGCCAGCCATTTTGGTGCGCCAGGTCGACTGCGTCAATAGTTTCGCTTAAAGTGCCTATTTGATTGGGTTTTATGAGTATGGCATTGCCTGCCTTTTCTTTAATGGCTCTTTCCAAAAATTTAACATTTGTTACCAGCAAATCATCTCCCACTATTTGAAGATTTTGCATTTCGGCCGTTATTTTTATCCAATTTTCCCAATCGTCTTCAGCGAACGGGTCTTCAATCGAGAAAATAGGAAATTCTTCAACCAAACTTTTGTAATATTCAATGTTGTATTTTTCTTTCAATTCACTCGCCGCCACATCAAGAGCAAAAAATATATCTTTGCCGTTTTTATATCCGGCTGCCGTTACTGCTTCGCTCATAAGTTCCAGTGCTTCTTTATTGTTTTTCACTGCCGGAGCAAATCCTCCCTCGTCGCCCACCGTGGTCGCGTAATTGTTTTTTTCAAGGATAATTTTAAGAGAATCAAAAATTTCTATGAGCATTTTCATTGCTTCGCTGAAAGTTTTGGCGCCCAGAGGTGCCAACATAAATTCTTGAATATCGGTTGATTGCCAATTTGTATGCGCTCCTCCGTTTAATATATTGCAAAGCGGCACCGGCAGGGAAATTTCTTTGGGATTTTTTGCGAAACCTCTAATGTGTTCAAAAAGAGGAATCTTTTTTGATATGGCGGCGGCTTTGGCGCAAGCTAGGGATACTGCCAGTATGGCGTTTGCCCCCAAATTCTTTTTGTTTTCTGTGCCGTCAAGCTCTATCATCACCCGGTCTATCTCTCTCTGGTCATTAACATCTTTTCCAATCAAAGCCTCTGCAATTTTGCTGTTTACATTTTCAACCGCCCTCAAAACCCCTTTGCCTCCATATCTGCCCACATCATCATCCCGTAATTCACAGGCCTCATTCTCTCCGGTACTCTTACCGCTTGGTACTGAAGCCCTGCCTACACTTCCATCTTCCAAAATCACATCCGCTTCCACCGTCGGATCGTCTCTGGAATCCAAAATTTCTCTAGCAATTATTTTTTGTATTTTAAACATGGTGCGCGCGCCAGGGATCGAACCTGGGACCACACGAGTATCAGTCGAGTGCTCTACCAGCTGAGCTACGCGCGCATTACAACATCTAGAAATATACCAGAAAGTTCTAAAATATAAAAGAGAATGCCCCGCGCAGCGATGCTGAGCGGGACATCATGGACCAACAAATTACACCTTATACGGGTCCCCGCCGGGCCAGTTGGGGGACACGCATTTCGGGTTATAGCCGAGCCGTCGCTGAATTTTCATCAGACGGCGAGCTCGCGGAAACTCACTGGCCCATTTGATAACCTGGGCGATGGCTATTGCGATGGATGTGAATCCAGAAAGCAACATGCTTGCCATCAGCCAGGTCCAGATTGTGTTTGACCAGTGATATTCTTCTGCGATAAACACCAACACGCAGAAGAAAAGACACACATAGAAGAGTATGTTTCTGACTTTGCTCATTAGGATCTAGATACCTTTAAATACGAACTTTGGATACTATGTTTGTATGGCGAAAAAT
>CAYQUJ010000052.1:1988-3453 GCA_964420745.1 uncultured Candidatus Saccharibacteria bacterium | reverse complement strand
AAGGGCTTGCGCCCGCCGCTTTTCAAGAGCGGTGCATTACCATTCTGCCAACCCTCCTAATTTTGCCTATTATACCACTAACCCAGAGTTTTTTCTTAGGGTATGATACTCTTATGATTACTAACCCTTATTATATGTACATTTTATGAACCAAAAAGAACCGACAAATGTGACTCTAATAGTTTTTATGATCATGTTAACTGGAATACTGGGGTGCTTTACTTTTGTGGGGGAATACATCGCGCAGGATGCCGAAAGTTTAAAAGACGCGTCGGAACGAATTCCAACCCTTACAAAGGATTTGGCGCTGGCCTTGGTTAAATCAACGTGGGGAGATTGTACTCCGAGTGAATGCGCCAGAGTCACAGTTTCTGTGGTTAAACAAAAATCTGGAACTTATCTTGTGACTGCAACCTATGAAGGTTTACGCGATGATTCTATTAGTGATTCAAGAAGGGCGGCCGTTGCCAGTTACGATGACGGAAAGTGGGTGTTGGGTAAATCAACCGGTACGTTTAGATGTCAGCCAAGGCGAGGTCATCAGAATTTTTCATCGGAACCTTGCTACTAATATATCCTTTTTAATACTCCTTTGCCGAGATTTGGGTGTCGGTTTTTTTGATGAGGTTAAAGACTTATCCACTTTTGTCTGCCATGATTATATTTGGAAATTGCTATTATTAATGCAATGTTCACAATTGTGATAGCAATAATAGCTTTGGTTCTCTATTTTAATCTGCGCAATCGAATTGATAGACTTGAGGAAGTGGTCAGGAATTTGGGCAAGGGTGGCGTAAGAGAAAATATTCCTCAAATAACTCCGGCCATGAGCCCGGAGAGAATCGCTCAAGTCAAAACCCAAATCGGATTGACAACTACCTCGGTAAGCCAAGGCGAGTCTGCATTTGATAAATTTGGCGATTGGCTAAAAGATGATTGGCCGCTGAAATTTGGCGTTCTTCTGCTTATTATCGGGTTTGGTTGGTTTACTACATATGCGTTTATCCATAACTGGATAGGACCAATGGGCCGTATCACTTTAGGCATAATCGCGGGGGCTCTTTTCTTGGTTCTGGGTAGCTGGAGAATAAAATCTTTTTTGCATCAAGGAGGAGCTTTTTTGGTTCTCGGATCTACTACCATTTTGCTCACAGTTTTTGCCGCCAGAGAAGTTTACGATTTCTTCACACCTTTGGCCGCCCTCGCTGTTATGTTCTTAAGCACCGCCTTTGTGGCCTTTGTGAGCGTTAAATATAACAACCGGGCTCTGGCCTTGGCCAGTTTGGTTTTGGCTGGTATAGCTCCTCTTTTGACTAACGCTCCGACGAATGATTATGTTGGCCTATTTACGTATTTGCTAGTCGTTATTCTGGGAGCTACATGGATAACCGCTATGACCGGCCGCAGAGAACTTACCACCGCGGCTCTCATACTCGTGACTTTTTACAGTTTGCCTCATCTTTTT
>CAYQUJ010000052.1:1161-1978 GCA_964420745.1 uncultured Candidatus Saccharibacteria bacterium | reverse complement strand
GGCTGACATGGGCACCTTGCTTCTTTTTGCTTACGCCTTCGCATCGCTATTTTTCTTAACCAATATTTCCGGTTTGATTAAATTAAAAAGTGAAGAAATTGTTCCCGATATTGTGACAGCGGCCGGCAACGGCATGTTTTTGTTGTTCTGGATTTTGATTGCGGCCAAGGACGAATGGCAAAGCCTCATTATTTCCGCATGGACGATTGTTTTTGTGGCTGGTTCGTACCTGATATACAAATTTAACAACAGAAAAGACGCTTTTTACACTTATGCCGGGCTCGGGGTGGCGATGCTTGCCGCGGCCACCGGTGTGGAACTAGATGGGGCCTCGCTTACCATTGCCTATGCGATTGAAAGCGGCGTAGTGTCTCTTATTGTTTATTATGTTCTGAAAGACCTGCGGGTGGCCAGCCGAGCCAGTTTGCTCTTGATTGGACCTATGGCGCTTTCGATCGGGAGTTGGACTTCGGGAGCTTGGTCTACTAGCGCTCTCAACAAAGATTTCCTCGTCTTATTTATAATGGCGGCAATCTCGTTTGTTCTGGGCCTGTTCTTCTGGCAAAAGCATAAAGAAACAAATGATCAGGAAGTTTTGGATGTCGGGCCGGTTTTTATAAAGATCGGTTCAATCTACGCTTTTGCCTTGATATGGAAAACTTTGCAGTCAATTCTTATGGGTGATGATGTGGCTGTCATGGTTGCCTTGGTGATCTACACCATCGTGGGCATAGTGACGTATTTCTACGGCAAATTGGAAAACCGCAATTCTTTCAGAGTGTACGGAGGCATACTGCTCGGATGTGTTATCGCCAGG
>CAYQUJ010000052.1:0-1151 GCA_964420745.1 uncultured Candidatus Saccharibacteria bacterium | reverse complement strand
AGGTTGTTTATTGTAGATGTCTGGAATATGGAATTGACCGGCAAAATAATAACCTTCTTCTTGCTGGGGGCGCTTTTGGTCAGCACGGCATTTATAACCGGTAAGAAAAAAGATTCAGTGAACATAAATACCACACAAATATGAAAAATAAAATATTTGTTATTTCCGCCTTATTCTTTTTTGTTTTCGCTCCAAGTGTAAACGCTGATAACAATTCAGTGATAAGCGCTTATAGGAAATTCAAAGACATTGACGATCTTTCTATCAAAGTTCCTACAGTCGTAGAGGTCTCATTAGCCGATCAATTTATAGAAAGATTTAATTTTGCCGTTCAAGATAAAACTTCAAATTCTTTCGAACCATATTATTTTAATCAAAAGATTTTAAAATTTGATACTCCTATAGGAGTGAACACTGATCCTCTCTCTATGGCAGGGTTGATGTCGGACGGCAATACGTCTACTTACGCCGAATTTTCTCTTCCCGCAAATGCTCAGGGATTTACTAATATAGTCTTACTTAGCCAAGAACCGGTCACTTCGTCTGCGGTCACGGCTATTTTAGATAATTATGTCGCTTTGCCGAACTATATTGAAATTACGGCTACTGTAAACGGGCAAGAAAAAGTCGTACTAGCAAAAAAGGAGATGGATCAAAATACTATCCATTTTCCAAAAACCACATCAAGCAAGTGGGTCATTTCTTACTGGTATTCTCAACCTCTACGCATCACCGAATTTAAACTGATTCAAGAAGATAATTCTAAAAATACTCTAAACTCAGTCAGATTCCTTGCTCAGCCGGGACACTCTTATTTGGTTTATTTTGATCCAGATAGATATGTGACTGCTCCGGTTGGCGAAGCGGCCAACCTTTCTATAGCAAAAGAAGTAATGAATTTATCCAATATACCGGCTCAAAATAATCCCGATTATGTGATTGCCGATACGGATAATGACGGTGTGCCTGATATTGAAGACAACTGCACCTCTTTTTTCAACTCAGACCAGGCTGATGTAAATGGAAACAGCAGAGGCGACGTCTGCGACGATTTTGACCAAGACGGACTGTTGAACGTCGCGGATAACTGCCCTGACAATCCCAATTGGGACCAAAGAGACACGGACGGGGACGGCATCGGAGACACTTGT
>CAYQUJ010000051.1:3633-3934 GCA_964420745.1 uncultured Candidatus Saccharibacteria bacterium | reverse complement strand
CTTATTGTCATCGACATTTATGGTTATAGTTCCATTTGCCGCGCAATCACCTCCAAAAGAGGCGGAGTAGCCAAACAATCCAGATTCAGCGACGTTGTAGTTACCCGGAGCAAATTCGTGAGAGACCCCGCTCAAGACAGCTTCGCCGCTAACGTTTAAGAGAAAATCTCCAACTACGGCTGTACCGCCGTCATCGTTAACTACTACTTTTGTAACGGTCAAGGTGCCTATTTCAGGCGGATTGTCGTTGTTGGTGATAGTACAAGTTTTGTTGGTGCCTTCCGGTATGCTGACGTTGCCG
>CAYQUJ010000051.1:0-3623 GCA_964420745.1 uncultured Candidatus Saccharibacteria bacterium | reverse complement strand
TTGCGTCGCAATCACCACCAATTGTTGCGGTATAATTGCCCACGGCAAGTTCAGCGATAGTATGGTCACCAGGAGCCATCAGCACAACATTGGACCCATCGCCTTCAAATGAAGTGACTGCGCCGCCATCTACCATAAAGCTGAAATCTCCAGCAACAGCTGTGCCGTTATTGTCATTAACAACAGTCTTAACCACAGTTAATGTAGTTACGGGCGTAGTTGTTCCGGTTTCGCTCACTTCTGTCACTTCTACCCAAAGGTCGCAACCGAATATTTTGTGTTCGTCATCGATTGGTTGGGTGTAGTCGTCCGGATTGGCGTCAGGATTTATAGAATGGACAAAGTCCGCCCAGTCCTGGGCGCAATAGCCGCCGAAACAAGGCACAGCAAGATCAATTACCCAATTGTCTTCAGTGTCTTGTTCAGACTTCGCCAATCGGCCCGGAGTATCATTCCAAACAATTTGGCCGTCTACTATAGTCCAAGGCAAATGGAACGAAGGCATGCTGCCGTCGTTGTCCGGAGTTTGGTCATCTTCTTTGGAAATATATTCGCAAAGAGAAGGCAATACTCCCCAGGTCTCGCCTTCTTCCAGTTCGCGAGGCTCTGGTCCGCAGTCAATCCAGTGATCCTCTACAACATCTGTTGTAGCTGGATTATCGCCAACCATCACGTGTCCAGTGCCGGTCGGACCGACCAAAACTTCACCGTCTCTAGCAGTGACGGCGCATTTGGGTTTCTGCCGAATAAAATAATTTACATCATCCACTCGGTCCTCCTCCATAAACGAGCCGGACAGCGCGATGCGCAGCGGCTGGTTCAAATGCTCCTGTGGAAACACGGTGCCGAATTTTATTTCGGAGACCGGCACGTTAAGAGCATTTTCAATCTGGGCCGTGACGTTGATCACGTGGGCTTCAAAAGCGGCAAACATTGGCAACACAATGAGTGTCAATGCCGTCGCTCCCAAAGCTAAAGTTATTTTCTTTTTCATACACAAAAAAGTTAATAAATAATAATTCTTATAATCAAACCCGCTGCCTCTATATAAAATTCAGCTGGCTTGTTGCAACATTATCCAGCTTTGATAATGAAGGGTTGATGAAAGGCACCGCGCTTTGTGGATATTGGATTTTAAAGTTTGAAAAAATAGATAAACAAAAAAGCCCGCGCGATGTTTTGCGCGAGCGATTTGTTTTAAAACCCAACTCTATTTATTCATTGCTTCTTGTAGAGCTGGGCAAATTACTCCGGCTAAAAATCTTGGGTGCATTGGGTGGCACCCTCCGAACACTACGACTACCGAGTGAGCCGCCGATCAACATTTGCCCGTCCACAATGCGTACGGTCTCACCAGTAAGTAGGTTTTCCGACACCAGTTTTTGTGTTGGTGTCGACATGAAAAAAGGGCTAAATGACAACCCAACACCTTTAGGCCTTGACAGGTCCGGTAATCTGGTTGATTTTCCTCTATCTTTTCTACTCTTAGCCAAAGTACAACCTCCTCGATCAGGTTACTCCCCGTCTTCATGAAATGCAAATGGGTTATTTATTTACCAAAAATTCCGCTAGGACGAAAACCAGCCAGAAGAGGAAGAGCAGATAGGCTTCTTTTTTGGTGAGGGTGCGGCCAGAACGCATAAAGTTGAAAAGAAGGAATGAGGCCACAACCATAAACACGCCGGTCACGTAAATGATTTTTTGAGGAAATGAAAATGGGTGGATCAAAGCCAAAACCCCGACCAAAATGGTGGCATCGGCGAGCACGGTGCCCAAAATATCTCCGACAGCTAGCGAATCATTTTGTTTTTTGACTGATTTCAAAGAAAAGAATAATTCCGGCATAGTGGTGCCAAGCCCGACGATAAGCATGCCGATAAGAACCGGGCTTACTCCAAAGTAGCTAGCCAGAGCCGCGGCAGAAGTGACGGTGAAGTGCGAACCAGCGAGCATTATCGCCATACAAAAAAGAAGCAAAAAGAGACTTTTATATCTGCCGCCCATATTATTTGCGATCTCGCTTCTATCAGTCCCCTTTTTTAGCGCCATATAATAAAAAGCGCCGCCAGCAACAACGAGAGCCAGGCCTTCCAAACGGGAGAAGTGCCCGTTGAAGCCGAGGATGAGCGGCAAAAGCAATATGAAAGGATAGACGGCGTGACTTGCCAAAATTTTGCTTTCAATTTTCAAACTCCGGCCCGCATAAAATATAATGATCGCAAAAATCAAAGTCAGGTCCGCCACGTTTGACCCCAAAAGCGTGCCGAGCCCGAAAGACGGGATGCCTTCAATCGCGGCATTGATAGAAATAAACGCTTCCGGCAAAATGGAAACAATGGCCACGATAATAAAACCGACGGTATATTTTGACAAATGAAAGCTTTCCGCCAGCTCCGCCGCATACTTGGTCGCCAAAGTCGCTCCTTTGATGACTATGTACAACGCAACTACAAAAATAAAAATGTTGGTGATCATGACTTAAAATTTCCTTGGCGGAGAGAGAGGGATTCGAACCCTCGGTGGGTTGCCCCACACAGACTTTCCAGGTCTGCCGATTAAACCACTCTCGCATCTCTCCAGACAACATACAATCTAGCATTTAATTGGGATTTTGAAAAATATAAAAAAACGAAAAGGGATGGTAGAGTTTTTCTTGCCATCCCTTGTGAACCGCTCAATCCCCATCTTCACTCAGTTTCTTCTCCTTCTCACATTCCTCGCAAACCTTCACCCATTTCCCATCTTTTCCATCTCTACAGATGAAATTGGTGCGAGAATGTCTGCGACAATCTTCCATAGTTTGCGCCAAAGCCGGCTCATGATACTGAATTAGAAGTTCCACAAAACACCTCTGCTATGAGTATACTCTCAAACTATTTTATTTCTTCCAGACTTTTGTGGATAGTCACCCTGTTGCGGCCGGTATTTTTTGATTCATACATAGCTTTGTCAGCATTCTTAATGAGTTTGTCTGGATCAGAGTTTTTGTCACCAAAAGCAACTCCAACGCTAATGGTCACTGGAATTTGGGCGCCATCAATATCAAATTTCTCGCTTTCAATAGCTTTCCTTAATCTCTCAGCTTTTTTACTGGCCTCATATTCGGAAGCTTCAATTAACATAATAAGGATTTCTTCTCCGCCATAACGTATTATCACATCACTACTTCTGATTGAATTATCTAATCTATTACTAACTTCTTTAAGTATTTTATCTCCAGCGATATGACCATACGTGTCATTTACTTTTTTAAAATAATCTATATCAATCATTATCGCGCAAACATTATCTTCCTGACCTTCCTTCCTTCTTTCTGGAGCCCCCTCTCTTTTTCGGTGAAAAATCAAATCTTTGTATTTATCTAGAGCTGCCCTATTTCCTAAACCGGTTAAACGATCGGTATGGGACTTTTCATTCGCGTCCTCTTCTTGTTGAATTAATAAATCATTTGCCTCTTCAAGCATTTTTATTTTTTCATCTTTTATTTTGTTTTCTCTTTTAAGTTCAGCATTTTCCGCTGTAAATCGAGCAATTGTTTCCTCTGTCGTTTCTATTGTGCCAACTGGTTCATTTTCCATAATTTGTAAATTTAGTGATTTCGTAATATATACCGTCGCTGGTTC
>CAYQUJ010000050.1:442-4053 GCA_964420745.1 uncultured Candidatus Saccharibacteria bacterium | reverse complement strand
ATGAGAGATGTGATTGGATCGCCCAAAGTTTTGCCGAGGGAAAAAAGATTGAGTTGTATAATGGCTTAAAATCGGGCTATAATTTGTTTCATTAAGAACCTCATCCCCAGCCCTTCCCCTAGGCGCAGGGGAAGGGAGAGGAACACTAGAACTATCCATCTAGTGAAGTATGTTTCCCCTCTCCTGCATCTAGGAGAGGGGTAAGGGGTGAGGTTATGATATATCACTTTTCCGTTTCATTTGCTTTAGGAATTGTTTTTGAAAAAATATTTGGTTTTGGCTGGAGCGCTGCTCTGCTAATTGTTTTGGTTTCGGTAGTAGTGTTTTTGTTTTCTCGTTTTACGAAAATATTTTTAATAATCGGTTTGGCTTTGGCTTTGGGAATTTTGCGAATGAGTTTTGTTGATGCTTCTCCCGATCAAAATCTTTATAAACTTGTCGGCCAAAAAATTTCTTTCGAAGCCACTGTCTCCGATGAACCGGATGTGCGCGATACTTCTGTCCGTTACACAGTCAAACCAGACTTTTTAGAAAAAAGTCTGGTGCTTTTGGTAGCAGATCGTTTCCCTGAATTTAAATATGGGAACAAAATAAAAGTTTCCGGCAAATTGGATCTGCCGAAAAATTTCGAGAGTGATAACGGCACAGAGTTCGATTACATAAATTATTTAGCCAAAGACAAAATAAATTTTTTGATTTATCGTCCGAATATAGAAAAGATGGAAGGCTATGGGGGAAATAAAATGGTGGCCTTTCTTTACACTCTAAAAAACATTTTTGTTAAAAATATTTCAGCCGTAGTGCCCGAACCAAACGCCTCGCTCGCAAGCGGAGTTATTTTTGGCGCCAAACAATCTTTGGGCCAAGAACTTTTGGACGATTTCAGAAAGGTGGGGCTCGTCCACATCGTGGTTCTTTCCGGCTATAACATCACCATTATCGCCGTCGGCATTTTTTACGCCACCTCTTTTTTTGGAAAAAGAAATTTGGGTTTTATTTTAAGCGCCGTTTTTATAGTTTTATTTTCCATCATGGTTGGCTTAGGGGCGACAGTCATCCGCGCCTGCATCATGGCTTTGATCGCCATTCTGGCCAAATTTTTGGGCCGGCCGGCCGATGCTCTGCGATGGCTTTTTATCGCCGGCATCCTAATGCTTCTCTGGAATCCGCTCATTCTTTTTTACGATCCGTCTTTCCAGCTTTCTTTTATGGCTACTTTGGGACTGATTTTATTTTCGCCTTTTATTTATTCTTTTATTTCCAATCACAAAATACAAAAATTTATTCCTACAAAATTTGGCCTGCGCGAAATTATTTCTTCCACATTAGCCGTTCAATTTTTTGTCTTGCCCCTCCTAATCAAAATGTCCGGCTTTGTTTCTTTAATTTCGTTTTTAGTTAATCCTCTCATCTTGCCTTTGGTACCCGGGGTTATGGCTCTCGGCGCTCTCACTGGCGCTTTGGGAATTTTGCCTTTTGCTGGAACAATTTTGTCTTGGCCATTCGGCGTACTTACGTACGTCCTTACGTCCGTAATTATTTCAATCACCGAAATTTCCGCCCGCATTCCTCTTTCCACTCTCCAAACCGGCACCATTCCTCTTTCAATAATTTTTGTTTGGTATGCCGGTTATGGAGTTTTGTTTTGGAAATTAACCTCACCCCGTTCGTCTCGCGCCGAATTGCCCCTCTCCTAGATGCAGGAGAGGGGAGGAATGGGGAAATTGCAACCAATTGACCGATCGGTCAGATAGTTGCAATTTTCAAAATTTTTGGAAAGAAAAAACGCCGGTCTCGCGACACAGCGTAATTTGGGCAAGAGATACCTCATCAAAGCCAGTCAGGGTTTCCTAAAAGAAAGACCGAGGCCTTGAAGAATCTCCCTGAGTTCATTGAGACTTCTTCTCCCAAGGCTATTTATGCTGAGCATTTCTGCCTCAGTTTTTTCGACTAACTCGCCGATGGTGTGAATGTGCGCATTCTTCAAACAATTGTAAGAACGTACAGAGATCGTCGTGAGTTCTTCTACTGGACGTCTAAGATCCTCCGGCTTTGGTCCCGTATTTTCGGGCGGTTCAGTGACCGCCCCGAACGGAGTGAGTTTGACCTCCGTGGATGGAACATTATTGTGCAGTACCGGCGGATCAATCGGGGGGGCCTCAAGCTCCAATCGATATAACAAGGGGTCGCCCTTTTTCTCTTGGTCAGAGAAAGGTCCGCTTCGAAGCCTATAACCCGCTTGGTGTAATTGTTCTAATCTCGTGACCATGCTCCTGAAATCCGCTATAACAGCTTTGGTGAAATCTTGGCAAAAACCTTCAAAGTGGCTAAAACTGATTTCGACCACCTTTTTCTCTTGAATACTCATGTGAACTCCTTCCCGGGACAATATTAAGCATAAACTCGCAAAAGTCAACTACTGCGCGTTTTGGAAATTTTCTTCAATCACTTGCCAATTTAGATTGGCGAAAAAGTCTTCAATATAATTTTTCTTGCCGGAGGGTTGGTAGTCAAAAACGAAAGCATGTTCCCACATATCAAGAACAAGGATAGGGGAGCAAGAAACCAAGTGCCCCAAATGTTGTTCATCAACCCATTGGTTCAAAAGTCTTTTGGTCTGCTTGTCGTAGTAAAGCATCGCCCAGCCGACACCGCGAGTGAGTCCGATTGATTTGAAAGTAGCGAGCCACTTATCAAAATCCCCAAATTCTTCTTCAATCGCTTTGTGTAGCGGGCCGCCTGCAGTGAGCGGAGTCGAACCACCTTCCAAACTACTGAAATAATATTCGTGGTTTCTCATGCCGCCAAATTCAAAACCGAAGCGGCGAGTGATTTCCATTACCGAATATTTGCCACCCTCATCGTCTACAGCGCCATACTGCTCTATCATAGAAAGAATCAGGTTGGCATTCTTAACATATCCTTGATAAAGCTTCAAATGCTCTTCAATATTTTTTTCCGAAATTCCCTGAAGTTTTGGGATATTAAATTGTTTTGCGGTGAATGACGTCATGTTTGTATTATACTATGTTTGTAATGAAAACTCTCAAGATAAGACTAGTTATTCTATCTATTTTGTTACTTGGCGTCATTTTTTCCGTGTATGTCGCTTACCGAGAGACAAGAAATGGCATTTTGACGGTGGCTTTTTTGGACGTAGGCCAGGGCGACGCTATTTGGATTGAATCCCCGAACGGCAACCAGATGCTCATTGACGGCGGGCCCGGCAAATCGGTACTTCGCGAACTTTCAAAAGTAATGCCGTTTTACGACCGTTCTATTGATGTGGTGGTCGCTACCCATCCGGACGCAGACCACATAAGCGGACTAAATGATGTTTTGAATAAATACAAAGTGGCTTTGTTTGTGGAGCCGGGGGTAGAAAGCGACACTGCGGTTTATAAAGAATTAAAAAACGAGGTGGCTGCAAAAAATATTAAAATCGTTGAAGCAAGGAGGGGGATGTTGGTTGACTTGGGAGGGAGAGCGGTTTTGGAAATACTTTTTCCGGTTTTGGACCCGACGGGCATGGAAACCAATATGGCTTCCATTGTAGCTCGCCTGGTTTATGGCGAAAACGAATTTATGCTGACTGGCGATTCGCCAAAAAA
>CAYQUJ010000050.1:0-432 GCA_964420745.1 uncultured Candidatus Saccharibacteria bacterium | reverse complement strand
TTCGTTGGAAGCCCAAAGTCAGAC
Organism: uncultured Candidatus Saccharibacteria bacterium; assembly: GCA_964420745.1. Lineage (GTDB taxonomy): Bacteria > Patescibacteriota > Minisyncoccia > Phycocordibacterales > WO2-35-19 > CAYQUJ01. The sequence goes on along the minus strand of CAYQUJ010000050.1, from coordinate 408 downwards.
TTTGGGTTCCGATGTCTTAAAAGCCGGCCACCACGGCTCCAAAACCTCTTCAGCCACATCTTTTGTTTCAGCCGTTTCTCCCGAGTATGCGGTCATTTCCGCAGGTAAAGACAACCGTTACGGCCACCCCAATCAAGAAGTTCTGGACATTCTCACCAACTTTGGAGCCAAAATTTTAAGAACGGATGAAGAAGGCAGGATTGTTTTTAAGAGTGACGGAGTGAATTTGGAGATTAAATAACCCCCGCGTCTTTCAAAGTGGCGTAGGCGCCTTTTTTTTGGAGGGTTTTGATGGCTTTGGTGGAAAGAGTCAAGGTAAAAGATTTGTTGAGTTCGGGGACAAAAACTTTCTTTTTATGCAAATTGGCAAATTTCCTCGTGTTGCCACAAGGATTGAATTGGGTGGCG
>CAYQUJ010000049.1:2781-4428 GCA_964420745.1 uncultured Candidatus Saccharibacteria bacterium | reverse complement strand
AATTATTTCATAATAGTTTTCGTTATCTTTTCGTAGCTTTCGCATAATTTTAGTATCATGAGTAGAATTGGTAAAAAAGGAATACTGGTTGGAGATAAGATCGAAGCGCAATTGAACGCCGGCCGCCTTTCCATTAAAGGACCAAAAGGAACTTTGGAGAGGGACTTCCGTTCCGACATATCTATCACGATAGATGGCAAAAACATCTCGCTCTCCCCCATCAAAGAAACCAATCAAACCAGAGCTCTTTGGGGCACTTACGCTTCCCACATAAAAAATATGCTGAAAGGAGTGAATGAAGGATTTGAGAAGAAATTGATATTGGAAGGTGTGGGATACAAGTCGCAGGTCACTGGTGATAAACTGGTTTTGGCTCTGGGATTTTCTCATCCGGTGGAAGTGCCGATTCCCGCGGGCTTGTCCGTCAAGGCCGAAAAAAATGCTTTGACAATTGTCGGCGTTGATAAAGAATTGGTGGGAAGTTTCAGCGCCAAGGTGAGAGATTTGAAAAAAGCCGAACCATACAAAGGCAAGGGTTTCCGTTATCATGATGAGGTTGTAAGAAGGAAACAAGGTAAAAAATCGGTATAAATAAAATGAATACAAAAGTAAAAACAGAACAAAGAGACAGGCGAAGGAAGCGCATCAGGGCCAAAGTTTTTGGCGTGGGAGAACGTCCCAGACTTTCGGTTTTTCGGTCAAACAAGTATGTGAGCGCCCAGTTGATTGATGATACGAAAGGCGCCACTTTGGCTTCGGCCACCAGCAAAAATATAGAGGGCAAGAGTGTTTTAGAAAAAGCCAAAGCGGTCGGCAAGAGCCTGGCCGAACAAGCCAAGGCGAAAAAGATTGAAACAGCTGTGTTTGATCGGGGCGGATATCTTTATACCGGATCGGTCAAAGCTTTGGCGGACGGAGCCAGAGAGGCCGGACTTAAATTTTAATTTATTATGGCAAACGAAACAGAAGAAAAAGAAATAATAGTGCCGGAAGAAGTGGTAGCCACTGAAGTGATAGTTGCCGCTGTGAAGGAAGCGCCGGTATCGCCAAATTTTGGTAATAGAGACGGGAGAGACAGACGCAAAAACGAGCGCCGGCCTTCCAGGCGCCCGGAAAGAGTCAGGCAGGAATTTGACAGCAAAATTATTAGCGTGCGCAGGGTGACCAGAGTGGTTGCCGGCGGCCGCCGATTTAGTTTTAGTATTGCGATAGTGGTAGGCGACAAAAAAGGCCGTGTGGGAGTGGGAGTGGGCAAAGCTGGAGATACTCCGATCGCCGTGGACAAAGCCATGCGCGCCGCCAAAAAGAGCATGGTCAAACTGGCTCTGAACAACAAAAGTTCCGTTAGTCATCCGGTGGAAGCCAAATATTCCAGCGCCCGCGTTTCTATCATGCCCGCTCCGGGCAAAGGTATCATTGCCGGTAGCGCTGTTCGGGTGGTGTTTGAACTAGCTGGCATCAAAGAGGTGTCTTCAAAAATTCTTTCCCGATCAAAAAACAAACTGAACATCGCCAAAGCCACCATCAAGGCCCTGCAAATGTTAAAAGTTAAAAAACAAGAAAAATCAGATGCAGTTTCATAATTTAAAAAGAAATAAAACAAACCGCAAAGCCAAGCAAGTCGGCCGCGGCGGCACGCGCGGCAAA
>CAYQUJ010000049.1:0-2771 GCA_964420745.1 uncultured Candidatus Saccharibacteria bacterium | reverse complement strand
AAAACGCCCGAGCCGGCCACAAGAAAAGACCCGAGATGCGCGATATAATAAAACGACTGCCCAAGTTGCGCGGCCGGGGCAAGAATTTTTTGAAATCTAGAAAAGTCAAACCATTAGCAATCAATCTTTCTCGCGTCAAAACTCATTTCAAAGAAGGAGAAGAGATCAATGCCAAAACTCTCTTAGCCAAAGGTTTGATCAAAACCAAAAGCGGCAGACTGCCAAAAGTAAAAATTTTAAATGGATAATTTTGTTCACAAAATCAAATTAGTGTTTGGAGACAAGATTTTAAGAAGCAGAATTCTGTTTACGCTTTTTGTGCTGGTTTTATTCCGCCTCTTGTCCACCATACCGATCCCGGGCATTGACACCCTAAAGCTGGAGCAATTTATCTCCGGCAATGATTTCTTCGGTCTCTTGAACATCTTTTCTGGCGGTGGCCTTTCCAACCTTTCTATCATCATGCTCGGTGTCTCCCCTGCCATCACCGCTTCCATCATCATGCAGCTCATGACCGTGATGTTCCCAAAACTCAAGGCCATGTACCAAGAAGAGGGCGACGCCGGCCGCAGAAAATTTTCCCAATATTCCAGATTGCTCACCGTGCCATTGGCTCTGATCCAAGGCTACGCTTTTACCACTCTCTTGCAAAATCAAGGCATTTTGGCCAAATTGGCAACATTTGACCTTATAACAAATCTCATCATTATCACTGCTGGTTCAATGCTCCTTATGTGGCTTGGCGAACTCATCAGCGAATTCGGCATTGGCAACGGCCTTTCCCTCATCATCTTTGCTGGCATAGTTTCCGTCTTGCCGAGCGCTTCTGGCCAGCTTTTGTTAGCTTTTGAACCGTCGCAACTGCCTTCTTATATTGGCTTTCTAGCCGCCGCGCTCGTAGTCATCTGGGGCGTAGTAGTCATTACCGAAGCGGAACGCCCGATACCAGTGACTTACGCCAAACAAGTGCGAGGCAACAAAGTTTATGGCGGCGTTTCCACTTACCTGCCCTTGCGAGTCAACCAAGCTGGTGTTATTCCGATTATCTTCGCTCTTTCTATTCTGCTCTTCCCCCAAATGATAGTCCGGTTTTTGGCCAACGTTGACAACACCATTATCCAAAAAATTTCCGCCTTTATTCTTTCTCTCTTATCCAACCAAACTTTTTACGGCATCGCTTACTTTTTATTGGTTTTTGTTTTCACCTATTTTTATACCGCCATCACTTTTGACCCTGATTCCATATCCAAAAATCTGCAAAGAAGCGGCGCCTTTATCCCCGGAGTGCGCCCGGGCGCTTCCACCTCTTCCCATATCGCCAAAATTCTCTTCCGCTTAACTATGATCGGAGCGCTCTTCTTGGGTGTAGTAGCTGTTTTGCCTTTAATTGTCGGGGCCTTCACCGGCATCAATGCTGTCAGCATCGGCGGCACCGGCCTCCTCATTGTCGTGGCCGTCGTCATTGATCTCGTCAAAAAAATCGACACCCAAATTTCCGCGAGGGAGTATTAAAAAACTTCTGGCAGGCTACGTACACCAAATTATTGACAAAATGGCTTAAGTTGATATTCTCTTTAACGGAGAAAGGAGTAAGGAATGATTCAAACAACAGAGCACGCTGACAAACAGGAGGTTTTGGAAATTCCATGCCAGTTCGGTGTAATTGACACCTACAGGGAATATTTAGCCGAATTCGTGAACAAAGGGACCATTCGGGCAAAGAGGCACGGAAATTTGCCTCCGCTTTTTTGGGACTACACGATTGTAGATGAGAAGGATCGTATCCTTTTCACTACAAACGCAGAAGTGGGGAAAATGGAAATTGACAGCGCTATCAATGATTACTTTGGAGACGGAAATCGCGGAAGAATAGATTGCCTTGTCACTTCTCATAACACCGAAATACCTGCGGGCATGATCCTCAGTGGAGATCGCTATCTGTATGACAACGCGGCACGGCAGTTGGTCTTTCAGAAAAAGATTGAGGATGCGCCGATGCAATGGAACCGTATTGCAAAAGCGAACAAATCAGAAGAGCATTTTGTCGTGTATTTTGGGGGTAAATATGGAATAAGAAACGACAAAGTGTATCTAAGATCGTTCTCACCCTCTGAAAAAGAAATCCTGAAGTCCTGCAAAGAATTTGGGTTGTTCTTTTTGTCGCGTTTTGCGTACCCGGCGGAAGAAAATGCCGGCCTTTGCTGTGATTTGACGACATGTTATCCGGTCGGGCCGCCCATCGATTTGGGCCAGGATGATTTTCCACTCCGCAAGCAAAATGATATATCTTTCGGACGTGTTCCCTGGCCGGATATCGATGTTTACCGCCAACGAGGTGACGTTTTCATAAGTTGCATGAATGTGGACCGTGCGATTTCCGAACAGGAGGCGACGAGGCGCCCTTTGGAACAAATCGTGGCCGAGATCTCTTCAGGCACTCCTGCAATGCTGGACTGGGAGACCTTCTGTTCATTGTTCGATTTCAAACGTAAGCATGGCACACCTGGAATGCTGTACGGCGAATTCGGAGCTCTTCACACCAAACAACAGTGAGCCGTGCAAAACGGTCTCAACCAAAGACCCGGGCAGAGATGTTCGGGTTTTTCTTTTATAAGATATTCAGATCTGTTTTTTGACTGGACGAAGACCTAGCGGTCATGACAAACAATGAGATGAGCACTAAAGCGGCGAAGCCTATGCCGACCCACGGAACCCATGGGTGTTGTTCGGTGAGCCGGCTCTCTTCGCCGTCACAAGTGTCTCCGATGCCG
>CAYQUJ010000048.1:0-4492 GCA_964420745.1 uncultured Candidatus Saccharibacteria bacterium | reverse complement strand
TTTAATGTCCACTCTCGGCGTTGTTGATGTTTGTGTTGCAGGACAGGGTGTAAATTCGCAATTGGGGCCGGTGCGACTAACATAAGTGCCGTCGGGGCAGAGTCTGGCTTCCAGAGTGCAAGCGATTGGAGGAGTTGGACCAATGATTTGAATTGGAGTTGGTTTGGCACATCCATAAAGGGCATTTAGTTTAGCACGAGTGCGGCCGCCGACATAGCCGGTGGGGGAAGAAAGCCCGGCCGGAGTCAAAATTTCACTCCTGTATCTTTCTTGGAAAGAGCTGACCGAAGAAGCAACTGTTTCGTTAAAACCAAGATAGTCCCAAGAAAACAACCCTTCTTTTGTTAGGACGGAAACTAAAGCATCAACATCGCTTCCTTTGTCTCCAATTTTCAAATCTGTATTAAAATTATGGCAAAATTGGTCAGGAGAAGCACCGGTTTGGCTGGCGAGTTGGGCTTGCAGCTGTTTAATCATGGCGAGCAAACTGGCTATTTGAGCTTGCAATTCTGCATTGGTAGCTGCAGAAGCAAGACCCGGCATCACCATTATAAGAGCAATCGCACAAACAACAATTTTTTTCATTTGATTTTGCGAAATCATGTCGTGCGATACGTCGATTAGAGCACGACTTAATTTCTTTTATTATTAATGCTAAAATTATACAAGATTATTCCCCAATCCTCAACAACCACAAATAGCCGTCTATTTTGTTGCGGAAAATGAGATGAGATTCGTCGGGCGAGAGCATGGGATCTATCACATCAATTTTTTGGCCGGACAAATCGGTGAGATCGGCGACACCATAAAAAATATCGTTGCTCAAGTCAATTTTTTCTATAAAGTCCTCGGTGGAAACCAGACCTTTATACCAAACATCAGGATAATTGCCGGCCGGCAGTTGGTTTGGCACGGCGCAATAAAAAGTCGGATTTTTGTCCTTTAACTCCACGCATTTTTCGGGGAGCGTGTTGGTTCTACTAGATATACCGGTCTCAGCGATTCCTATTTTTTTCAAAGTTTTATTGCCGACATCAAACGAGTAATTATAACTCAAAGCCAGGGCGCTGCCCTTGGTCTGCATTGTTATCGTATTTGCAGAAATCCATTTTGGCAGCCATTCGGTGAGCGGGTGGGACAAAACTTGGGCGGCGCCAGTGCCGTCGGGGTTTGAAATAAACCAGCTAGAGGAGCCAGAAACGGTGTAGTAAAAAATCTTGGTACCATCGGGACTTACGGCGATTTCTTTTATGCCGGTCGGCAGTTTGCTCACGGTGGTGCCAAACGGAGTCAAACTCTCAACGGAAGTTGAAGCAGTGTTTTTGTTCAGTTTTACAAAACTAGTTTCTATAATCTCACTTTCCGCCATAAGAGTCTGGGCCAAAAATCCGGAACCATTAGGCAGCCAAAAAGCCCGCACTATTTTTGGAATGGTGGTGTTGGTCAATCTGGTTATTGTGTTGCTATCGGACTTGGCCTCATAAACATTGCCGGTGCCTTTTTCTACAAACCTAACAACGCTGGTGCCGCTTGCTGTTTTTGTCGCCCCAACATCAAAGATAACCGCCCCCGCGACCGGCTCGCTTGAAATTTTGCGCAATCTCGGCACTTTTCCATTAGTTGGAGCGCTCGGCAAGTTTTGCTCCTCATTTGTTTCTGTCGTTGGCACATTGTCGCTCGTGTCAATACTATTACCAAAAGGCAAATAGTCTCTAATCGAAAATCCTCCCCCTTCCTCCCCCGCTGTTTGCGGTTTGGAACCAAAAACCAAAAACAAAGCCACCCCTATGACTGCCAATATTCCTATTATCAATAATATTTTTTTTGTCATTTTATTTGCAAGTTTGTGTTGAACAATCAACTACGTGCCAATGGTCGCCAGTTGACCTACCAGCACCAGCTTTTTCAAAAGTAAATTGTATGTCTTTGCCTTGTAATTTTATTTTGGTATTAGAGCCATTGACTGGGTTTGGTATGCCCAAAAACCCATTTAATTTTGCTGTTGGTCCAATATCAACAACACTTTTGCCTGGTCCGTGACCAACATGGGCATACGTTTCTGTCCCTCCTGTCAAAATAAGAGGGCAATTGGAACTACCGCTTGCGCCACCACCACCGCATTGGGTAGTAAGAGAACCCAGAACGGATACCATTGAATTGGGTAGCCTGTATAAGTTTGTGCAAGAAGTGCTCTGCGCTGTGCAGTATCCTTTGTTTGGTGTTATATTGATAGCTTTCAACTGTCCCAATATTTGATTATTGTTATCAATCTCATATTGTTCGTCTAAAATATCTGAAGTTGTTGGACCGCCGCTTCCTCCCGGTGTTATTGAGCCACTTCCCCCAGCTGCAGGTTTAATGTTTACAGATTCTATATTCAAATTAAGCGTGAGCAAGTTTGGATTTATGGTATTCAAAATGAGCCATGCGCCGATAACCAAAACTAGACCTTTGATGGAATTCCAAATCCTGTTTTTACCGTCTTCTTTTTTCTGCAAAGCGTCTGTTGACATGTATTGGAAGCCGCCTACCACAATCATCAAAACTGCAAACGCCGCTGCGAGACCTATGGCAAGTTTAAACATTCCGGGTAAATATTTTTCCAAAGTGGTTTTGCAATCAACTTCGTCCTCAGTTTCGCAATTATTACTGAGGGTGCCAGGCAATGGCGCCAAGACGGTATATTCCAAATCGTTTGTTTGAGCAAAAGTTTGAACAGCGAAAGAACCAAAAGTTGGTACGAAAATAGCCACCGCAAGAACCGTCAAAATTATTTTTTTAATACTCAATCTTTCCATTTTTTAATTATCAAATTTTATTTTTAAGCTTGCGCTTGCTTGTTGCAGTATCCGATTTAAATTTTCAATACTCAAAGATATGTTTGATTCGCCTCGCTCCCCTTCCGGTTTTTTGAAAATGGCCGTTCTTGAATCGGACAAGTTGGTGACTGTGGCGTTGTTCAACTGCCACTCGTATTTCAAATTGCCGGCGCTTTCTTTGGAAAAGTAATACGGGGCCGCCCAGATTTGCACTTCCTCTGCGTTCAGATCAAAAGTGTTTGTTATGGCCGAATCAAAAATATGTCCGTAATACGGATTGTTTTCATAAAAAATAATTTCGGGGTCAACTGGGCTTACATCTATAAAACCCTGAGCCACCAAATTGTTTACGGGGTCGGTGACCAAGACCTCAACACTCTCGCCGCGGCCCAAAATTGAGCCGTTTAAAATCAGCGTATTTTTGCCGTAGCCGGACTGGCTTTGATACCCTTCCACATCATTTGACCATTCATAAATCAAATTTTGAGGCGAGATGCGGGCGCCGTTCTTCACAAATTCCGGCATAGCCACGATTTTCAAACGGCCTTGCATGGCGTGCAGGGCTTTGCCTTTGTAAAACGGCGGCACATACGAGTCGGCTTCCCAAACCAGATCAACCGAAGCCGGATTCAAAGTAAAAGTTTTTGAAAAAGAAGTGCCCCCCAAAAGTTCAATCTGGATTTCGATTTTGGTTTCCTTGCCGACCGGGCCCATCTGGAAAGAATATCGGGTTTCGCCCCTGCCTTCCAAAACCGATTCGCCATCTCTGTACCAAGTGATGAGAGCCGAATTCAGATCGGCCGTGTAAAGAGAGAGGTTTATAGAAACCGTTTCGTTTGGCCTCGGGTAATTGGGACTTATGTCCACTCCCAATTCGCTTGAAAATGATGACTGGGCAAAAGAAATGACAGGCAAAACCGCTACTGCCACACTCGCCATCATTAAAATTTTTATAAATTTATTTTGCATTTCCTATTTTCCCTTGCGCTACTCCGGCCGCTTTGCCTATTATACCACCTTTGTCTTCTGCCATGGTCATTAATGCTGTGGCTAATACTCCGACTGTCAATTCCGGCAAGGTGTTGAGAACCGGGATAAGTCCGATAATGGCTTGCCCGCCCATAGCCGCCAATTTTTTGGGGCTTTTGACGAAACTGACTCCCAGCATCCAAAACCAGATGGTGAAAGCCAAAGTAGCCGCAACGGAAATAATGGAACTCAGCACTTCCCCGATCACAACCAAGTTTAAAAGGGCGTTAAAACCGTCTATGGACAATGCTGTCGTGCCCATAGCTACAAGCATCCACGTTTTTATTCTCTCCTTTTTTTCTTCCATTTTATTTTTCCTCCAAATCTTTTTTCTGCTTCTTCATAGCCAAAATTTGAGAGGGGTCGGAAGTGATGATTTGTTCTTCGGTGTATGAGGCGATGATTTTGATGGCCACATGTTTGAGACCGGCAAAAAAGATGCCCTCCCCTATCCCCGATTCCAAGAGCAGGTATTTTTCCTCATCGGTTAAATTGAAAACTTGCTGCAACCGGTCCACCACTGTTGGCGATTGTTTGAGCAAAATTTGGATGGAAGAGTTGCTGATGATCGGCGTGCCATAAGGCGATTTCAAAAAGTCATCCACGTCTTGAGTGATGGTGGCCAGTCCCAAATAATATTTGCG
>CAYQUJ010000047.1:2042-4864 GCA_964420745.1 uncultured Candidatus Saccharibacteria bacterium | reverse complement strand
GGGTATTGGGGGGCATCACCAATCAAAATCAAATTACCGACACTATTAGAGTAGAAGCCCAAGGGCTGATTGCTGATGCTGTAGAGTCCGCCAAAAAAGCGACAGAATCGGACAATGGCAATTTTGCAAACTGGTTTGCTTTGGGCAGGGTCTACGAAGTACTCTCTGGAAATGGTGTCCAAGGGTCGTTGGAAAGCGCTCGTGGCGCCTATGCCGAGGCGGCTCTCCGTTCTTCCAGCAACCCTTCTGTTCCATTGGCCTTGGCTCGGCTTGATGCAATGTCCGGAAACGTATCTGGCGCCAGAGAAAATATAAGCAAGGCCTTAACATTAAAAAACAATTATACTGACGCTTACTACACTTTGGCTCAATTGGAAGCGGCCTCGAACAACATTTCAGGAGCAATAAGATCGGTAGAAGCCGCAGCGGTTGTTGATCCCAACAACACCGGCCTTTACTTTCAGCTTGGCTTGCTTAAATACAACCAAAACGACTTTGTCGGCGCTGCAAGCGCTTTTGAAAGGGCGGTAGTTTTGGTTCCTGATTATGCCAACGCCAAATATTTCCTTGGTCTTTCTTATTACCAAACAGGCAAAAAAACGGAAGCTCTGAAACAGTTTGAAGATTTGAGTGTGAGCAATCCAGACAATAACGAAATAAAGTTAATCATAAGCAACCTCAAAGCCGGCCGCTCGCCCTTCGCCAATGCCAAACCGCCAGTTGACGACCAGCCCGAAAAACGCGCCGAGCCGCCGATAGAAGAGTAGGGGACAGAATTAACCTAATTGTTCTAATTATTCTAATTGACCTAAAAAATGACCAATTCTCCCAATCCTAACGGGAAAGTATATGATTTGGAAGAAAGAACCGCTAAATTTGGCGAAAATGCTATTAAATTTTGCAGGGAATTGCCAAAAAGCGAACTTACCAGAAGAATTATTGACCAATTAGTTGGTTGTGCGACTTCGGTTGGAGCTAATTATTGCGAGGCAGATGATGCCGAAAGCCCAAAAGATTTCAAGCACAAAATTGGAATTTGCAAAAAAGAATCCAGAGAATCAAAACATTTCCTCCGAATGTCTGCGGTTGCTGTTCCTGAAAAAGCAGACGAAGCAAGAAAGCTCTGGATTGAAGCAAAAGAATTAAATTTGATTTTTAATTCCATTTATAAAAAAGTGAAGTGAGAAAGGCCCCGCTTTATTCTGCGGGGCCTTAGGGAACTACCGTTCCACTGGATCGTGAATCAGAAGTTGCTGAGCTTTCTTGATGGCGTTGATGACCTGCTTGGCTGCGCCTTTGCACGGCTGATGGCCAGCGCAGGCAAGCATGGTGAGCGGATTTTCATCTTCGGCTTTGAGAAGCCGGTTGAGAATACCGAGCGACGGGGCGACATAGGGGCTCTTCATTGGTTCCGGCCACGGTTCGACAAGTGCAGGGTAGAAAAGCTCATTGCTTTTGTAGGAACGAACTGTCAAATCTCCTTTCCATGGGTCAATACTACATTCGGCTGGAATCGAAAAGTATCTCCACACTGGATTCGTTGGACCGCAATCACGCCACATGAAGGCGAAGCCACATTCTTCCTCGCCAACCACGCGATGGTCACGGTACCAGTTGACCGCAAACCATGACGCACCACAGTAGGTGGTGTTGATCCGACTCGGGCTACGTTGAGCAACAATTTGTGGCCCATACTCTAATTTGTCTAGGCCGACCAATTTCATCAAAAAATCGTCGCCGAACTTCTGTTGAAAATAGTAGTCAGTTTGTTTTGGTCGGTTTGGCAAAGACCACCAATGATCGTGTGCCGCCTTAACGAACTGCTCCTCGGTAATTTCTATTGAATGTTTTTCTGGGTCGCTACCCAAAAGCACAACACGTACAGCCTCGATACGTATTCGCATTGCCTTACTCTTTCTTCTGACGTTTCTCGGTTATTTTTAATACCCGCCGAGACGGGCAGTGTTAACGAACTACTGAACACATAATGCACTATTTAACTAAAAATTGCAAGCCCAAATTTGATATTGGGATTTGTTTAGAATAATTAGGGCAATTAGGTTAATTAGAATAATTTTAAATTGTGATATCATAACTTTATGGTACGCAAAGCGCTTGTTGCTATTAGTCGCAAAGTATCAGATCTTCATAACGCTGCTTTTTGGCTGGCGTTGTTTTCGGTTTTTTCCCAAATTTTGGCTTTTTTGCGTGACAGATTGCTGGCCCACTATTTTGGCGCCGGGGAGGCGCTCGACATTTATTATACCGCTTTTAGAATTCCAGATTTTATTTTTGTGACCGTTGGCTCGCTGGTCTCAATTTCCGTTTTGATTCCCATGTTTTCCAAAAAAACCGTGGAAAGCGACGGGGCAATGCGCTCCTATATCAACTCCGTTTTTACAAGCTTTTCGGTCCTAATCGTGGTAAGTTGTGCCTTAGCTTTTTGGTTTATGCCCCAACTAACCTCGTTTTTATTTCGGGGATTTGAAGTTGAAGTCATTGCTCAGATAATAAAATTTTCCAGGATACTCCTGCTATCGCCCTTATTGCTCGGTCTTTCAAACTTTTTCGGCAGCATTGTCCAGTATGAAAAAAGATTTTTGCTCTATTCTTTGAGCCCTGTTTTTTACAACGTCGGCATCATTGCCGGCACCGCTTTGGGAGCCAATAATTTTGGAGTGATAGCGGTAGTTTGTGGCGTTATTTTTGGCGCTCTTTTGCATTTCGCGGTACCGTTTTTGTATGCTGTTTATTCTGGCAATATGCCACGGCTTTCAACTAAAATAAATTGGAGCGAAGTGAAAGAAACCGCCTTAATTTCC
>CAYQUJ010000047.1:544-2032 GCA_964420745.1 uncultured Candidatus Saccharibacteria bacterium | reverse complement strand
CAAATTATCAGCGTTGTTTTCACAGCGGTGGCCTCGTTCTTTGGCGCCGGCGCTATTGCTGTTTTCAACTTTTCTTTCAACCTGCAATCGGTGCCGCTCTCTATCATAGGTGTCAGTTATTCTTTGGCGGCTTTTCCCACTCTTTCCGAACATTTTGCCAAAAAAAATATTATGGAATGCGGCCGTTATGTCGGAGAGTCTATGCGCTACATAATATTTTGGACTTTGCCGCTCTCGGCTCTTTTTATTATTTTGCGGGCTCACATCGTGAGGGTTGTTTTGGGTTCTGGCGCCTTTGATTGGACCGATACCAAACTAACAGCCGCCGTTATGGCCCTTTTTGCTCTATCTTTCATTTTTCAAAGTGCTCAGCTTTTTTTGACGCGCGCCCACTACGCTTTGGGCAAGACCAAGAGGCCGCTCTTGTGGGGAATTTTTGGGGCTCTCATTACCATTGTTCTAGCTTCTCTTTTTTATTTCGGTTTTCTGTCCAGAATCATGCTATGGTTTGAAGAATTTCTGGAAATAGGAGGCATTGCCGGATCAAAAATAATCATTCTGCCTTTGTCCTTTTCATTCGGCGCCATGTTTACCGCTTTGGGGCTTTGGTTTTCTTTGGAAAAGGAAACTCTCGCTATTGCCAAAAAAGGTTTAACCAGAGCGGCTTTTGAAGTGTTGGCCGCTTCTCTTATTATCGGATTTGTCACTTTTTACGCCCTCCGAATTTTTGACCAGTTTTTTGTCTTGGACACACTTCTCAATGTTTTTGGGCATGCTTTGGTTTCCGGTCTTCTCGGCATTGCTTGCGGCATTATCTTTTTGGTATTGATTAAAAATAAAGAGATAACCCCCTTAATCCCCCTTATCTTAAGGGGGAAATCCGAAAAACCCCTCTTAAAGTAAGAGGGGGCAGGGGGTGATATTTTATCAAATGAAAAACATCAGAAATTTCAGCATCATAGCCCACATTGACCACGGCAAAAGCACTTTGGCTGACCGTATGCTTGAGCTTACCCATACCATAGAAAAACGCAAAATGCAGAACCAAGTTTTGGATTCTATGGAACTGGAGCGTGAGCGGGGCATTACTATCAAAATGCAACCCGTCAGAATGGTTTGGGGAGAATATATTTTAAATTTAATAGACACTCCCGGACATATTGATTTTTCTTACGAAGTCTCCCGAGCTCTGAAGGCGGTTGAGGGCTCAATACTTTTGGTGGACGCTACTCAAGGAGTGCAGGCTCAAACTTTGACCACTTTAAACATGGCGCGCGAATCCGGCCTGAAAATTATTCCGGTTTTGAGCAAAATCGATTCGCCGCTTGCGAGGATTGAGGAAGTCAAAAATGAGGTAGTAAAATTGCTCGGCTGCGAGAGAGATGAAATATTGGAAGTTTCCGGAAAAACAGGGGAAGGAGTGGAAAAACTTTTGGATATTATTGTAGAAAAAATCCCGCCGCCAGCTTCGCCCCTCCCCCTGGGGGA
>CAYQUJ010000047.1:0-531 GCA_964420745.1 uncultured Candidatus Saccharibacteria bacterium | reverse complement strand
GTTGTTCCAAGCCCTGGTTTTTGACTTCAAATATTCCACTCATCGCGGAGTGATAGTTTTTGTGCGGGTGATGGCCGGGGAAATTTCTCGCAACACTCCTCTTTTGTTCAAAGTGGCTGGAGAAAAATTTACGGCTATTGAAGTCGGTATTTTCGCCCCCGACAATACGCCTGCGGGATTGCTCGGAGCCGGCGAGATCGGCTATATAGTCACTGGAATAAAAGAACCCGGCGTGGCTTCCGTAGGTGATACTGTATCCTCAAATCGCGACGCTTTGCCGCCCTTGCCAGGATATCAAAGTCCAAAGCCTGTCGTGTGGGCGTCGTTATATCCTGAAAGCCAGGACGATCTTTCACTCTTGCGACAAGCTCTCGGACGTCTGCAATTGTCAGATTCCGCGTTCACTTATGAAGAGGAAGCTTCCGGAACCCTGGGGAAGGGATACCGATGCGGATTTCTGGGCATGCTCCACCTCGAGATCGTGACTGAGCGCCTACGACGGGAATTTAACCTGGAACTCATCGTGACCAT
>CAYQUJ010000046.1:0-5025 GCA_964420745.1 uncultured Candidatus Saccharibacteria bacterium | reverse complement strand
AGGTTACTTATCGCGCCAGTATCGGCTTCGACGGTATTTTGAGCTGATTTGCCCCATATCATTAGGCCAATGATGCCTACGACTATGAGAGTGACGATAATAATGATTTTGTTCATGTAATTAGAAGAAACTACTTTTAATAAAGGAGTAAACAAAAAGTCTCGCGATTAGCGTTTGCCAAAAAGACCAGTGCTTGGCAAACCCGCAAGACTTATATTATTGAGCTGTATATTTTAGGGTTGAGAATACCTTGAGAAAATGCTTCTCTTAAAGAATTAAAAATTTGGATTTGGGAAAAATGTTTTATATAAAGCTTCCAGCGATAGACAGCGCGTTCATAAAATTCAAAAAGAGGGTCACGCCAAAATGCCATTATTAATAGCGAAAATGTTGCCAAAGCAAGCAGACTTAACAACACAGTATTTGTAGGTAGACTTGTAAAAGCGCTTTGCCATGAAGAAAGATGTTCTGAAAAATTCATGGTGCATATTTCCGACTGTCCATCAAACAAACAGCCACTCATTTGAGCATCCTGCTTCATTTCACTCATGTGGTACATCAAACCAAAAGTACCAAACCATAAAAGCGCTGCTACACTCAGCAGAAAGACTATTTTGAATGAAGTTTTTTTGTTTGAAATAAATTCCATACTAATGAGACCATCTTAACATAATTTACTTAAAATCAAAAAGTGGATAGCTATTTTTAATTGCTTAAATCTTTTTTCTTATCCTCAAATTCCTTTTTATCAATTTCACCTTTTGCATATCGCTCCTTTAATATTTCAAGGGCGCTTGATTCAGGGCGTGAATGAGTATTTTTGCCGCCAACCTCACGCACAATCCAAACAATAAAAGCAACGAGCAAAACCCAGAAGACGATCATCATAAGACCACCTCCAAACCAGCCCATCATACCTCCGGGGCCCCAACCGCCATAATTTTCATATAATCCATACATCATAGTAGTTAAATTAGTTTGTAATATTTTTTATATTATTTATTTGATAAAGTGTAAACCTTAATCAACTCAGTGACAGCTTTCTCTTCCTCGTTTTTATTCTTCATTTGGTGCTTAACATGAGTACGCAAGTGATTTTCAAGAAGAAAAGCATCGAGACTTTTAAGCGACCTTTGGATGGAAAGGGATTGCCCTAACAATTCGGTGCAATATGTCTCTTTTTCTATAGCCTTAACCAAGCCGTCTAACTGACCGCGAATGATTTTTGCCCTATGTAATGCACGTTTTTTTAAATTTTGGTCCACCATATCCTTAAATTTAATGTGAATAACTACCTATAGGATATACCCCTCCCTCCCATTTGTCAAGAAGCAATTCTGTGAATGATTGGTGCGAGTATATTTAGTGTAGTTAAGAGATTCTTGTCTATCCAAATCCAAACTGGTATATTCTGGTTAATGGAATATTTTAAAGAAATTCTGCTCCAAAATGAGGTAATAAAGGGAATACTTAACAAAGCTCCTTCTTTGGAAATGAAGGATTGGTATTTGGTAGCCGGTTGTCTGGCCCAGACAGTTTGGAATCATAAACACAGACATGATTTAAATTATGGAATTAGTGATTATGATTTAGTGTATTTTGATGATTCGGACATTTCATTTGAAGCGGAGGATAAATATATAAAGAAAGGCAATAAAATATTCGGGGATATTCCGGTGGAAATACGAAATCAAGCCAGAGTTCACCTTTGGTATGAAAAACATTTTGGATTTCCGATTGACCCTTTTCCTTCGGTTGAAGATGCCATATACCAATACCCAACTACCGCTACAGCCGTGGGGGTAAGAATGGAAGATAGCGATTTAAAAGTTTACGCTCCTTATGGACTGGATGATCTTATGCAATTGATAGTCAGACCAAACAAAAAGAAAATAACGGAAGATATTTATAACAAAAAAGTTGAAAAGTGGGTCCAACTTTGGCCCATGCTCAAAGTGGTGCCGTGGTGATGAGTTTGATAGAATAATAGCGGAGTAGCGAGAATTGGTATTTTCAAGCTTTGCTTGGAACGGGGGTTGTAATAAGACCGTCATCCGCCTTGTGCGGTGGATTTGCCGGAAACGGCAGAAGGTGCGGTAAAAAGCAACGTACTGGTTTACGGATATACCAAGAGCTCGGCTGAGCATAACAGAAGCATAATTGAGAGTCGGGAAGCGAACGAAGTGTGAGACAGGCGACGAAATCTTTTCTCCCTTCAAAGTAGCTTGCTATTCCCGCAAAGAACTTCCAGAGATGGGAGTTTTTTGCTTTCTTATGAACTTTTGTACTTTTCATAAAATTTTAAATATTGCTACAATGCCAGTAATTATGTTGCAAAGACTCTATAAAATATTCAGGTCTTCTTTTGGTGTAATATCCGTCATTATTGTGATTGTCCTTTAGTCCACCATTTCATATTTTGGAATCTCTTACGGCAAAGAATTATTTTCCAATACATCCGGCGACAATCTTTTTGAAACTTCTGACACTGAATCCTCAACTGGAACTGAAAATTGCAATGTGGTTGGTATAAACTTACATGGTTCTCTTTTCACATATATTCCCCCTAAAAGCGATAGCAGTTTAATAGAAGACACAGATGTAGTTTCAAGCGATGATATTGTTTATTATATAAACCAAGTGAAAGAAGACGAAAAGATAAAAGCCATTTTATTAGAAGTCGATTCTTATGGCGGAACTCCCGTTTCTGGAGAGGAGGTGGCAAATGCCCTAAAAGCTTCTACAAAGCCCACAGTAGCGCTTATAAGACAAGCGGGAATATCGGCCGCATATTGGGCCGCCACCGGCGCAAACTACATATTCGCTTCTAAAAACTCTGATGTTGGCAGTATAGGAGTTACCCAGTCATATTTGGATAACATAAATAAAAATCAAAAAGAAGGAAACAGTTTTATCCAACTCAGCGTTGGAAAATTTAAAGATATGGGCAATCCAGACAAACCGCTAACGGAGGAAGAAAAAGCCATAATTACTCGAGACCTAAATATTATCCACAAAAATTTTATTGAAGCTGTTTCTATCAATCGTAAAATTCCATTAGCAGATGTCCAAAAGATCGCTGACGGGTCCAGTGTTTTGGGAGAGAAGGCCAAGGAGCTCCATTTAATTGACGCTATTGGTAGCATTCAAGAAGTAGAGAAATATTTGTCTGATAAAATAGGCGAAAAAGCAGAAGTTTGTTGGTATTAAAGTAATTATAATTTATGATGTCGGTAGAGGAATGCAGGAAAATATTGGAAGATTATAAATCTACCGATGAAGAAATAGAAGAGATTCGGGACCATCTTCAGTTATTAGTTGAACTTATGTTTGACAAATGGTTTGAAGAGCAAAAACAAAAAAGAGAGTCTGGCGATAAAATAAAACAAAATCATGGAGGAGCCAATTGAAAATGAACTTCCGGAAGACGAAGAAATCCAGCGATTGATGTTGGATCACGATGTAGACGAGGAGACAGCAGAAAAGGCTCAGGAGCTTATTGACGAAGGTATTGATGAAGACGAAGCTATTGAATTAGCTGAGGATATGTAAGCAACTTTCACCGGGTGAAAGTTGTTAAAGAAGGTTGGCTTAGAAGCAGCTACCCTTTATTATATTTGTTTGAGTCTTCCGTTTTATATAATATTCAATTTTATTTTTCTTACAAAACTGAATGACTGTTTCGGCACAATCATTATAAAAACCTGTATTGTTTTTAAATTGAGTTGATTTTTTATTATAGTGCCATCTTCCAAAAATAATTTTGTCCACAAAAGAAATCTTTTTTAGAATTTCCTCTAAATCTTGTTTTACCAAGTTTGGTGTCGGATAAGGCTCCATGCTTACCCAGGTTTTCAAACCATTATTGTGTAATACTTTCAGTGATTCAACCCTTCCGTTATACGGTGCCGCATATGGTTCAAACATCATTTTGAATTTTCTGCTCAAAGAAACTAAAGTAATGCCGTATTCATTATTTCTCCCGTATGTTTTTTTATCAGCTAAAATTTTAGGATATATTCCTTTGGTTAAAACTGTGCAGCGTATATTGTCTTTATTCAGTCTCTCAATTATTTTTAGAGACAAATTTGACACTCTTTTGTGCATGTACATGAAAGGATCAGTGGTAAAACACAGGTGGACAGTCTTTATTTTGTCTTTATACCTCGGTATTTCTTTATCCAACAATTCCAGCGCGTTAGAAACAATTTTTGGTCGACGCCAATCTTGGTAGTCTTTTATAACACCAAATCTTATTTTCATCATCATTGCATAGCAAGGAAAC
This sequence comes from uncultured Candidatus Saccharibacteria bacterium, assembly GCA_964420745.1. Taxonomy (GTDB): domain Bacteria; phylum Patescibacteriota; class Minisyncoccia; order Phycocordibacterales; family WO2-35-19; genus CAYQUJ01. The sequence goes on along the minus strand of CAYQUJ010000046.1, from coordinate 740 downwards.
TTGCAACCATGCGAACATCCTTCAACGTGGTTAATACCATGATCGGCATACTCAACTTTACTTTTATGTATAAGACTTTTACGGGTTATTTTTCGCATTACACACAATATATCCCAAGAACCCGAACTCCGCTAGGATTTTGACCAGATTGATTTTTAAAAATTTGTAAGAGGTTGGCTGAAGATGAAGCTAACGTTTAATAATCAATGGCTTTGCCACCGGGTGGCATAGCTAATGGCAATTTAAAGCTTTGCGCCAACCAGCAGTTTGGGCCTCAGCTTCGGTGCAGAACCACTTTTCTCCGCGGCTCTCGTCGATTGTAGTTTTTGAATATGAGCCACATCCCTGCATGTGATAAATTTTCTCTCCGGATGCGCTTATATTGCCCTTAATTGTACAGGATGGGTCTGAAGTAGAGGAAGATGTTGTTGGTGCTACTGTCGTCTGGACCGTTTCCGCAGTACAGGCGGTCCAAAGACCAAGTTTGTCTTCTCTGGCTTTCTTTTCGGCCGCCACAAATTTATCCTGGTATTTAATATCCGGCGGATAGGAATAAGAATAAGCAAAGCCGCCTCGGACTAATCTTAGGTTGATTAAATCATCATCAATCCAGACATAACGCAGCAGCCGGCCGTATTTATCCTCATCCGTGATATCTTTTTCCAGTCGGGCCATTTTGCCCTCCGCCAGCTCTTTGTTTTTCGCCGACGCCTCCACGCCAAAACATCCCACCGGTTCTT
>CAYQUJ010000045.1:1768-5695 GCA_964420745.1 uncultured Candidatus Saccharibacteria bacterium | reverse complement strand
CGCCCATAGCTCAGCTGGTAGAGCAGTTGCCTCTTAAGCAAACGGTCGTAGGTTCAACTCCTACTGGGCGGACAAGTTGAAATTTTGTCATATTACAAAGTTATAATCCATTGCAAATTTATTTATAAAAAACAATTATGTCTTATTGATAACGTTCTGTCCAATCAAAATTCTGTTGCTGATAATCCTTATACAACTCTATCTCGCTCATTCTTGATTTAAGAATTTTATCAGCTTTTATCCGCGATATATTAAGCGATTGCCATTTTGAAAAATCAAAAGCAGAGCCATCGTGAACGCCCAAATATATGCTGTGAGCAAAGCTTTTTTTCAAATCATTGTCTGGCATATTTAATATCTTGATTGTGTCCGGCAGAGCATCGCTTGAAAGGCGGCTCAAATAGTAAATATCAAGTTTTCCAGCAGTAATAAACCGCTCAATATTGCGGCGCGCGATAAATGCCTCGGGATTGAGAAAATTCATTATAGCTAAAAATAAAACAATTGAAATAAAAACTTGGAAAGCAAAAACATTTTCTCTTTTATTCTTATAGATTTTATAAAGCAACAAGCAAAAGATAATCGCCAACAAAACAATAAAGGCATGGCTATAAAATCTCTGTGTCGTAAAACCGTAAGCTCTCTCGTATAGCGACAAACGAATAAAAGCGGAAGCCATGATTAAAATTACTTGGATAACTAACATGGCGCTAAAAACTTTGAATCCCAATGCGTGGCCGGTTTCTTTTTTGGCAATATATCTTTCTGTTGATAATAGCAAGAGCAAGGAAATAATAGCCACAACTATCAATTCAAAAAATCCGCGGCGCGCATATTCGGCATAAGTAAAACCTTGAACCGATATATTATTATCGCCCCCAAAAAGATAAGTTAATTGAACAAGTATGAAGATGAAAAACAGAACGTTAACTGAACCGAGTAAAATAGAACTTTCTATGTGTCCTATGCCGCGCGTTTTATCGTTTTGATGCGCGACAATTTTATTTTCCGTTCTTCGGAAAGTGTAAGAGTAAGCACCAATATAGACAAGTGCCACTATCAAAACCAAAACGGACCTAACGATTGTTTCCGATTCAATATCAATACCGATTAAGTCCAGAACATATTTTTTAAAAATCAAATCTGCCAAAGAAAAAAGAAGCAGAAAGACAGACAAAACGGGAACTGACATTAGGACACCTTTTGTAACTCGCGATAAAACTCTTTGATCTTTGTTTACTTCGCGTAGCGATAATAAATCTGATAGTGTCTGGAAGAGGGGACGAATAAATTTAAAGGGCAAGAAAAATATTTTTATATAATATTCATCTAAAAAGTTTTTCACTTTCTCGCCAAGAGACACTTCGGCGATTATAAGCAGTAACAGTAATGAGGCGACTACATTAAAGAAGGTGAGCAATTCGCTGGAACGGACAAAAACCATTATGCTGAAAAACATGAGCGGCGCCAAGAGCCAGAGAACATCTTTGTTTAACCGCTTCTTAAAAAAACGCGCCACAGTAAAAAGCCCCATTATGACCAACGCGATATACAACGGAAAGGCGATTCCGAGGATTTTTTCTACGAAAAAATAATCAAAAAGCAAACCTAAAATTAAAGATATTCCGGCTATAAGCCCAGCTTTGGTTAAAGTGTCTGATTGTGAATTTTGCGTATACACAATGTTTAAATTAATTTTTTTAATAACTCCTCTGTGTCGGTGCTCGGGGTGAGACTCGAACTCACAAGGCCTTGCGGCCAAAGGATTTTAAGTCCTTCGTGTATACCATTCCACCACCCGAGCGTTTTGAAAAATATGCTCCGCATTTTTCATCTTGCTTCGCAGACCAACGCTCGGGTGTTGGCCACCTCGCTACGCTCGGATAAAAAGCAAAGCAGTTTGCTTTTTATCCACCCGAGCATTGAGGCCTAGGGCGGAATTGAACCGCCGTATAAGAGTTTTGCAGACTCTTGCCTTACCACTTGGCGACTAGGCCGATGGTGGTATTTTAGCTTTTATTTTCTAAATTTTCAACGAAGCTTCGTTTGAAAGTTCATCAATCCTTTGGCGGTTGTGCTCGCCACAGTCCACGGCAAAATCAATCCTCGGAGCAAAACCGAAAGATTTTTTGGCCATCACAAATTGGCGAAAATCTCGGCTGCGGCGCTTCATAAAGGCCAATGCCTCTACTTCTTTTTCTTGCGGCAGGGCGGTAAATAAAATCATAGCTCTTTTGCCGCGATCCAATATGTCCGCTCGGGTTATGGTAATGAGGGAATCGGTGTTTGATTCAAGGCAAAAATACTCAGCCGCAAACTTAACGAGCAAAGAAGCCATTTTTTCATCTTTGTACTTGGTTGGAGTTTTCATTTTTGGGTGAGTTATTGTTTTACAAAAGAAATAACTTTCAAAATATCTCCCGGCACCAATTCTATTTTGGCTTCCACCATCATGCCAAATTCTTCTCCCGTTTTGGCGGCGCCAGTTTTTATTTTCTGAATTTGAACTTCTTTTATTTTGCCTTCGCCGATCTGGGCCTCCCTTCTCCAAATTTTGACTGTTTCGCCGGATTTGATTTCGCCTTCTTCCACACGGCCACCCAAAACTTGTTTGTCTTTATTTTTGCTGAAGGCGCGGAGTATTTTGGCGGCGCCGGTCATCACTTCAACTTTGGAAACCGGAGTCTCGGTTTTTATTTTTTCTTTCACAAAATCCACCAACTCGTATATTATTTTGAATATTTTTATTTCTATATTGTCCCGCAAAACCAACGCCTCGGCGCTTTTATCGGCGCTTACGTTGAAACCCAAGACCAAACTCTTTTTGATATTTGCCGTTTTTATATCTTTTTCGGTAATGGCTCCGATGCCTTTGCCTATTATTTTGACTGTTATTTTTTCGTTGCCCAATTTTTGCAATTCGTGCTCCACCGCTTCCAATGACCCGGAAGTATCGGCTTTCACAACTAGCGGCAAAAAGATTTGTCCATCCGGAGCAACATTTTGTATTTCTTCTGCAGATTTTTTATCAGCTGTTTCCGCAAATGCGACGGCCGCTTCTTTTGAAGAGAAAGTTTTGAATTGTTTGCCGACTGCCGGCATGGCGCTCCAACCGACAATTTTGACCGGGCTGGAAAAACTGGCTTCGTCCACATTTACTCCTTTGAAATTTTCAATAGCTCGGATTGGTACATAAGCGCCCGAAGTGGCGGCGAACATCCCTTTTTTCAAGGTGCCGTTTTTGATGATGACGGTGGCTGAAATGCCTTGTTTTGGGTTTAGATTGCTCTCTATTACAAAACCTTCTGCGGGCACGGAAGGATCGCCTTTCAATTCTTCAATGTCGGATTGCAGAGCTATGATTTCCAAAAGTTCCGGCACATTTTCTCCGGTTTTGCCGGACACCGGCACGATGGGCACCGAGCCGCCCCAACCTTCCACCAAAATTCCGTTCTCGGCCAAATTTTCGTTCCGGCTTTGTCTATTTTGTTTAGAGCGACGATAAACGGCATCTCGTCTTTGTTGATGCATTTTAATGCCTCAAGAGTTTGTGGCTTGACTCCATCTTCGGCTGAGACCACCAAGACCGCTATGTCGGCCACTCTGGCTCCGCGTTCTCTGATTGAGCAAAAAGCTTCATGTCCGGGCGTATCCAAAAAAGTTATTTTTTTCTTCTGGCCGGAAATTTCACATTCCGCTTCGTAAGCCGAAATATGCTGGGTGATGCCACCCTCTTCTTTTTCAGTTACATTCGTTTTCCTCACATAATCAAGCAGGGTAGACTTACCGTGATCGATATGGCCCATCATGACGATGACCGGCGGCCTGGATATAAGGTTATTGGTTTTTTCTTTCATAACAATGACCATTCTACCTCTTTATTGAGTTTTTGCAAAATTTGATGTAAAACTAGGTGATGAACAAAAG
>CAYQUJ010000045.1:0-1758 GCA_964420745.1 uncultured Candidatus Saccharibacteria bacterium | reverse complement strand
GTTAAAAAACAGAATTTTTTTGGACTACGCCGCGATCACACCCCTTGATGTTCGGGTGGAAACAGAGATGAGAAATGCCCAAAAAAAATTTTGGGCCAATCCTTCCTCTTTGCATAGTGAAGGGGAAGCGGCCAAAAATGCCTTGGAAGAGGCGAGGGTAAAAATTGCCCGCATTTTGCATTGCCGGGCCGCTGAAATATTTTTTACTAGCGGTGGCACCGAGTCCTTAAATCTGGCAATACTCGGCATAATTCAAAGGTGCCCTTTGACTTTTTTGCCGCATGTTATAGTTTCAAGCATAGAACATCCGGCTGTTTTGGAACCCATAAAATTTTTATTGAAAGAAAAAAAAGTGGAAGTTTCTTTCATTTCTCCTGACCAAAAAGGAAGAATTAATCCCGAGTCAATAAAAAAAGAAATAAAAGCCAATACGGTTTTGGTGATAATGCAGCATGCCAACAATGAGATCGGCGTTATAGAGCCTATCCGCAAAATCAAAGATGCTATCGGCAAAATTTGTTTGCTTGTGGACGGGAGCCAAAGCATGCTTTATGAAAACGTTTCTTTGGAAAGTCTTGGCGCTGATTTGCTGGTGCTAGACGGCATAAAAATATACGGGCCGAGAGGAGCGGGAATTTTGGCGGCGCGCCATTCCGTAAACATTGAACCGATTATGTATGGTGGTGGCCAAGAGAAAAATTTGAGGCCGGGCACGGAAAATGTGGCAAACGCTGTCGGTCTGGCCAAAGCGCTTGAAATTGCCGTTCAAATGAAAGAAAAAGAATCATCACGTCTGACACTATTACGCAATTATGCTATCGCTAAAATTATTAAAGAATTTCCAAATTCTTCGCTTAACGGTGGTTTGGAAAATAGATTGCCAAATAATATTAATATCTGTTTTCCAAAACAGGATTCTGAATTCCTAGTTATCAAACTGGACGTTTTGGGCTTCGCCGTTTCCGCGGCTTCCGCTTGTCATGCGCTTGCTTTGGAAAATGGTTCTTATGTTATTGAGTCCCTTGGTAAACCGGAATGCGCTTCATCGTCGCTGCGTATCACTTTGGGTCGCGATACCAAAAAATCTGATTTGGATTCTTTGATCTCGGCTCTCAAAAAAGTTGCAAGATTTGGCAAAATCATGTAAAGTGGCTCTGTTATGGTAGCAAGCAAAAAAATAGTGAAAGAAAGCCCTGAAAAGGCCAAAAAGGTTGTCAGAACAAAAAAGACAGAAACTGTGCCGCAAAATGGCGGTTTTGCCGTTATTGAGACAGGGGGCAAACAGTATCGAGTGGCCATTGGCGATACCATAAAAATTGAGAAAATCAAAGCCGATTCCACCGAGCCGAAGGAAGGGGATACTTTAATTTTTGATAAAGTGCTCTTGACTGATAACGGCGCCGACGCTACCGATATCGGCACTCCATATATAGAAGGCGCCAAAGTTTCCGGAACGTTGATTGAAATCGGACGCAACGCCAAAGTTATGGTCATCAAATACAAACAAAAAAGCCGTTATTTCAAACGCAACGGCCACCGCCAACCATACTTCAAAGTCAAGATTGAAAAAATTTCTTAACGTTTCTACCTCACCCCTTACCCCTCTCCTAGATGCAGGAGAGGGGAAACATATCTCATACATCTGTATTTCTAGAGTTTTATTATTTCTCCCTTCCCCTGCATCTAGGGGAAGGGCCGGGGATGAGGTTGTTTTTATCCAAAAAAGAAATCGCGGAAGTGAGAAAGAATAGCGAGGAT
>CAYQUJ010000044.1:2173-5727 GCA_964420745.1 uncultured Candidatus Saccharibacteria bacterium | reverse complement strand
ATCATTAGAAGTTAACTTTCCAAAAGTTCGTATTGAGGGGTAGGGAAAGGAAAATTGAACTGCTACCAGTATAGCACAACCAAAAAATCTGTCAAGTATTTTGACACTAAAATATCATTTTGTCTGTGGCTGTGGTATAAAATGGCTAAAAATAAGGATATTTAGAAATTATGAAAAAATGACTGGCGAGATCAGACCAACTCTTCTCTTTTTATTTCAATCCTACTCCCCGGCTTGGCCTCCCCGCTCACTATTTTGCGCGCTACCAGGTCTTCTATTTCATTTTGGATAGCCCTATTGATCGAACGGCCGCCAAACTGCGGGTCGCCACCCTTCTCCACCAAAAAGTTGATAATGTCTCTGTTTATAACAAGATCAATATTTTTTTCTTTCAATCTTCTCCCTAGTTTGCGCAAACCCAGCTCGGCGATTTTTTGAAGTTCACTTTTTTGTAAAGGATGAAAAAAGATTGTTCCATCAAAACGGTTCAAAAGTTCCGGCTTGAAAATTTTATCTTTAATAATTGAGTTGACGATAAATTCCCTTGATCCGGCCAAATTTTTTCCTGACCTAATAGCTTCCCAAATCAGATCACTACCGGCATTGGAAGTGGCAATGATGATGAGGTTGCGGCAATTTACCTGTCGGCCCAGGGCATCGGTGAAAATACCCTCATCCAAAATTTGCAAAAACAAATCCAGGACGTCCGGCGCCGCTTTTTCAAATTCATCCAAAAGCAGTACGCAATATGGATTGTCTCTGATTTTGCTGGCCAAGAGGCCACTTTTATTCAAAGCAAAATCCCCGATCAGCCGCGAGAGAGCGTCGGCGCCGTTGTATTCGGACATATCGAAGCGCGCCATTTTATTTTCATCACCAAAAAAACTTTCAGCCAGCGCTTTGGAAACTTCGGTCTTACCCACCCCGGTCGGACCGATAAAAAGAAATGATGAGAGTGGCCGTTTGGGATTGCTTATGCCGGAGCGAGCTCGCCTTACTGCGCTTGCTATGCCACTCACGGCTTCGTTTTGGCCCACTACTCTTTGGTGTAAAAGTTCTTCCAGATGCTCTATCTTTTTTGCTTCTTTTTCTTTGATAGTTCCAGTAGTAATGCCGGTTTTTTCTGACATAAAAACAGAAACATCATTTTCTTTGAGTATCGTTATTTTACGTTCCGCCGCCCAAGGAGCGATTTCAAAAAGCATATCAAGCGCTTTGCCCGGCATTTCTCCGTAAGTGACAAGCTCTCCGGCGGACTTGGTCAAATTCAAAACCGCAGGATATGAAAAAATAATTCTGTATTGTTTTTCGATTGACGGCACTTGTTCCAAAAGCACGCTGACCGAAGCTTCCATTTGAGCCTGGTCGGGGATAATCCTTTCAAATTTTTCCAAAAGAGCCGGGCTTTGTTCAATGAAGAAATGAAAATCAACATTGGTGGCGGAAGCGATAACTTGCAGATCGGGAGATGATAAATACGGAGACAAAATAGAAGCCAAGTTTATTCCCATATTTTTGACGCTGCCCAAAAAACTGGCTAGGTCTCTTACATAAAGAATAATATTGCCGGCGGCAACCGCTTGATTTAGGATTTTCAAAAGTTCAGCTTCCAGCTCGCCTTTGTTTTTGTAAGCAGCCATGAGCGCGTTGGAGTCAAGCTCAATAATATTTTTGTGTTCAATGAGAGGCAAAGAAACGCCGAGCTTAATTTTTTTCAAAAGCCGTCCGACAATATCTCTAGCCACTTTTTCATCATCGTCGATAATAATGGCGTTGGCTTCCACTTTGCGCTCCAACACGCCTTCTAGAGCCAAAACTTCCCGGTCACGGTAACCGCTTTCAACATCAAAAAAGGCAATGGGAGTGGAAGTCTCAAAAGGTGTGCCGTATTTACCCAGGTCAGCCGCTACTCCGTATGACCAACTGGAACCGATAGAAGGCATAGCGCCCAAATTCTCCCGGCCCCAAAATCTTTCTTTGTGCCGCATCTTTTCCGCGCTGCGCGCAACCCAACCAGCAGCGCCTACAAACTCTTCCCGGTTTATGGAGTTATTGGAAAGAAAAGATTCCAAAGATTTATCGGCATCATACAGAGCCCCGGCATAAGCAGCCAGATTTACAAAATCACTTTCCAGATTGAGAGACGAGGACATGATGTGAGAGCGTTCGGAATGGATAAAATTTTGGCAACTATCAATAGCGATACCCGATCTCAAAAATATTTCGCAGCCTACTTTGCTTTCCAAAAAACCTCTAGTCACATCTATCTCATCGGTTACAAAAAGTATGCCAGAGAGCGCATAATCCAGACTGATATTTTTATCTAAAAGTTTTTCGTTGATTCTAGACGACAAACCTTCGTTGGACATTGATTTGTAAAAAAATTCCAAAAAGGACAAAAATAAATAAATAAAAATGAACAGAAAAAATAAACCATCGGCTTTGCCAAAATAGAGGGGTAAAGTGTTAAAAGAGAGAGCAAAAGAAACTAAAGCGGCCAGAGCTGAAAATTTTCTCAAAACATTACGCAGAGTTCTCGGAAAATATTTGTCTAGAGTCAGACAATAAAAATGGGGCTGCGATTTTGTTTTGAGTTTGCCAAAAGTCATACTACAAAAAATGTGGCTGATAATACCGCGCTACCCAAAAGTACAAGTGGCGCCAAAATCCAGATAGCTGAAATGCAAATGGTAAAGACTAAAACTACGATATAAGAAACAAAACCAACCAACAAAACCAGAGTTCTGGTCACAAAACCAACCGCCCGCATCAAATTGTTGACCACCAAAACTGAAGCGAGAGCGCCGAAGTCCAAACCGCCTTCATAATGTTCGCCGAGACGCTTCCAAGGCACAAACAGAGTTTTGAGAAGCAGTTTGAAAGAAAAAAAGTGCGCCACGAACCACAAAAAATTACCGGCTACCAAAAATAGCTCCCTCAAGCCCCGACCATAATGCCATTTGACATAGGCCACAAAAAAAGAATCCACTTCATAAGTTTCAGACATGGGTTTATTATACAACCTCACCCGGCTTACAGCCACCCTCTCCTTGAATAAGGAGAGGGAAAACCCCATAATTAAAACGCAGTGAAAATTCACAGTTTAAACAATCTTCTAAACAGAAGAAAAGAACTACGAAGAAAACAAACTCCGCAAGAAGAAAAATTGTGGTGGTATTTGAAAGATAGAAGATTATCGGAGTTCAAATTCAGAAGGCAACCCAGTATAGGCGGATATATTTTGGATTTTTATTGTGCCGAAAAAAGATTGGTAATTGAAATAGATGGAGAAATTCATAACAAAAGTGAAAACCAAGAATACGATGAAATCAGAGACAAGTATTTCAGAGAACTTGATTACAAAGTTTTGAGGTTTAAAAACAGACAGGTTGATGCGGATATAAGCGAGGTGGTTAAAATAATAGAAAATAGTTTGAAATAAGGATACTTAGAATTAGGGAAAAATGCTCGTGTGTTCCCTCTCCTCAGGCGAGGAGAGGGTGCCGAGCGGAGCGAGGCGGGGTGGGGGAGGGGAGTTATTTGAGCTTATAAAA
>CAYQUJ010000044.1:1489-2163 GCA_964420745.1 uncultured Candidatus Saccharibacteria bacterium | reverse complement strand
GTGGAGGAATAAAAAATTTTAATAAAGTTTATAAAAAACTTTGTTGCCGAAGCGGGCGTCGATATATTGAAAATGGGCAGTTGGATTTTTGCTTTTGACGTCATTGATCAGAAGAATGGCGTTTTCCGCAGCAAGAGACATTTCTTCTTCCGGATTCAAAAAGATTGTGCCGACATTGGTTTCAAATATTGATTTGTCTGGCAATCCGGCCGTTATGGATAATACTTGAAATTTGGCGCTATTTAATATGTTGGCCGCCTTCAAATAATTTTGCATGCCTTTTTCGGTGGAAAAATTTTGCCAGAGTGGGTTTTCATCTATCTGGCCCCTAAAAATCAGTTTGCCGACAATTTCTTCAGGTGTAGCTTCGGCAAACACCAAGCCACTGTTGCTCATCAGATAGCAAGTGTTTGAAGCCGAGCACCAGAGAAAGTCGCCTTTTCTTTCTTGTAAATTTATTTCAAGCGTGCCGTTTAGATTTTTAGAAATTTCCAAATTTTCTACTCTCGGCAAATCGGCAAGAATTTTTTGGGACAAGGCGCTTTTTTTGAAAAACAAAAAATTTGATTTGGGAATGAGAAAAAAATATTTGCCGGTGAGTGAAGCAAGTGCCAGTTTTTCCACTTCTTCCGTCCTGACATCTTTGTTGCCGGCTACCGCTACCTTTTTTATCT
>CAYQUJ010000044.1:0-1479 GCA_964420745.1 uncultured Candidatus Saccharibacteria bacterium | reverse complement strand
ATGGCTTTGGTTTCAATATCCGTATTGCCGGCCACTTCTACTTTTTTGAGTTGCAAAAAATCGGCGCGCAAAAAAACCACAATCATCGTGAGCAAAAAAACCGGCAGTCCTATTCGAACAAAAATACTAAAAAAATGTTTTACCTTGCTTCTTTTGGTAATTCTAGCGGAAGGGCCTTTGTATCTGCTTTTGGCATACATAATTTTTTAAGAGGCAAGAGAGTTATTTCGTAATCCTATCTCTACCACCCATATAAGGCCTTAAAACTTCAGGAATCATGATGGAACCGTCTGCTTGTTGGTAGTTTTCTATTATGGCGATCATGGTCCGACCCATGGCGGCAGCAGTAGCATCATTCATATGAACATGTTCAATTTGGCCATTTTTTCTTTTAACCCTGGTATTCAATCTTCTGGCTTGAAATCCCTGCATCAAGTCCGCAGTGTGAGTTTCTCTGTAAGCGTCTTGCCCAGGCATCCAAGCTTCTATATCAACTTGGCGATGGTCTGGTCCTCCCATATCTCCGGTGCAAATAAGCACTACTTGATGCGGAATTTTTAATTTTCTCAAAATATATTCCTGAATAGCCACCAAAAAATCCTGCTCTACGTAAGAATTTTCCGGCAGGCAAAAAGTTTCCATTTCTATTTTATCAAACTGGTGTTGTCTCAATATGCCTTTGGTATCCTTGCCGTAAGTGCCGGCTTCTCGGCGCATGGCCACAGAATATCCCACATATCTTTTCGGCAAATCATCTTCACCGAGTATTTCATCCATATGCAATGGTCCAAGAGTGTGTTCGGCGCTGCCGATAAAAACCATATCGTCTTTTTCAAAGTAGTACCTTTCATCAATCGGCTGCAAGCGGGCCATTTTGTTCATAATTGCCGATTTCATCATTATTGGTGGGAACACCGGCACAAAAGGTTTGGTTGATATGGAAAGATTTGCTTCTTCAATAATAGTTTTTAAAGTATCTTCGTTGGTTAAGATGCCAAATACAAAATTCAAAAGTCCAAGTTGCAGCATGGCTAAATCTCCCAAAACATAAGAAAATCTGGCGCCGGAAACTTCGGCTGCCTTTTCGGTATTGATGATACCAAGCTCTTTGCCTAGATCATCATGAGACCGGGGAGTAAATTTAAATTCCGGTTTTTCTCCCCACTGCCGGATAATTTTGTTGCCGCTTTCGTCGGGACCAACCGGAGTATCCACCGAAGGAATGTTTGGCACTTTCATCATCAAAAGAAACCATCTTTTGGTAACCTCCTTTAATTTTTCTTCTTTCTCTTGCAGTTTTGTCTTAAAATCTTGCATTCCGGAAATCATTTTTTCTTTCTCTTCGGTAGATGTTGCGCTTGCGATTTTTTTACTGAATTCATTCTGCTCACTCCTCTCTTTTTCAACTTCGGTCATAACTGTCCGCCTCTCGTCGTCCGCTTTTATAAGAGCATCAACCTCAACCTCAATTTTTTTCTT
>CAYQUJ010000043.1:2448-6048 GCA_964420745.1 uncultured Candidatus Saccharibacteria bacterium | reverse complement strand
CCCCAAGGGTTTCAAAGGCAAATCCACTCCATTTGGCTCGATTGAAGAGCCGTTCAATCCCCTGCTTTTGATGCTCAGTGCCGGTGCCACTTTTGTAGCACGTAGTTATGCCGGAGAAATTGAAGGCACCAAGCGCATTATGCAAGCAGCCATTGCCCACAAAGGATTTTCGTATGTGGATATTATCCAGCCGTGCATCACTTTTTTTGATACCAGGGATCATTTCAAGGAAAAAGTGTATTGGTTGGGCGAAGATTTTCCGACAAACGATTTTAAAAAAGCTATGGAAAAAGTACAGGAAAATGATAACGGAAAAGTTCCGCTAGGTATATTTTATAAAATAGATAAACCAACATTTGAAGAAGAGTTGTATAAATAATTATGAATTTAGAAAATTTTTTTGATCCAAAGTCGGTGGCGGTAATTGGTGCTTCGTCTGACCCCAAAAAGGTGGGTTTTGCTTTGATGAAAAATTTACAGGGGGGAGACCCGCCTTCGCAAAGCTTTGGCGCGGCAAGCAGGAAAATTTATGCTGTTACGGCCAAAGAAAAAGAAATTCCAGAAAATGTTGACTTGGCCATAATTGCCGTCAGAGCCGATTTGGTGCCACAAATTTTGCAAGAATGCGGCAACAAAAAAATACCGAACGCCATTGTTATTTCTTCCGGTTTCAAAGAAATCGGTCCCATGGGAAAAGAATTGGAAGACCAAATTGCCAAAATAGCGGAGGAGCAAAATATCACTCTTCTCGGGCCAAATTGTCTGGGAATCATTAATACAAAAACCGATTTAAACGCTTCTTTTTCCGCACAGAAACCTTTGCCAGGCAAAATCGCTTTCTTGTCCCAATCGGGAGCTCTGGGCACAGCCCTCATCGATTGGGCCAATGGTCAAGGGGTGGGCATTTCCAAGTTTATAAGTTTGGGCAATGAAGCGGGGCTTACGGAGATTGAATTTTTGGAATATTTGGAAAACGACCCGGACACATCTGCTATTCTTATGTATCTTGAAAATGTAAAAAACGGACCGATGTTTTTGGAGACAGTCAAAAGTATTACACCTAAAAAACCAATTGTTGTTATAAAAGCGGGCATGGGCAGCCACGGAAATTTGGCCATCCGATCTCACACCGGCGCTTTGGCTCCCGAGGCCTCTGTATTTATTGCGGCCTGTAAGCAAGCCGGCGCGGTCACTGTCTCGTCTTTGCGGGCATTTTTTCATTTGATAAAAGTTTTGCCTCAAGTGCCAGATATAAGCTCTCCGCTCCAGCGCCTAATAGTTTTGACAAACGGTGGCGGTCCGTCCGTGGTGGCCGCCGATCTTATAGATCGTTCCCATTCTCTTTCTCTATCAGTATTGAGTGAAGATATGAAAGAGTCATTACGTAAAGTTTTGCCGGGGATGGCAGCGGTTGGCAACCCGGTTGATATTATTGGCGACGCTTTGGCAGAAAGGTATGACAAAGCTCTAGAGATTTTATGCCAAGAAGAAAACACAGATGGCATCATAGTTATCATGACTCCGCAAATGATGACGCAAGCAGAAGAAACTGCAAAAGTTTTGGTGAAATATCATAAGTCCGCCAAAGAGGCGGGAAAAGGTCCAAAAATATTTCCCATTTTTATAGGCGGTTCTTCTGTGCAAGCAGGACGCAGTGAGCTTATCAAATCAGGTATGCCTTACTTCACATTCCCGAGAGACATAATAGAAAGCTTGGATTATCTTGCGAGAGGTGCCCAGAAGATAAAATCGCCATACGGGCACCATGAAAATTCCACGGAGTCCATTACCAAGGGAGAAATGATGGAATTTCAAAATGCTTTAAATTTGCTTTCCGAATACGGTATTTCTGTCAGCGGTAGGTTTATAAAAAGAAAAGAGGACTTGGAAAATACTTTGCGTGAGTGTGGCGATGGACCTTACGCCATGAAAGCCATTTCAAATGCCGCCATCCATAAAACTGAAGCTGGCGCAGTCAAACTAAACATTCAAAATATTGAAGAAGCTAATGCGGCATGGGAAGAACTCTGGCAAAAATTCGGCCAACTTGATGGAATACTTATCCAAAAAATGGAAAAAGGCCGAGAGGTGATTATAGGAATGAAAAGAGATGTGACATTTGGGCCGACTTTGGTTTTTGGTTTGGGAGGTATTTTTGCCGAAGCTATTAAGGATACGGTACTGCGCATTGCTCCTATTGAAAAAGAAGAAGCGCTCAAGATGATGCAAGAAATAAAGGGCATAAAAATATTGCAAGGTATGCGAGGACAGCCGCCTGTCAATTTTGACTTACTCGCTGACATTTTGGTGAACCTCTCCCGTCTCTCTCTCGCCCACCCTGAAATAAAAGAAATTGACCTGAATCCCGTTATGGTCACGGATACTTATGCAACAATTGTTGATGCGAGAGTGATGATCTAAAAATTTAGACAAAAAAATATCGCCAGACGCGACTACAAACTCAGTCTAACAAATACACACAATCTGTCAAGCATAAAATACATTTTGCTGGGGATAACGTCTGAAAACGCTTAAAAATAAAGATATTTTTTGGTTAAGAAAAAATGATGAGTTATTTCAAGAGCTGTTTCAGAACAAAATTTGGATCGGAAAGTTCGGAGATGTGGGCGGAAACGTCCACGTTATTTTCAATGAGTTTGGCGATAGTTGTTAATTCGGAAGAGCGATTGATTAAAGTGGCGCCCACGAGTTCCTCTCGTCCTGAGTTTGTCGAAGGATTGTCCACGATCAGAATGCGGGCGTAAGAATTTATTTCAGGCGAGCCACGCAAAACTACTTGGCGATTTGGAAGCGGCCGCACATCGCCCACAAAGGCGACGGTTAGTCCAGCTCCCTGAGTGGTATAGAAAGAAACAAATTTGAACGGAGTTTTGCTTTGTCCCGCCGTAGCGGGAGCGGAGGCGGAGGCAGCCATATTTAAACCCGCTATTCTCCCTTGCTCGTGGGCATTGACCCAGTTGCCGAGTTGAATATTTTCTTCTAGCAGAAGATCTTTGTATTCAGCGATGTCCCCGGCGGTCCAAATATCACTGGCGCTGGTTTCCATGTACTCATTCGATAATATGGAATTTCTGGTAGCAATCCCCTCTTTCTGTAAAAATTCCAAATCTGGCGGGACCACTCCAATGCCTGTAATTATCATTTCACAATCCAATTTAGTGCCATCTTTCAAAATCACTCCAGTGGCACTTTCATTGCCGAGCACCTCAACCACTTCGGAATTTTTAATTATTTTAATCCTGCTTTTTTGGAGCGCTGTCTCTATCATTTCACCAGATGCTCTATCGAGTGTCGGCTCCCAAAAATAGGATTCCCGGAGAATCATCGTAGTATCAAGCCCTGCCAATTTGCAAAGATCGGCCATTTCGAATCCGATAAATCCGCCGCCAATAACGAGAGTTTTTTTGGCTGTTTTAATGGCCTCCATGATGGCTTGGCCGTCTTCCAAGGTGCGGAGAGAGTAAATACTCTTTTTATCGCCTCCAGGCACTGTCCATTTTTTGGTTCTGACTCCGGTAGCCAACAAGAGCTTTTCATAACCGATCTGTCGGCCGTCGCTCAACCCGAGAATCTTTTGCT
>CAYQUJ010000043.1:0-2438 GCA_964420745.1 uncultured Candidatus Saccharibacteria bacterium | reverse complement strand
AGCCATTTTGCCTCCGATAAAAATTATCCGATTATTGTCATACCATTCCTTGCCCTTCAGCCAAATTTGGTCAAACGGAATTTTGCCTAGAAAAAAGCTTGGTTTGGAAAGCATGACTCTGGAATAAAGGGGGTGAATCTCATCACTCACAATAGCAATAGTCCCCGAGGCATCTTGTTGCCGGATGGTGTCGGCCGCGCTAGTCCCAGCCGCTCCGCCGCCGATTATTAGGTATTTGTATTTTTCCGGCTCCATTACTTTGGAAACACTTTATTTCCTGATTTGTCATACAACAATATGGCCTTAGTCGGGCAGGATTCGGCTGACATCATCAAAGTGGCGTCATCTGCTGCGTCCGCCCCAATTACTACCGCCTTATTTTCATTATCCAATTCATATGTCGCTCCGGAAACCGCGATGCACGAAGCGGCGCCGATGCATAAGTCCCTATCAACCACTATTTTGCTTATATTTGAACCTTCTTTATTGCGGACGTATTCTTTTATATTTGCCATATAAAATTAATTTTAATCTATAATAATTTCCTTTATTTCTGGAACCTCTTCTTTAATCATACTGCCGAGCATTTTGTTGTAAGTCATATCGGCAAGCCCGCAACCGGCACAAGCTCCAGATACTTTAAGTTTAACAATTCCATCTTTTATGTCCACCAGAGAAACATCCCCGCCGTGCATCTGTACATACGGCCTCATTTTCTCTATTATTTTTTCCACTTTTTCTTCCATTTTGTTTTTTACTCCATAATCCTAACTCCCTAAATCCCCCTTAACTTAAGAGGGAATTTGTGGATGGGGTTTTACCCCTCTCTTAATTTAAGAGAGGGGGCAGGGGGTGAGTTATGTCCTTCTGGACCAAAATATTTTTCTCTATAAAAACGGATGAGTTCTTCGACTTTGGGAAGGCATTCTGGGTAGCCGATACCGACTTTAGTGCGTTTTTGCACAGATGCCAAATCGATAGCGCCTTCTAAAACCGCTTCCTCAATATCGGCTTCGGTTACTTTGGTATTGGGGTCAATGACCTGAGTACCTTCCACTATGATGCGGTCAAACTGGTTGGTTTTTTTGAACCAATCATTAAGCGCAGCGCGCAGGGCTTTGTCGCCCAAGACAGAGCAGTGAATTTTGCGGTCAGGCAAACCGCCGAGCCGCTTGATGATATCTTGGGGTTTTATTTTTAAAGCTTTTTCAATTTTCATTCCGCCCTTTTCGGTAATCATTAATGACAACATGGAGGTGGAAGCGATGGCTGAGGCGCAGCCAAAAGTACGCCATTTAAATGACTTTATTTTATCTTTTTTGGCATCAATTTTGAGCCAGACGCGCATCACGTCTCCGCAAGCCGGACTACCTACAACTCCCTCGCTGTCATACTCGGCTCTTTTAGGGTCTTCCAAAAGCAAATTTTTGGGCTTGAAAAAATGCTCCTTAACTTGTTTTGTGTAAGCCCAAGAGTTTCCAGTATGTTTGTTTATTATGTCTGGTTTTTTCATTTCTTTTTTCTTTTTGGTTGAGGTCAAGATTCAGAGGCGAAATTTCTCTTAGTTTTTTCACAATTCCAGGCAAATGCTTCAAAACGTATTTTACATCCGTCATCGTGGTTGTCTTGCCCAAAGTGAAGCGGATACTGCCGTGGACAAATTCGTAGGGATTGCCAAGGGCGGTCAAAACGTACGACGGTTCCAAGCTTTGGGAATTGCAGGCCGAACCGGTGTTCACTATTATACCAAGTTCGTCAAGGTAAAGCAGCATGGCCTCGCCTTCAATGTCTAGTATTGAGACATTCACAAAATTTGGCAGGCGTAATTTGGGATGGCCATTTAAAACCACTTTTGGAATAGATTTGAAAATGCCTTTTTCCAAAGCGTCCCGCATTTTTTTAATTCTTGCGTATTCGGTTTTTTTATTTTTTTCACACAAACTCAAAGCCTTTGCAAAACCTACAATACCTGGCACGTTTTCTGTACCGCTGCGCAAACGGTTTTGCTGACCGCCGCCGTAGATAATCGGGTTCACGCTGACGCCGCGGCGGATGTACAACCCACCGATGCCTTTTGGCCCGTAAATTTTATGGGCCGACAAGGTCACCATATCAACGCCGAGTTTATCCACATTCAAATCAATATAACCGGCGGCTTGGCTAGCATCGGTATGGAAATAAGGAAACGGACTGCTATTTTTAACTCGGAATTTTTTAATCACCTCTGCGATTTCGGCTATGGGTTGCAAGGTGCCGGTTTCGCTGTCGGCAGATGTGACGGAAACCAAAATGGTTTGTGGAGTCAAAGCTTTTTCCAACTCTAAATGATTTAAGAGCCCGTCTTCTCCGATCGGCAGTTCAATCACTTCGAAACCTTCCTTTTTTAAAATTTCAGACATCGCCAGGATGCCCTTGTGTTCAATTTGGGATACAATTAC
>CAYQUJ010000042.1:1274-6176 GCA_964420745.1 uncultured Candidatus Saccharibacteria bacterium | reverse complement strand
AAATTCGTATGGCAAACCGACCGTGCCGGCCGAAGCGGCCGTCACTTTTTATACAGGGTTTAGCAACCCGGCCAAGGCCTCTTACTCTTGGAACCGCTCGCTGCCAAATTCTACCAATTATTTTTTGGGCGGGGACCTGGCTCTATATTTCGGTTTTGGGAGCGAAATACGGACCTTGCAACTCAAAAACCCAAACCTTAATTTTGACGCGGCAGAAGTGCCGGTTTCTCGGGAAGGCGGAGTCAACGTCTCTTATGCCGATTTTAACGCTCTCTCCATTACCAAATCATCCAAAAATATAAACGCGGCTTTTGTGGTGGCCTCCATTCTTTCCAACAAAGAAAGCGCTCTTGCCCTCAGCAAACTTTTGAGATTGCCTCCGGTCAGGCGCGACCTTTTGGGCCAGAAACCGGAGAATGCCTACGAGAGCGTTTTTTATGACAGCGCTATTAGAGCTAGAAGTTGGCTCAACCCAAATCCAACCGGATCAGGCCTTGTGTTCAAGGACATGATAGAATCAATCACAAGTGGCCGAGCGCGGACCGGAGAAGCCGTCTCACGCGCTCAAAAGGAACTTTCTAGTTTATTGGTAAAATGAATTTGATAAAGATAAAAAAAATTGTTCCGTTTCTGATTTTATTTGCGATAGTACTTATTCCTGTTTTCACTTTCGCTCAAGCTCAAGAAAGTCCCATTATTCCAAATTGCAGTCCCAACTGCGGTTATAGTGATCTTCTGAAGCTAGTCAACAACATCATAAAATGGATTATACTTATTTCAGTGCCGGTAGCGGCCGGCGTCTTGGCTTGGGCGGGCTTCAACATAATGCTTCACGCGGACAACATGGGCAAACGCAAAGAAGCGATTGACATGATAAAAAAAGTGCTGATCGGCCTTTTCTTTATTTTAGCCGCTTGGGTTATTGTTTCTACCGTGTTAAACGCTTTGCTCAAAGATCCCGGCAGCGTGCCGGTAGATATCAGCCCATAATTAATTTTTATGCAAAAAAATATAGAAAATGTTAAGAAAATAATAATAAACTTTCTCATTATAAACATTCTCCTTGTTTTTTGTGTAGCTCCTACTCTCTTGTACGCGGCGGAAGTTGTTCCTGGCCAGCCTTCCGAAATAGTTCCGGGCCAACCAAATTCCGGCCCTATCAAAATAGAAAATCCATTTAAAAAAGATACCATTAGGGGATTGATTGAAACCATTGTCAAAGATATTTTGATGCCAATAGGCGGAGTGGTGGCAGTCCTTATGATAATGTACGCCGGATTCCTTTATGTGACTGCTGGAGGCGATCCGGGTCAAATCAAAAAAGCCCATGACGCCTTGCTCTGGGCGGTTATCGGCGCAGCCATACTTTTGGGCGCCTGGGTTATTTCGGAGGCCATAAGTAAAACTATAGACCAATTAAGAGTTTAACTAAAAATTAGAGTAAGATGTCAAATAAAATTTACAAACTTTCTGTTATTGCAATTTCTCTTTATGTACTGCCAAATATCGTTTTTGCCTTCCCGGCAAATCTTGGGGGGGTGATAGATATGCTCATAGACATAGGCCTCGCAATTATTCCGTTTTTGGGAGCAGTGGCTTTTTTGATTTTCATTTGGGGAGTGGGGCGATTTATAAGAGCGGCCGGCAATGAAAAAGAAATCAAAGACAGCAAAAATCTGCTCATCTGGGGCGTCATCGGACTCTTTATCCTTGTTACCATTTGGGGCATTATGTCATTCCTCAAAAGCGAGTTTGGTTTTGGCGGAACCGTCGGTATTCCACAAATTCAACTTAAAAATATAACAAATTAATTTTTATAAATGATTGTATTAATAAACACAGCTTTTGGCATAGTGACTACCATACTCATACCACTCGCTTTTGGTTTGTGCGTGCTCTACTTTTTCTGGGGAGTGGTCAAGTACATCAAAACTGGCGCAGCGAGCGAAGAAGCAGCCAAAGAAGGCCGCCGCATCATGACTTGGGGAGTGATCGGCATTTTTGTGGCTTTTTCCGTCTGGGGCATAATCGCTTTCATTCAAAGCGAGCTCAGCATTCCGCCCATAGAGAGGGTTACTTAATTTATTAATCTTTAAAATAAAATGCTAGAAAAAACAAAAACTTTATTAGGAAGTGTCAAAGGTATAGTAGGTATTTTAATACCAGTAGTCTTTGGTTTGGCCATTCTCCTTTTCTTTTGGGGCATAGTGAAATTCATTTGGTCTGAAGGCGGCGGCAAAGAAGACGGCAAAAAAATCATGCTCTGGGGGGTTATAGCAATTTTTGTCATGTCCTCAATCTGGGGACTAGTAGCTTTTATTGAAGGCACTTTCGGCATTGACAAAACGACCAACGCCAATATACCGACCATCAACAGATCTGGCGGCTCTTCCGGAGGAGGATGTGTAGATGGGTACAATGCCCAGGGCACTCAAGATGGCTGTTAATTTTATCCACAATAAACCTTGTTTTGTAATTTTTGAATGCTATAATCCACAATGTACTTATTAAAAATGGTCGTTCATTTTAATTATAAATTTATTAATCATTGAATTATGAAAAAATTAGCGTTAATTGTCGGAGCTTTGGCGTTGCCTCTTATTTCTTTCGCTCAAGATACTGGGCTCACAAATGTCAAAGACATTGCAATGTCAATAGGCGAAATTGTAAACATTTTGATTCCTATCGCCTTTGCCTTGGGTTTGCTGGTCTTTTTCTGGGGATTGGTCAAATACATATTTGGCGCGGAACACGACAAAGAAGCAGCAAAGAAAACTATGCTCTGGGGTGTTATAGCTCTCTTCGTCATGGCTTCCGTTTGGGGCTTGGTGCGATTCCTCGGTAGTACTGTTGGTATTGATGACAACAGCGACATAGACGTACCAGGTATAAATCCGTAACAAATTATCCGGATCTACAATAAAAACTGTGGAGAGTTATAAACACTTCCGCAGTTTTTATTTATCTGATAAAATGTAAATATGCTTGCTGCTGTAGTAACATCTGTAACAGAACTTTTGGGCAAAATAGCTCTGCTTATTATAAACCCACTCATTATATTGGGTTTTGTTGTTGCCACCGTCGTTTTGTTTTACGGCATTATTCAAATGATCCAAGGCGCTGACTCAAGCGATTTGGGCAAAAAAAGAAACAACGTTATTTGGGGCATCGTCGGCCTCTTCATAATGTTTTCTGTCTATGGCATTCTGCGCCTCGTTCTCGACACTTTTGGCATATCCTGGCCCGGATTTTTCCCTTAAAAATTAAATTTTGGCAAAAAAAAGGAAGCGCAAACTTCGCGCTTCCCATCAATAAACTTTCAGTGTTATCGGCACCGGCTCAGAGCCGACAGCCTGAAGCTGAAAATAACGAACTATCTCCGGCCTTTTGATCTCGGCTCCTTTTGGTCTAGGAAGCTCCTCTTTGATCTCGCCATTCCATATTACCAAGTACTTCTTCCCGAAACTTTCTATCTCTGTTTGTTTTGGTGAATGAGCATTTGGTATGGGCTCGCTTGGCTTGCCAACAGGCGCGAGAACAACAAGAGAAACGGCCTCTCCGCCCCAAGTGTAGGCGCGAAGTTTTGGCTCCCAGCAGGTCTTGCTTCTTGGGTCAACTTCCCAGTGTTTGGTGCCGGATTCCTGGTAGAGCACCCGGGCATAGGCCTCGTTGCCTTCCTCGGTCCGAATATCAAACCCCATCTTCTTCGCCCGTTCTTCGTGGTCTGAAGCTAAGATTTGATACTTCCCAATGGCTGACGACCCCTCTTTATTCTTGAGATGAGCACCACCAGGCACTCCTCCACCAGATTCGCAATCCGCAATGACGCGAAGCGCCACTTCCATTGGCACGCTGTGCGATAGATTGTTGACTGGTGTTCTACTTAGGATATTACTGCCAGCAGTTTTCCAGTTTGTCTTGATTTGGTTCTCCACGGGAGTGAGCAACCCCAGACTAGCAGCAATCATAAAGGTCCAAGCCAGCTTCCTTGACCATCCTGGAGTTTTACCATCCTTGTCTTTGACGAAAAACATTGCAATGGCGAGCATAAGTGACAGATTTACTTCCCAGAAGAATCTCTGTTGCTCCCATAGCTTCTCCCAAATGGGAAGGCCCAGAAAGAGAAGACCGTTGAAAACCGCTGTGATAACAAGGCCAATACCAAGAGCCTTAAAAACTTCCAGCGATTTGGTCGATGCTTCTCCCTCTTGTTGCTGACCAGTATATCTTTTGATGGCCCAGGTGGCTAGCACGATAACCAATACAGCGATCGCGAAACCGACTGCCACCTTCCAGAGCGCTAGTTCCGTAAGTGCTCTGAATATTTGGGCGGCTTTGGCAATGATGTACCACAGTCCAGTGGAAATTGCTGCGACCAAAAAAGGTGACTTTCTAATCAAGCTCGCGCTAGCTGTGTCTCTACCGATTTGAGCGTATTTGTTTGGGTACTTATGTCGCAAATATAGATAACAGCCTAAAGCTGCAATCCATATATACAGAATCGGATGTAAAACCACATTGTACCCTCCACTCAATAACCACCAGAACAGCCCTACCAGCGCTATTACTATGAGCGCGGCAGAAACTGCCATAAGAATGATTAGCCCGATAAGCCGTTGCGTGAGTCCGAGAATGACAAGGGCCCAGCTAGCTCTGAAAGAGAATGTGAATTTGCCCCAAAAACCGTGTTTTCTCCATTCGTTTTTGAGACTTTCCCAGATACTACTCCAGTAGCTTTTCTGGGCTACCTGACCAGCGATCTGTTGTTGCACAAGAAGCTCCTTTCAAAATTTCGATGAACAAATCTGTCTCTATTATAGCATATTCAATATAAAAAAGCAACCCCAAACCGTATGTTTGGTTTGGGGTACTAAAAATAAGGAGTTTTAACGAATCTGTCCA
>CAYQUJ010000042.1:0-1264 GCA_964420745.1 uncultured Candidatus Saccharibacteria bacterium | reverse complement strand
TGAATCGCGAAGGGCATGGGCGTATTCGATCGCTCTCACACTCGCTGAATCTCCCAGAATATCTCGGATCATCGTTAGACGGTCCTTTAAAGCATTCGCTGTTGCTCTGATATAGGCCTCCTCGGCTTCACCTTGCAGTATTCTTTTTTCCCTTTCCGCTCTTGCATTTCTCAACAGGATTTCTGCGACGATGTCGGCATTCGCAAGTTCTTGGAGCTGAGCCTCAAACTTCTCATTTGGATCTATATCAACAACATTGAAGTCAATAACATCAACTCCGTATTGTTCAAAGACAGATCTCCTTAATCTACTTCGCTCAATCTGCCTGCCGCCATTAATGAGGGAGCCCAAGAACAGTTTTCTGAACTCACTTCCGCTCTTGTTTAACTCGCTCTTCCTTACGATTTCGTCATAAGTTTTGTTCTTTACGAAATCCAGAATTGTTCCGCGAATCAGTTGAGCGACGCCGTTACCTAACCAGTCTTTGTTCTGCATCAAGGCAATCATTGGTCGAAGCATTCGAACCCGAACAATTGTCTTTATAGTAACTGGTATTGGTGGGGGTTCGTCAAATTTTGGATCAGACCGCCCCTGCACGTCTACGTTAGTGAAAATAAGAGGGTAATTGGACACAAAAGGAAACGCGCTAATTACCTCCTTGTTGTGGATCTTTGGCTCGTAGACCGGATTCTCACCCTCTTTCTCTGTTTTTGGGAAAAAGACTCCCCATTGGAATTCCTTCTGATACACACCAGTCCTGTGCAGTGGCGGGATACCGACAAATTCCCTTCCAGTGATAATTCGTAGAGGGGAGACTACGTTGCGAAATTCTTCAGTCTCTTTTCGAAACTCAAAGTCCTCGCCAACGTAGTACCCTTTGACAGAGTGCATTATGCCCACCAAATCTTCACCTCGAACTCGTAACTTAAACCGCTCCTGTGGTATGGTTGTTAGCCACTCGTAATAAGGATCGGGATTTGGCTTTGTGGCAGTGGACTTACTTGCCATCGTTTTTCTCCTTGTGTAATGTTCCTTTCCACCTTCAATTATATCATATTTGCAAAATAAATGCAATTAGATTATAATAATAATAGATTCTCATTCCGGTCAGTAGCCCCGTAAAATTGTTTCGCAATCACGGGGAGGAAAGTCCGAACACGGTCCCGATGAAAATCGGGAAAAATGGTAGCGGGTAACGCCCGTCGTCCGCGAGGATAGAGATGCGAACAGTGACGTCTGAATTCGAAAGAATTTTTATATCCCT
>CAYQUJ010000041.1:0-6523 GCA_964420745.1 uncultured Candidatus Saccharibacteria bacterium | reverse complement strand
AAAATAAGGTGTTGTTGTGTAAGGGTTTATAAATGGCGCTTTTCGCCAAGTAGGATTAAGCGAAAACGGCACTTATAGACTCGCTCCGGTCAAAGAAATCCTCGGTCCTAAATATTCTTATGACGACCTCCGCCTCGTCCGCTTGTTTTTGTAACAACCTCACCCATCACAAATCCATCACACCACATATTCACTAAAAATCTATACTAAACGCTCAGCGTCTAATATTTACATATTTTGCGGATATTCTACAATTGATACCATCTGAGGAGTACAGCCCCTCTGCTAATGATGGCGAGAGGGGGGAGGACTCAGATGGGCTACTCCGGGGCGGGAGTAGCCCCTTTTCTTTTGTATAAATCTTAATCAAATAAAATACACACATCTATGACGACCGTCAGTGATCTGTGTAGGGACAAAAAGAATGATTTTGATATTGTTAATTTGTTACTGAAGCTAAAACTATTGCGGAAAACAGAGCCAGGATGAGGCCGAATTTTTGATGTGATTTTATTTTTTCTTTATTTATTGCGAGCCCTAATATAACCGCGATTATTATGTAGCTTTCAGAAAGGGCCACGACAATAGCTATCGGAGCTAAACTCATGGCAAAAGCGAAAGCGACCCACGCGACCTTGTCCGGTATAGACATAAAAAGTAAAATTTTTTTGTTTGTTTTGAAGTCTCTTAAAAGATTGGTAAATCTGCCAGTAAATAGCAGGTATAAACCCGTAATAATAACGATGAAAATATCAGATAGAAAATTAGCGGTGATCGGGTCACTCAATCTAGAGCTCCAGCCCATCAAAAAATTTGCCCCACCCATAAGAACCGCAGCAAAAAAGGCGATGATGGTTCCTTTTTCAAAAATAAATTTATGAAAGTTAAAATTATTTTTTAGAGACACCAGGGCTAATCCAATGAGAAGCGAAATAATCAAAAGAATTTGAAATAAATTTATTTTTTCTCCGATTATCAAAAAGGCCAGTAAAGCAGAAACAGGAACTTCAAAAGACCATATTGGTTCAACCGTCGCCAGTTTACCAACCCTCAATGCTTCAAAATCAAGTATAGCGGCTATAAACAATACAACGCATAAAATAGTTATTACAAGGATCGCTTCCAAATTTCCAACAAAAACAGGGACTATGGTTTTATAACAAAACGGAAGCAAAAAGAGAACACCAAAAAATGCTACAAAAAATAAAGCTTCCCAATCTCCAACTTTTCTGACCGAACGCTGAATAAAAAAATCACCAACTCCCCAGGAAAGCATTGCGACAAAAGCCAGAGAAATCCCTATATGTACCAAACTCATGAATAAATAATAGTCAAAAATGACTTTTTTTGCTACTGTTTGAGTATGAATTCGGAAGAGAAAAACATAAAAATATGGGCAGGGGAGATGGGAGGTTATAAATTGCTGGACAGTGGAGACAAACAAAAGCTGGAGGAAATAAATGGGAAGAGGATAGTCAGAGCCGAGCCGAGAGCTTGGTGGAAAAAGACAGTAGATAGTAGTGAGTATCAAGTAGTTAGGGAAAAACAAAAAAAGGGATTTGAAGAAATAATAGACATCGGAATAGGAGGGATTAAAGCAAAAATTAAATTTAAAGAAAGTTCAAAGCATATTGGCATTTTTCCGGAGCAGGTGGAGGAGTGGCGTTTTATTAAAGGAAAGATTGAAAAATGGAAAGAAGAAAATATTGGGAGGGAAATGAATGTTTTAAATTTATTTGGATATACGGGCATAGCAAGCTTGGTAGCGGTCGCGTCAAACGGGATGGTTAGAGTTACTCATGTGGACGCTTCCAAACAGAGCGTTGATTGGGCAAGAGAAAACCAAAAATTGTCTGGGTTGGAAGGCGCCTCCATAAGATGGATTGTGGATGATGTTGTTAAATTTATAAAAAAAGAAATCAAAAGAGGAATAAAATATGACGCCATCATCATGGACCCGCCGAGCTATGGCAAAGGCCCAAAAGGCGAGGTTTGGAAAATAGAAGAAAAAATTACTGATTTGCTTTCCGCTTGCCGGGAAATTTTGAGTGATAAACCATTGTTTGTAATCTTCAATATGTATTCCACCGAGCTTTCTTCTATATCAGTCGCAAACCTCTTGGCAGATATGATGAAAGATTTTGGTGGTAAAATGGAAATGGGAGAATTGGCAATAAAACAAGAAAATTCTGAAAGATTGTTGCCTATGTCTATTTTTGCCATATGGCAGGCAACACAATTATAAGTAACCACAAATTTATGAAAAAGTATTATTTAGGAAATATAGAAAAAGAGACCGAAGAAAATGAAAATTTTAGGAAAGTTATTTGGACAGGCGAGCACAGCCAACTGGTTTTGATGTCTCTGCCCGTCGGATGCGATATCGGAGTAGAAACACATCCGCACGTAGACCAATTTTTTAGGGTTGAATCGGGCGAAGGCAAAGTGATAATCGACGGAGAAGAGATGGAATTTTCTGACAATTTTGCTTTCATAGTGCCGGCCGGCGCGGAACATAATGTCATAAATACCGGAGACAAAGAATTGAAACTGTATACTATTTACTCTCCAGCCAATCATATTGACGGCCGCATTCACAAAACCAAAGAAGAGGCGGAGGGGGATACCGAAGACGAAGAATTTGGACATTCCGTATAGCATGCAAATTCCAAAAAATTTGGTATTATGAATGTATGAAAACCATACTTTCGGGGGTTAAGCCGACCGGCAGGCCACATATAGGCAACTATTTTGGAGCCATGAGGCAGTTGGTTGATATGCAAAAAGATTACCATGTTTATGCAATGGCTGTAGATTATCATGCTTTGATTTCTGTACATGAGGCAAAAATTCTTAAACAAGACACAGTGGATCTCGTTATCGATTATCTTGCAATAGGAATTGATCCAGAAAGAACTTTGCTTTTCAAACAATCAGAAGTGCCAGAACATACAGAACTCGCTTGGATACTTAACTGCATTACTACTGTACCCTATATGATGCGAGCTCATGCCTACAAAGATGCTGTGGCAAAAGGTGAGGAAGTTAATGTCGGATTATTTTCCTATCCCATATTGATGGCTGCCGACATATTGATGTATGACATAGATAAGGTGCCAGTTGGCAAAGACAATAAGCAACATTTAGAAATGGCCAGAGAAATAGCCAGAAAATTCAATACAATTTTTGGAGAGACTTTCAAAGAACCTGAGGAGTTTATTATGGAGGAAGTAGCGATTGTTCCAGGCACCGACGGAAAGAAAATGAGCAAAAGTTACGGGAATACTATTTCTCTTTTTGCTACAGATGAAGAAATCGAAGAAAAAGTGATGAGCATTGTGACCGACTCAAAAGCGGAATATCCTGAGAATGTCTTTTACATTCATAAACTTTTCAGGCCGACCATTGAATTGGATAAAATTTATGAAGAAAATAAAGGCAAGTACAAAGCGATCAAAGAAATATTGATTGGAGATTTGAAAAATTTCATTAAACCGCTTCGCGAAAAAAGAGAAGAAATTGCAAAAAATTTGGATTTTGTAAATAAAGTTTTGGCGGAAGGCAAGGAAAAAGCCAGAGCAGTTGCCTCAGCCAAAATGCAGACTGTCAAAAAAGCAATTGGCGTTTTATGATAATTTTCGTTATTATTTCGTAGCTTTCGCATAATTTTCGTATCATATGAGAACTTATATTAAAGATTTGAAGGATAGCGTGGGTAAGGAGATTTCTATATCCGGCTGGGTTTCGGTAGTGCGGGACCAGGGCAAAATGGTTTTCTTTGATTTTAGGGATATGACCGGCACGGTGCAGGGAGTGGCTTTATCAAACAAAAAAGAATTGGTTGAATTGGCCAAAACCATAAAGAACGAATGGGTGGTTGAGGTGGTGGGAGTGGTAAACAAAAGGCCGGAAAAAATGGTGAATGAAAAAGCGCCAAACGGAAATATCGAACTTGAGATTACAGATATCAAAATTTTAAACAAAGCCGAGACCTTGCCTTTTGATATATCAACCGACACTTCGGGCATTGACGAAGAAGCCCGCCTCAAATACCGCTACTTGGATTTGCGCAGTGAAAGAATGCAAAAAAATATCCGCGCGCGCGATAAAATAATTTCTTTTTTCCGCGACTATATGCACCAAAACGACTTCGTGGAAATTGAAACGCCTATAATGATGAAGGGTACTCCTGAAGGTTCGCGTGAATATGTTATTCCTTCGCGTCTTCACAAAGGTAAGTTTTATGTTTTGCCTCAATCGCCCCAGCAATTTAAACAACTCTCAATGGTGGCAGGGTTTGAAAAATATTTTCAGATTGCCAGATGCATGCGCGACGAGGACCAAAGAGGGGATAGACAGCCGGAATTTACCCAGCTTGATTTTGAAATGTCTTTTGTAGAACAGGAAGATGTTTTGCAATACACCGAAGCTATGTTTTTAAAACTGGTAGAGACATTGTATTCAGAAAAGAAAATGACAAAAATGCCTTTTCCCCGCCTCACTTATAAAGAATCAATGGAAAAATACGGCTCTGACAAGCCCGATTTGAGAAATGACAAAAACAATCCCGATGAATTGGCTTTTGCTTGGATTACCGACTTTCCAATGTTTGAAAAAACTGATGACGGAAATATCCAAGCGGCACATCACCCGTTTTGCTCCATCAAACCGGAGGACAAAGACAAATTTATGAAAGGCGAGGATTTATTTCAAATCCGCGCAAATTCTTATGATTTGGTTTTAAATGGCTACGAACTTTCCTCCGGCTCAATAAGAATCCACGATCGAGCCGAGCAAAAACAGGTCTTCAAACTTTTAAATATTTCTGAGGAAGAACAACAGGAAAAATTCGGCCATATGCTGGAGGCTTTCACTTATGGCGCGCCTCCGCATGGCGGTTTTGCTCCAGGCATTGATCGTATTGCCATGCTCTTGCAAGGCGAGCCAAATATAAGAGAAGTGATTGCTTTTCCCAAAACTCGCGAAGGCAGAGACCCAATGATGAACGCCCCCTCCGAAATTTCAGAGCGTCAACTTAAAGAATTGGGAATTAAAATCGATATTAAAAAATAGAAACTATTAACATTTTAGACGATCGTCAAATTTGTTAATAAGAATTTGAAATAAAAAGAACCGCCCCACCGGCTCATGGAAGCAGATGGGGACGGATAACGACGAGGACAACCATTACAGTTCACCTATCTTCCAGCGCCGATGGCAACAGCTCCGTGAATGGCGATGCCGAAAATCGGAACTG
The DNA here is from genome assembly GCA_964420745.1 of uncultured Candidatus Saccharibacteria bacterium. Lineage (GTDB taxonomy): Bacteria > Patescibacteriota > Minisyncoccia > Phycocordibacterales > WO2-35-19 > CAYQUJ01. The sequence continues at coordinate 1,266 of CAYQUJ010000041.1, read as the reverse complement.
CCATCAAGAGCCACCATCGCAACTTCGTCCTGTCGGTGCGTCTGTAAACGTTGACCGACGTAATAACGAAAGCAGTTGTCCAAAGCCACCACGGAAAGGATTGCTCAACGTTGCTGTTGCGCCACACGCCCGCGATAGTTGGAACTGATGAAATCAAAAGTATGCCGCCGACGACCAAATTGGCGTAGATTGCACTTCTGGTAAAATACCAGACCGCACAGGACACGACACAGAGGACAAGAACTGTCCAAGCCATCGTATCAAGTGGCGCAAACTTGCCCGCACTGAGTGCGAACACCCAGACCGCGAAGCAAGCGACTGACCCCGTAAAAAACTGTGCCGTCGCCAATACATCACGCGAACCTTTCCAGAAGGTAATCGCGTTCAAGGTAGACAGGAAAGCCCAGATTGTCCACGAAGCTGGATTTGGAATTGAACCGCCGCTGAATATCTGGTGTAGATAGATAGCGTAGGCAACTCCATGAAAAACTGCCGCTAAAATTGAAAGGAACACGATTGATCTCCTACTCTATATTGTAGCATACTCTGTTTTAAAACGCAAGCGGAAAAAATCATATAAAAAAACAACCCCCCGAGCGCAAGCGCAAGGGGAGCAGTGTGAGAGTAGGGACAAAGAACAAGAGAAAGGTGGTGATGCAAGAAACATCGGTATGAAATGGAAGCGAGCTTCCATAAAAACGCCGAGGAGTCTGACCACCAAGATTCTCAAAAAACTCTCACGCTTATAGTATACACAACACACTATTCTCTGCAACTTACGTAGAGATAATTTTTGTGGTGTAGTGATAAAATTAAAAAACAGCGCCGCGTCCCAGCCGAAGCTGAAACGGGCGCCGATTGCTTGGACCGTCTATTCATTGTACTCGAAGGTTTTTATGGTCCCGTTGGACTCCACAACCCGTCCAATATATTTGCCATCCGTGTGGCCGATGAACATAATGTCTTTTGTTCCATCGGCGTTATCAGAGCAAATCATGGCAAATCCAAGATCATGATCGGGATTTGTTTTCTGTACCTCGTTCCATGCTTGCTCTCCCGCTTCGCAGACCCTGTTGATCTGGGCCTGAAGGCCTTTGACCTTTTCCCTTTCACCACCTTCTTTTACCGCTTTTTCAACAAAAAAACCTGCGGTAAGAGCCAGGAGGGCAAAAAGAACAAAGAAATATCGAAAAACGTTGGTTTTCACATGCTGATCTAGATACCTTTAAATACGAACTTTGGATACTATGTTTGTATGGCGAAAAA
>CAYQUJ010000040.1:0-6702 GCA_964420745.1 uncultured Candidatus Saccharibacteria bacterium | reverse complement strand
AGCGTCTTTTTCCGTTTGCGATATTTCTTTGGTCCTTATGAAAAATCCTTCGCCAGAAGATCTGACGGAAGCGTCTTTAAAATTTAAATTATTCAGAACTCCACTCACATCTTCCGCCGTTGGTCTCTCGCCTATGAAAGAAACGTCTAGCAACGAGCCGCCGACAAAATCAATGCTCGGTTTGAGCCCCCAAAAAACAATCGCGAATATCGAAACGGCCAATAAAACGACTGAAATTGAATAAAATATTTTTCTGTGTTTGACGATAAACATATTATTTCCCCTCTCCCTTTTGGGGAGGGGTTGGGGTGGGGTTATCCTTACTAATAGCAAATAATATAGTGCGGGAAGCCGTCACAGCGGAAAACATAGAAACCAAAACACCGATCAAAAACACCAAAGCAAAACCTTTGATCATTGGCGTAGAAGCGAAATAATACAAAATGATGGCGGTGATAATGCTTGAAAGATTGGAATCGCGGATCGAGCTCCACGCTCTGTGGAACCCTTCTTTTAGAGCTTCATATTTGCTTTTGCCTCGTTTCAATTCTTCTTTGGTTCTTTCAAATATCAAAATGTTAGCGTCCACTGCCATACCGATTGAAAGAATAAAACCAGCAATGCCAGCGGCGGTCAAAGTGACCGGGATGAATTTAAACAACATCAGATTGATAACTGTGTAAATCGCGAGGGCCAGAGCAGCCACCAAACCTTGGAAGCGGTACCAAGCGATCAAAAATATTGCGACCACCACAAAAGCGTATAGTCCGGCTTTGACACTGGCATTGATGGCCCGGCCGCCCAAAGTAGCGCCGATAGTTTCAGTGCTTAAAAGCGAGATGGGCATAGGCAGAGCGCCATAATTCAAATCGCGCACTATCTGTTTGGCCTGATCAGCTGTGAAATCGCCAGTGATGACCGCTTCTCCGCCACTTATTTCTTCTCTGATGTATGGGGCCTCAATCAGGTTTCCGTCCAAAAAAATACCGAGCACATTGCCAGTGTTTTCTCTGGTGATTTTGGCGAAAAGATCAGATCCTTCATCATTGAACTTCAAGCCGATGATTGGTTTGCCGCCAAAGTTTTGGTCAAACTGGATGCTGGCTTTTTGGAGCATGCGGCCAGTGAGACCAGTATCCAAAAATTCTTCTTCATTTTCTTTAGACAAAAGTTTAAATTCCAACGTTGGTGTTTCTCCTATTCGTTTGATAGCTTCATTGACATCAGTGACGCCAGGCAATTCCACGATCAATCTTTGCTCCCGATTGTCTCCAAACACTCCACCCTGCTCCACCTGCACGATCGGTTCGGAAACTCCAAAAAGATTGACGCGCTTTTCAATAACATCCCGCAAGGACTGCATGGCCGAAGAAATGTCGGCGCTTTGCACCTGCGCAGTATCGGCTTTGTAGACCAAATGAGTGCCGCCGGAGAGATCCAATCCCAATTTGAATTTGCGGTTGGAATCCGTCTTCTCGCTATTCCATACATAAAAACCAGCCGCCGCAGCCAGCGCTATCATTATAATCGCCCAAAATCGGTATTTTGCCATAATCAGAATAGATATTATACGAAAAGGATTTTAAATACAACTAGGAGTTGTTTCGAAATAAAAGAAATTTTATAGTTTTAAGAACGATTTTGAGGTCAAGCATAAAGGAACGATTTTTGATGTAATAGAGGTCGTAAGAGAGTTTGTTTTTTGTTTTTGAAACATCGGCACTATGATGGGCCTGCTCGCCATAAAGTTGCGCCCAACCGGAAAGGCCCGGTTTAATCAAATGACGAACACCATAATACGGAATATCTTCTTCATACCGCTTTACAGCAACAGGAAGTTCGGGCCGCGGGCCGATAAGAGATTGGTCGCCTTTTAGTACGCTCCAAAATTGTGGGAATTCGTCAATGCTCATTCTTCTTAGAAATTTCCCCACTTTTGTCACTTTATTATCAGAAACTTTGGTTGGGTCCATTTCATTTTTTTGCATTGATCTAAATTTGTATATTTTTATAATGTGCCCATCTTTTCCTACTCTGTTTTGCGAAACAAAGAAAGACCCCCCATCTTCTATTTTAATTGCCAAAAAAACAAAAGGGTAAAAAACTAAGGAAATAAGCCCTCCTATAAAAGACAATATTATGTCCATAAGACGTTTAAGAAAGTCGTAAGTGATCCTGGTCTCGGTAGAAATATTTTCCAAAAACCAATTATAGCGGACCAGAGAAAGCGGGATGCGGTCAAAAATATCTTCGTAAATCTTGTACATATCTATAAATTTCACTTGGGAAAAAATGAGGTTGTAGAGGTGGGGCAATATCGGTTCTACTTTTTCGTTTTTCAAGTCAACAGCAATGATTTGCACTTCTTCGGAATAAACCCGAGAAAGTATTTCTTCCTGGAAATCCATGCCAGAGACGCGGTTGAGATCCACCGAAGAAATAAACTCTAGACCATATCTGGGATTGTTGTTGACCTCTTCCAAAAGCTCCTTCATTTCTTCCCCACTGCCGACAATAATGCCTTTTTGTTTAACCGAAGGGTGTAAAAACCTATCCCCGTAAATTCGCCAAAGCAGGATGAACCCAAAAGAAATTATCAAGTAAATAAAAAGGGTGGTTTTGGGAGTGATGCCGAAATAAGGAATGAAATAGAAAAAGAGAACCGCGATAAAACTGTTGGCTATCTGGGCGTTGAAAACGGTTGAGGGTAGCCGGCTTTTTAAAATTAAAGTATGTTTTTCATACAAACCAGAAATAAAAAACACCAGTATCCAAATGGCAATAATTAAGGTGAAAGGCCAGAAATGCAGTCCCCAAATGTGCGAAGACGGCAGCTGCCACTCTCTAATGGCCAGAGCAGACCAAAGAGAAAAATATAACAACAGGATATCCCCCAAAAACAACGCTATGGTTTCCTTTTTGCCAGATATGGTCATAACAAAGGGGTATCATACAACAACTGGCAATTTTAATCAATTTGTGCCAAAATGCCATATTGTATGCCAGAAAAAAAGAAAATATTATACATCATAACCAAAGGCAATTTTGGCGGTGCCCAGAGGTATGTTTATGATTTGGCCACTCACTTACCAAAAGATAAATTTGAGACGATAGTTGCTTGTGGCGACAAAGACGGAGATTTGCTAATTGAAAAATTGAAAGAAGCAAATATTAGGACAATAAATATTGAAAACTCCCAGAGAGATATAAATGCAAACAAAGACTGGAAAACTTTTAGAGAATTAATAAAAATAATAAAAGCAGAAAGGCCTAATGTCGTCCACTTCAATTCTTCTAAAATCGGTTTCCTCGGTTCTTTAGTCATTTTATTTTTAAAACTAACAACTAAAAACTATAATCTAAGATCTATTTTTACTTCCCACGGTTGGGCTTTTAACGAACAAAACCGCTCTGCCTTTTCCAAACTCGTTTTTTATATCGCCCACTATTTCACTGTTTTGCTATGCGATACAACCATTGCTGTGTCAGAAAAAACCAAAAGAGATATTTCTTGGCTCCCCCTTATAAAAGACAGGGTAAAGGTTGTGCATAACGGCATTGAAAATTTTAAAACGATAAGCAAAAAAGAAGCGGCGGAAATTTTAATCAAAAAAGATAAAAAAGAGGTGGTGATTTTGACCCTAGCCGAATTGCACCACAACAAAGGGATAGATGTGGCTTTGAGAGGCATTGCTCTTTTGCCTCAAAAAATAAGAGAACGTATAAATTATTACATTGCCGGAGACGGGGAAGAAAAAGAAAAATTGCAAAAATTGGCCGATAGTTTGGAAATATCAAGCGCGGTGCACTTTTTGGGAGAAGTGGAAAATGGGAAAAAACTTCTGTCCGGAACAGACATTTTCCTTCTGCCGTCACGTACTGAAAATTTGCCTTACGCGATTTTGGAGGCGGGTATGGCAGGCGTGCCGATTATTGCCACCTCGGTCGGCGGCATTCCTGAAATTATCCGCGACATGCAAAACGGCATTTTAATCCACCCGCGCAATCCCAAAGAAATCGCCGAGGCAATCATGTACATGCTAGACCACAAAGACAGGCAAAAAGAATTCGGATCTGAAATCAAAAAAACTGTTTCTAACTTTTTTACGCTAGAGAAAATGGTCCAGGAAACAATCAAGTTATACCGATAATTTCGTTTTTGGATTTTTCTTTATCAACCGATCTGGCAAAAGCCCGCTGGCCCATCAGGATACCGATGCTCAAAAATTCCGCGGTTAAATGGGAGCCGCCATAGCTCATGAAAGGCATGGTGATACCGGTGATCGGCAGGAGCCCGATGTTCATGCCAACGTTTACAATAAAATGGGATAGGAAAAAAGACGCGAGTCCGAGCCCGTACAAAGTTTCAAAATTGGTGGCGCCTTTTCTGGCAGTATCTATAATCCGCCAAAAAACCACTCCGTACAAACCGAAAATAATAACCACCCCCACGAAGCCCCATTCTTCGCTGAAAGCGGCAAAAATAAAATCGGTCTCATACTCGGGCAAAAATTTTAATTTAGATTGGCTGCCCAAACCCACTCCCTTGCCCCAAATTTCTCCGGAGCCAACCGCAATGGTAGATTGGTAAGCGTTGTAGCCGGCGCCGGAAAGGTCCGTGAGCGGATTGATAAAAGATATGATTCTAGCCCGTTGGTAATCCTTGAAAGCAAAAAACCACATTCCGCCAAAAAACAAAAGTCCAGTGAGAAATACAACCAGCAAATGTTTTTTGGAAATGCCGGAAAATAGAACCATGGCTAACCAGATGAAAAAAATTATTATGGCTGAACCGAAATCCGGCTGCAGAAAAACCAAAATAAAGATTATGAAAGTGTAAAGACCGGACACCAATATGTGCCGCACATTGGCGATCTCTATATGCCGGCGGCTGAAGTATTTTGACAAGAGCAAAATCATGACAATCTTGGCAAAATCGACCGGCTGGAAAGCGAAAGAACCAAAATCAAACCAGCTTTGTGCCCCCTTGAACACCGAACCTGCGACAAACAAAAATAAGAGAACTACACATGAGACTACAAATAAAACCATGATAGAACCGCTGCGGCGCAAAAATCGCCAATCCACGGCAGAAGCCGCAAACAGCAAGGTGGTTGAAACAAACAGCCAAATAATTTGCCTCACAAACAAAGCGTTTTCTTCGCCAAAAGCATTCATGGTGAAAACACCAAAAAGAGAGATAAAAAATAGGGCCCCAAAAAGCAGCCAGTCCACCGAATATCCGAGCCTTTTGAACAAATTTGGAATCATTTTATATCACTGCCGAATATTTTGTAGGTAATCTCTATTCTGGCCGGAATTTCTTTGCATATGTCTGAAGAAATATTTTGATAGATAGTTTCAAGATCAACCGCCGAAGGCGCAAAGAAATAGTGGCTCTCTGCTGACGCAATTTGCTTCAAAAAAGATTCATTAATACCCCCGCCCAAACCAATGGTATAAATGACAAGACCATTCAATTTTGCATCAATTGATTCTTTCAGGGCCAAACTTTCCGCATATTTAATATCATCCGCCTCTGTACTGCCGCCAGGATTGGTTGGGTTGGTAGCTACCCCATCTGTAAGCAAAATAATTATTCTTGAAGCATTCTGAGAAACCCGAGGAGAAACCAGCTCCTGCCACGCAGAGTGTAAGGCATCGTATATATTTGTGTATTGGGTGCCCTCATTTTCAATATTGACCGACTCTATCGCTTTTTGAGCCGCAATAAAATCATCGGTTAAACTTAAATCTGGAGGATTTTTTGATTTGGTGGCAAAAGAGATTATCCCCACCTTGTCCTTGGCGGTCAATCTTTCCACAAAAGAACCGGCAGCTGCTTTGACATCAGTCAATGGCTGAGGCGGGTTAGTCCCGAGGGAGAGCATCGATCCGGATCTATCCAAAAGCAATATTACATTTGAAGATTTCTCGCAAGTTTTGAAGCCGAGTTCAAATGGTTTTGGCCACGTGAAAAATATGTCGGCATCTTCGCCGCCTTTCAATTCCTCCAAAAAAGTTCTGGAGGAGGCAACTGCATTATCCGTCCGGTCAAAAATGGCCACTACTAATTCAATGTTGTGTATATCTTGAGTGCTCTTGTTTCCAACGTTAGCCTCAATTCTAGGCGCGCTGTCTAACCTCAAAAGCGGGCTGTGCGCGATGGTAAGGTTGGGGTCCTGCGATTTTGTCTTTTCCCATATTATTTTGTCGCCAAGTTCAAAAGTAGCGCGCTTCGGCTTTGCCCCTTCTTGGGCCGTGGTGATACCTCCTTCAAAAATGCCTACCGTTTTGTTTCTCGGCAATATGGTGGCGCCATTTCTCACCGCGAAGACACTATTATTTTCATCATATATCGTGAAAGTGTAAGGCAAATAGGTGGCCATCGCGTTCACATTGGGATTTTCTACATAAATCAAAACACTCCAAAGTCCGGGGCTAACTTCAAAAAGCCGCGGGTCCCATCTGATTATAGGCTTCATTGCGTCAGCGCTGCAAATAAGAGAACACGAACCGCCGCAATCCACGCCGGTTTCGTCACCATTCTCAAACCGGTCAAAACAGGTCGGCGCGGTATACCAAAATTTCCAAAAGATAGTAAAAGAAACGGCTGATAACACTATCACCATCACTCCCAAATAAATATTTTTTCGGCGAGATGCCCAATCTTCCATGGGATAATTATAGATTAAAAACTTG
>CAYQUJ010000039.1:0-6851 GCA_964420745.1 uncultured Candidatus Saccharibacteria bacterium | reverse complement strand
GCTTACGATTTTGGTTTGGTGGATTTCCGAGCCAAGATCAAAGTGTTGGGCACCGATTCGCCAAAGTACGCCAAATTGAACGGTGAGTTATTTGAAACTACGGTCGGCCGGCTTTTGTTCAACTCGGTTTTGCCAAAAGATTATCCTTTCATCAACACGGAAATAAACAAGAAAAAAATGTCAAAGATAGTCGATGATTTGATTCAGCATTACGGCATAGAAGCTACTCCGGCTATTATGGATAAGGTCAAAGAATTCGGTTTCCGTTATGCCACTGTTTCCGGTATCACCTGGAGCATTGAAGATGTGGTGGTGCCAAAAAATAAATATGAAATTATAGACAAGGCCAAAGAAAAAGTAGCGACTATCCAAGATCAATATGACTCCGGGCTACTCTCTTACAACGAAAAAAGATCAAAGAACATTGAGGAATGGACCAAAGCCAAAGACGAGATCCAAAAATCAATGCAAGAATCCATGGACAAAACCGGCTCGGTTTATGACTTGGTCAAATCCGAAGCCAGAGGTTCCATCGGACAATTGACCCAGATGGCCGGCATGAAAGGGCTTATCGTCAACACTAGCGGAGAAACTATTGATTTCCCCATCATCTCTTCATACAAAGAAGGTTTGACACCCATTGAATATTTCATCACCACCCACGGTGCCAGAAAAGGCCTCTCCGACACCGCACTCAACACCGCCAAAGCTGGTTATTTGACTCGCAAACTTTTTGATGTCGCTCAAGATTGTTTGATTACCGAGAAAGATTGCGGCAGCCGCGAAGGCGTTGTCTTAAGCAAAATTACTTCTTCCGGCATTGAAGTTTCGCTCGCCAAAATCGCCAAAGGACGATTCCTGGCGGAAGAAATCAAAGACAAAAACGGAGAAGTGCTGTTCAAGAAAAATCATTTCCTCTCTCGCGATGACGCCGCCAAAATCGAAGAACACGGCATAGAAAGTATAGTGGTGCGCTCACCATTGACTTGCAAAACTCTGGATGGCATTTGCGTCCACTGCTACGGGGCCGATCTCGGCAAAAGCAAAATTATTGAACTAGGGGAAGCCGTCGGCACTATTGCCGCCCAAGCCATCGGCGAACCTGGCACCCAGCTTACTATGCGCACCTTCCATGCCGGAGGCACCGCTTCGGTCGGCGGAGATATCACTTCCGGATTGCCGCGAGTAGAAGAAGTTTTTGAAAACCGTTCGCCAAAAAATCCGGCCGTTGTTGCCAAAGTGGACGGCGTCGTGAGCGAAATAAAAGTGGAAGGCAAAGACAAAATAATAATCATCTTGCCGGAAGACGGAGAAAAATCCAAAACCAAAGCCAATATTGAATACACGGTCAATTACCACCGCGTAGTCTTGGTTAAAGTGGGAGACAAAATCAGCAAGGGCGATGTCATGACTGACGGCTCGGTTGACTTGGACGAACTTTTCAAATATGCCGGCAAAGAAAAAACGCAAAATTATATCATTCACGAAATTACAAAAATATACGAGCTCCAAGGCGAGCCGGTTTCCAGAAAACACATTGAAGTCATCATCAGACAGATGTTTTCCAGAAAGAAAATAAAGAATCCGGGAGAAACCAAATTTTCCCAAGGAGACATCATTTCTCAAAGCGATGTACTCACGGAAAACGAAACGGTTGAAAAAACCGGTAAAGAAGGAGCCAAGGCCGAAGCTTTGCTTTTGGGCATTACCGAAGTTTCTCTTTCCCGAAAGAGTTTCCTTTCATCGGCTTCGTTCCAGCATACCACTCGTATGCTTATCCAAAACGCCCTGCGCGGCACCGAAGATGAGCTTACCGGTCTCAAAGAAAATGTCATCATCGGCCGCCTCATTCCCGCCGGCACCGGTTTTCCGGGCAGCGAAAAATACGAAATGATCAAAACCCTGCAAAAGGAATTGGATCAAGCGAATTGAAAGATTATTTACTTAGTCAAAATATGGAACATTTAACAAATCTGTTTAAACTGATAGAGTTGACTCGCTCCCAACCTCAATATGGCTATGCTCTTGCTGGTATTCAACAAGATGAATTAAGTAATTTAGCAGAACATCATTATCTGGTTACCTTCGTTGCTTGGCAACTTGCTTCCCAAGTTAAGAGAGCAGGAGCAAACATTGATATCCAAAAAGTTCTTGAATTTTGTCTTATTCATGATCTTGGAGAACTTTTCGGTGGGGATATTGCAATGCCTTATGCCCGTTCAAATCCGAAAGCAAAAGTACATGCAAAAGCTTTTGAAGAAGAGAACCAGAGATTTCTCTCCAAATTTTTTGGTAACCAATCCAATCATTTCAAAGAACTTAGTCATGAAATACTAGACGCTAAATCCGATGAGTGCATCATTGCAAAAATAGCCGACTACATTGAAGTTACTCACTATAAGCAGTATGTGAAGGTTTTTTCAAAGTTTGATACAGATCTAGTTAAACCAAAACTTGCCTCGATGGTTGAAAAAATGAAAGATCCCATGGCCAAAAAAGAACTGGGGAAATTTATCAACAATTGGGCAAGTGATATAACTAAAAAAGAAATCCCGGAAATACTGTATGAAAACGATGAAATAAAAACAAAAGTATTGGATATAAAAATTAATGAACTTAAAGAAATAAAGTTAAAAATAGGCGATATTGTATAGACGAACCCCCCCTTGCGGGGGATTTCTCGGGGCTTCCGACGAGGGAAGCATTTACAAGGAAAGTATAGAAAAACCAGAATTATTGTCAAGTTTTAAGGTGTGAACAAAACAAAATGTCATCAAACACCGAACAAATAAAGGACAAGTTGAGCATTGTGGATGTGATATCTTCATACGTAAAAGTGGAAAAAGCGGGTATTAATTTCAAAGCCAAATGCCCGTTCCATAATGAGAAGACGCCGAGTTTTTTCATTTCACCGACCAGACAAAGTTTTTATTGTTTTGGTTGCGGCGAGAAGGGGGATATTTTTTCATTCGTGGAAAAGTTTGAGGGGCTGGATTTTAAGGGAGCTCTCCAAACTTTGGCGGACAGAGCCGGCGTCAAGCTGGAAAAATTTAGGCCGGAAGATCTGTTGGAGAATGACAGAAAAAACGAAGAAAAAAACAAGCTCTTTGAAATCATGGAGGAAGCGGCCGGATTTTATGAAAAAGAATTGAAGGAAAATAAAATGGCGCTGGATTATCTAAAGAAAAGAGGCCTGAACGAAACTTCAATCAAGGGGTGGCGGCTGGGCTTTGCGGAAGACGAGTGGAGAAGCTTACATGATTATTTGGCTCAAAAAGGGTTTAGCAAAGAAAATATGTTGGCAGCCGGATTAATTAAAAGAACTCAAGAAGAAACAAAATCGACTTCTTCAGTTGTCAAATACTATGACACTTTTAGAAACAGGGTCATGTTTCCGGTGAGCAACGACACCGGCAGAGTTATTGCTTTCTCCGGCCGAGCGATGAAAGACCATTCGACAAGCTCAGGGCAAGAGAACAAAATACCGAAATATTTGAACTCGCCGGAAACAAAGCTGTTTTATAAATCAGAGGTGCTCTACGGATTTAATATCGCCAAAAATTATATCCGCAAAATGGATTATGCTGTTTTGGTGGAAGGCCAGATGGACCTTATTATGTCGCACCAGGCCGGAGTATTAAACACCGTGGCTTCTTCCGGTACCGCCCTCACCGAACTACACTTGAAAAAAATCCAAAAACTTTCCAATCGAGTCATTATTGCTTATGATTCGGATGAAGCTGGAGAAAAAGCTTCAAGGAGAGCCGCCGAATTGGCATTATCTTTGGGAATGGAAACCAAAACCGCTTCCCTCAAAGAAGGCGAGGACCCGGCTTCGGTTGTCAAAGATGATCCGCAAATTTGGAAAAAGGCCCTTAGGGAATCGGCCCACTTTGTGGACTTTGCTCTCGCTAGGGCGCTCAGCAAATATGAAGGCAGAGCGCTGACCAAAGAAGTTTTGAAAAATGTTCTACCTCTCTTGGCACTCATAAAAAGCGATATAGAAAAGTCCCAGTTTGTAAAAAAGGTCGCCCTGAAAATGAGAGTCGGGGAAGATGCCGTCTGGAATGACCTGAATAAAATTAAAAAAACAGAAAACAAGGAGCAGGAAAACAAAGAAAACAAAATGGATACAGAAAAAGAAGCATTCCTTTTTGAACTTGAAAAGTATATGAAAGAAGGGGATAATGAAAAAATGTCCGCAGAAACATTGAAGCGGGCTGAAATGCAAATGTTGAAGGCCAAACTACGGGAAATCGCCATCGCGCTTGACGACAAAGACCTCTCTGAAAAAGATGAACAGGAAGCCAAGAAGGAGTTTGAAAAAATCCAAAAACGTATCAATAATTTAAATTAACAATATGGCAAAAACAAACAAAGCAAAATTTAAAAAAATAAAAAGCGCCAGACTGAAAAAGATCAAAAAAAATAAATCGCCTTCCAAAAAGAAAAAATTAAAGACGATAAAAAAAACTGCGCAAAAGATCAAAAAGGCCGTGCTGGAGACCGATATAAAAAAGGCCCGGCTGATTGGGAAAGGCAAAGAAAGGGGCTTTATTACCTATGATGAAATCATCAAAGAATTCCCGACTATTGAGGATGATGTTTTGCTTTTGGAAAAAATGTACGAGGAATGCGCCGAGCTCGGCATAGACGTACTGGAGGGCGGCCGCCTGTTGGAAGAAAATTTGATAAGCAAAAAAGACCTTTTCAAAGATGAGTCTTCGTATGATTCTATCCAGATGTATCTTAAAGAAATCGGCCAACACTCTCTGATTTCCGGCGCTCAAGAAAAAGAGCTGGCCAAAAAGATAATAAACGGAGAAGAGGGCGCCAGAAATATTTTGGCCAAAGCCAACTTGCGCCTGGTTGTTTCCATTGCCAAAAAATACGTTGGCCGCAGCCAAGATCTTACTTTGCTTGACCTTATTCAAGAAGGAAATTTGGGGCTCTTCAAAGCAGTGGATAAATTTGACTACACCAAGGGCTACAAATTTTCCACTTATGCCACTTGGTGGATCAGGCAAGCGATCACCAGAGCTCTTGCAGACCAATCCCGCACCATCCGGGTGCCGGTGCATATGGTGGAGACCATCGCCAAATACAAACAAGTGGTCAGGAAACTTTCTCAGGATTTGGGACGAGATCCGCTGCCGGAAGAAATAGCCATTGAGATGGGCTTAGAGCCGGAAAAAGTTTATATGATTGAAAAGATTGACCAAGGCACCGTCTCGCTTGAACTGCCGGTGGGGGATGAGGACGACAGCAAATCCACGCTGGGGGATTTTTTGGCCGATGAAAAAATTCTATCGCCAGACCAAGAATCAAACCGCCGCATCATCCGCGACCAGCTCCAAGAAATATTGGCCGACTTGCCGCCCAAAGAGAAAAAAATAATTGAGATGCGCAATGGCCTGATCGACGGCGTCTACCACACACTGGAAGACGTGGGCAAAGAATTCAACGTCACCCGTGAGCGCATCCGTCAAATTGAAGCCAAAGCCCTGGAAAAAATGCGCCAGCACGAAAAAACCAAAAAACTCCAGCATTTTTTATAACGCCCCCTAACCCCCTCTTACAACAAGAGGGGGAACAAAAAATTACACCACACTCCCAAATGTCAAAGGGCATCTTTGACATATTTTGGTTTTGACAATCCTATCCTATTTTGATATCTTCTTCGAATAGAATTGGAAGATAAAGGAGTAGATTGTGCCTCAAAAAGCTAATGGGAAAGGGATTACCCTTGCGACCCTAATGACAGGGCTCATGAATTGGGCTAATGTATACACCCCACAAGGGATAGCTATTACCAAGTTTATATGCGAGGAACTGATTCCGCATTGCAATATAACCAAGGAAGAGGCTGGGGCAGCGCTGAAGCAGCTAAACGGGATCAGTTGTAGTCATATGGTGATCGGTCATATTTGGCCGCTTAAGGCCAAGTTTGAATCAATCATCAAATCGCCAGCGGCTATTTGAGCTTCGCACACTTAGTTTGTCGATCGTAATCAAGATCGTAGCGGCCCTGTGAGTGGCCGCTTTTTGTTTATTTTTTATTTTTTTATCAAACATCCCCTAGTTGGCCGATCGGCCAACTAGGAAATAAGTAAGTGTTTTTGTTTTTCCCCTCACCTTCGCAAGGTGAGGGGCAGTCCCGCCAAAGCGGGATGGGGTGGGGTCGAAAATGTAAGGAGATTAAAAAAAAATAAAGCAAAAGGTCCGAGGTGTCGGTGAGACACCTCGGGCCGGTGGGACAGAGAGAACAGTTGCATCAATGGGCCACCATCCGATGATGTCTGATTTCACGAGCATGGATGCGGTGCAAAATCTTGTTGCGCTCATCAGAACACATTTCCAACGAGAGAACATTGTTTCTCCAATAAAGAGAGTGCTCCCATTCAAACCCTTCCGTATTTACCGGATCAAGCTCCTTTTTCAAATTGGCAATGTCACCCTCGACAACCACCAACTTAGCGTGATCTTCCATATCAGCGAACCATTCTCTCACCTCAAACAAAAAGTGCTTCAGAAACTCCATTATGGTGTTCCTCCTTTGTTCATCATACAACATATCACAAATCAAATCAATTTTTTCCCCTCTCTTGTTGTAAGAGAGGGTTGGGGTGAGTTATTTTCCCTCCCCTGATCAAGAGGGGTAGCTTGTCCCGCGAAGCTTTAGCGAAGTGGGAGGGTGAGGTATAATGCCCCCATGCCTACCAAAAAATTCCAAGAAGAATACAAAAAGCTCAACAAAAAGCAGAGGGAAGCGGTGGATACAGTTGAAGGGCCAGTCATGGTTATCGCCGGGCCGGGGACGGGAAAAACCACGATTCTGACTTTGCGGATTG
>CAYQUJ010000038.1:943-6944 GCA_964420745.1 uncultured Candidatus Saccharibacteria bacterium | reverse complement strand
TTTCGCCATACAAACATAGTATCCAAAGTTCGTATTTAAAGGTATCTAGATCTTTCACTTGAGGTGATAAATGCAACGAATTTTCGTTTTGATGCTGCTCGTTTTCGCGCTCGCCTTCGCGGCAAGCGCCGGCACTTACTGGGTCATGGTTGAGGATATGCCGAATTTCGGCGGCGACGGCGACCACAACGACATGATGCTCGCCATGACAGGCCCCGGCTTGACGCTCACAGGAAGCGGTATCTTTATGCCCATGGTGGTTCCAAACCAAAACGGCATACCGTTTTGGGACAACCAGTCGTGGGACGGGTGGGCGCTGAACGCCGGCAATTTCGTGACTGCTAGTGGAGGTTTTACCGGTAGCACCATGAGCCCTAGGGTCCCAATCGAAAGGCTGGAGTACTTCGACTACACCGCTGGCGGCGGAGCAACTTTTTCCTCAACCGGAGAAGTTCAAGTTTCGCTGTTGGGAGAGGTTGCCGGTTTTTCTGGGACGAATTCCCTGTGGTGGTTTCTGGTACCGCCAGACTTGGGTGGCCTGACACTGCCGGTGACCGTTCCTGCATACCAAATCTTTGCGGGCGCGGATGTGGCTGGAGCGACGGCGTCGTTTAATCCACAAGGATTGAACTTTGGCCTGTTGCTTATGGCGCCAGCAATATCCATGAACTTCACGTCCGTGTACGACGGAGTCCAGTTCGCGGTGTTCCGCGAATCGGGAGTTCCTGAGCCGGCGACGTTCACGCTCATTGGTGGAGGGCTCTTTGTCCTCGGCCTGGTGCGACGGCGTATGACTGCCCAACGTCGGACGTAGGGCTGTAACAGCCCACAATCCAGAGGCGCTCTCCTCACGGGCGCCTCTTTTCTTTTTTTCAAAATTACGCCATATTTTCAAATAAATACTATATTAGACGCTCAGCGTTTAGTATAGTATTTTACAAAAAATGTTGTTTAATTTTTACATCCAAAATTGATGTTAAGAAAAAAATTTGATAGATTTAGTCTATGGGCGGTTAGCTCAGTTGGTAGAGCGCGTCATTGACGTTGACGATGCCAGAGGTTCAAGTCCTCTACCGCCCACTTGCCAATTTCTTAAAAAGTTCATACGCCGTCATTGCTCCATTCAAAGCCGAGTGTGGCTCCGGTTCGGGAGGCACGCCAAAAATTTGACAAGCGGTTTTCAAACTCCAACTTTCTTTATTTCTGAAAGTATCTTTCCAAAGCATTGAAAGCACGTCCAGCCGATGATAATCCATATCGTCTTGCACTCCGGTCACTCGAAAAGCATGGTTCATAAATCCCCAATCAAAAGTGGCATTGTAAGCGCAAAAAATGCAGTCTTTGGTTTTCTCGGCATATTGCTCTATGGCAGATTTTAGAGAAACGGCCTCCTGCCAGTTTTCCGGCTTATAACCATTTTTGGCCAAAGCGGCTGGGATTGCGTTTTCAATATGTTCTGGCTTTACTTTTACATCCAAAGTGTCAATTATTTCAAAACTTTTTTGGCCAAACACCACCAATCCAATCTCCAATATCTCATTCACCCCAAAAACATCTCCGGAAGTTTCCAGATCAGTCATGGCGATCCGCCTTTCATTCAATTTTCCTAGATTACTCAGGGCCATTGCTTCAATAGTATCACTTTTCTTAATTTTTTCCCAGATGCTTTTCCCCTCTCTTGTTGTAAGAGAGGGGCAGGGGTGAGTTATAATAAATATATGAGAAAGAAAAAAATTTTAAATACAAAAAGAATTTTGATTGCTGGCGCGGCAATAGTTGGCATTATTGCAGTATTGAATATAAATTTCACTGAGCCGATCCCCCACCGCAATTTGGTGGATACAAAGATATCACTCTATTCCGACAAACGCATTACTCCAAACGCAGTCGCTGTCAGCCCGGAGTTTAAACACTTGGCTTTTGAAACTCCTTCTTCAAAAAAATTCCCCTTCTCCAACCAATCCCTCGATTTTACTCGGGACAAGCTCGCAGCGGTAATCAAATCAATCAAGTCGCTCCTCTCCCCAACCGAAGAAGTTGCGAAAGAGCATGGCAGTTGGATTTGGACGCCGATTTTGGAAATGACTCCAGCCTATATGGAATCAATACTTTCCGAGGCCAAAACAAACGGAGTAAACACTATGTATGTTTCCGTTGACAGTTATTTGGACATTTTTGTGATGGCAAAAGGCGAAGCCAGGGAAAAAAAGAAAAAAGAGTTTGGGGACAAGCTGGAAGATTTTATTATTCGCGCCAATCGCAAGGGTATTGTGGTAGACGCCGAAGCAGGCTGGCGCAATTGGGCCGAGAGCGACCATGAATACAAGGCTTTTGCCATTGTAAATTATGTCAAAAATTTCAACGCCGAACGCCAAAACAAATTCCGCGGTTTCCAATATGACGTGGAACCATACTTGCTGGAAGCCTATGCCACAGATCCGGCTATGGTGCTCAAAGATTTCATCGCGCTGGTAGACAAAACCAAAAACTTTTTGGGCGAGAGCGATCTTAAATTCTCGGTAGTCGTTCCGGATTTTTATGACGAAAAAGACGGCTTTACGCCCAAGTTTTCATACAACGGCAAAAAAACTTCTGTTTTCAAACACCTGCTCCAAATTCTTGATGAGAGAGCGGGAAGCTCTGTTATTATCATGTCTTACCGCAGTTTTGCCGACGGCTATGATGGGTCCATAGAAGTGTCGCAAAATGAAATGCAGACCGGAAAATCCTACGAGACCAAAATAATCATCGCCCAAGAGGTTGGTGATGTGCCGCCACCTTATATTACCTTCCACAGAACTTCCAAAGAATATTTAAACCGACAGATTGTCCGAATCAATGACACTTTTGCGCCATATGCAAACTTCGGCGGCATTGCCATCCACTACGTCAACGCTTACCTGGATTTGAAGTAAACAAAGGGTTTTTGGCTTCATGAACTCTTCATTTTTATTATGAGATACTTATAGTATTGTTATTAAATATAATTTATGAGAATTCTTATAGTTGAAGATGAACCCAAACTAGCCGAAGCTTTGAATATTGGCCTCTCCAGAAAAGGTTTCGCGGCCGATGTAGTTGAGAATGGCGAAAAAGCTTTCAACAGACAGAATGGCTTTAAATCATATGGACTATGATTTGATGGTTCTTGATTTGATGCTGCCTGATATGGACGGCTGGCAGATTACTAAAGGTTTGAGGGAAATGAATATTACCATTCCCATTTTGGTGCTGACCGCCAGGGATGAAATTGAAAACAAGGTTGATCTTTTGCTGTCCGGCGCAGACGATTACTTAGCCAAACCATTTTCTTTTGAAGAACTTTATGCCAGAATTCAAGCAATCCTCCGCCGGCCGCAAAATATCTTGCCGGATGTTTTGACGGTAGAAGACATAAAGCTTGACCCGATTTCCAGAAAGGTGGAGAGAAAGAATAAGGAGATACCACTGACCCTCAAAGAATTTGTGCTTCTGGAATACTTTATGCGCAACCCGAACAAGGTGGTCAATCGGGAAGAGTTGCTGAGTCATTTGTGGGATTTCAATTACAGTTCATTTAGCAACGTGGTTGACGTACATGTTAAAAATCTTAGAAAAAAACTTGGGAATGGAAATTCTTCGGCGGTATTGGAAACAGTTCGCGGGGTGGGTTATCGGCTCAAAACATAAACTGCTGCATGATCCGTTTGTAGAAAGCAAGGTTGTTGTAATAATCTTGCAGTTGTTTTTTGCCTTGATACTTTTTATCAACGCCGCCGTATTTTTCAATTATATTTATCAGGATGTCTTTCGAACCGTGGTATCCGGAATATCAAAGAGTGTTATCCTCGGCAACACGAACGGAGATGAGATAATCAATTCTCTTGAATTGATAAAATCCGAACGGTTTATTTTGTTTTTTGCAGTCGGATTGATTATCGCCCTGTTATTTACCTATGCGGTATCCAAAGTGACTCTAAGACCCGTCAGAAACGCCCTAGACTCGCAAAAAAGATTTGTATCCGACATAGCCCATGAACTGCGCACTCCGCTTGCCATTATAAAGGCCAATAGCGAAGTTCTGCTCATGGATGAACACCTCAATCCGAAAGTCAAAGCTTTGATTGAAAGCAATGTGGAAGAACTTGACCGGACTTCGGGCATCATCAACAACCTGCTATCCCTCAAAAATTTAATTCAACCGGAGCATATCAAATTTGAAAATGTGGATGTGGGGCCGATTATTGATTCTGTCGTTAATAAATTAAAAAATTTGACGGAAGAAAAAAATCTAAAAATCACTATCAAAAAGGTGGCGCCGCACGTGGTTTGGGGCAACGCCGCGGCTCTGGAGCAGATCATTACCAACCTTGCGAAAAACGCTATCAATTATACCCCCAAAAACGGCCATGTTACCATTCGCACTGGCCCGGATTATGCCGGCAACATACTTTTGCACATAGAGGACACCGGTATCGGTATCGTCAAAAAAGATCTGCTGCATATATTTGAACCATTTTATCGGGCAGACCGGTCTCGTAGTAGAAGTCAAGGTTCCTCCGGGTTGGGACTTACTATTGTGAGCGAACTAGTCAAAATGCATTCCGGCCGCATCACTATCAAAAGCGCCGAAAATAAAGGCACGGTAGCTATTGTGGCTCTGCCGCACGGCAAAACCGACGAGAGTGACACGGAACAGGGTGTGGATCTTTCAGAACTAAACGAAATCTCAGAAAATTTTCTCCAGAAAAAATAATTTAATTTATTATTAATGCCGGATCTGAATTTTCTTCAACGGGTGCCGGCTCCGGCTCTGTTGTGGTTGTTTCCGTCTCAATCTCGGCCTCAGTCGTTTCAACTTCTGTTTCTGTTTGAATTTCAGTTTCAGTTTCAACTACTTCAGACTCTGTTGGTTCCTCCAACACGGCCTCTTCTGTGGTAGTGGCTAGCGTAGTTGTATCCGTGGATGTGGCAGTGTCAATTATTATTGCAGATTTATTTTTATCTTTGTCTTTATCTTTATCGTCCTTATCGCCTTTATCCTTGTCATCTTCATGTTCCTCGTCCTCGTCGTCCTCATCATCGTCATCGTCATCTTCGTGTCCGCCATTCTCGTCATCTTTATCATTAGGACAAGTAGAAAGGGTACCGTCAGTATTTGCCGATTCCAATCTGTCTTTCATGTCTTCAAGTTCATTTTCAGAAGGAGATGAGCTGGCAGTGATCATTGCGTCAGCCGCTACGACAAGCTCGTTCACAGTCGTATTTTCACCAGGCGCCAGAGCGGTGCCGGAGTTATAAAAAGAAATATTAAACTTCAAAGCCAAGAGTTGCTTCTTGAGTTTATTCATCATTATATTATTTGGCAAACCAAACACAGCGTCAGTTTCTTCACTTGTGGCGACAACCTCTTCCCCCAACGTTTGCGGATAGACGCGGACTTCCGGATGATTTTTCCAAAAGCCGAAAGAACGAGTTTCAAACAAAACACACGGCCGTCTCTCAATCTTGGCGGTCACATTGACCACGTGAGCTTCAAAAGCGGACAGTGGAATAACACTTATAACGAGAACCAGAAATATGGCCATGGGTGAAGCCGATATCCACATTTTGTTGATTAATTTTTTCATGGTGTTTTTATTGATTCCATTTTCTTTTCTTCTTTCAAATTGCTGGCAAAAACAGTGATGGATCCGAGATAAGGAATGCGGATGCTCTTGCCTTTGATTTCAAAAGTTTGGCCGACCAAATCCGCAAAATCGGAGGGCTCGTCTTCCGAAAAGTTGGCGTCTCCTTTGGTGACAAAAGTTTTTGTTTTATCATTGATTTTTGTTACTCGGTGGATAACAAAGTGGCTGTTTTTCTTATCCCTGAAAACCACTATGTCGCCGACTTTCATTTGCTCCGGCTCGACGCCTTGTATGAAGACCAGATCTCCTTCTTTGAGAGCTGGCCACATGGAGCCAGAGGTGATGGCGGCCATAGGATAAGGAGTGTTCAAATAATGGCTCAGTAGTTTAGG
>CAYQUJ010000038.1:0-933 GCA_964420745.1 uncultured Candidatus Saccharibacteria bacterium | reverse complement strand
CCGAAGACTATGCCCGCCACTATCACTATGTAAGTAAAAAAGTTGAGTATGTTTTTCATAAGCCGAAAGTTGGAATCTTGAAGATATAAACTCTGCCTTCATAATCGCGGTCTACCGCGGCGGAAGCTGGTATGTAAGTGCTAAACTCTATCTCCGCATCGCTGTGAGCCCCCACCCGAAAATTTTTATCGCTTACATTCATCAAATCTTCTATGTCTCCGGTCGTCCACACAAGCACTCTTACCGGCATTACCGTCTGGTTTGTTATATCCACTTTTCTAGTAGCAGACATGCCAAGCGAGATATCGCCAAAATCAAGGCTCTCGGAGGTAGGATTGACTCCCACTCGGCCGGCGCCTTCTATGATGTGGACCATGGCCTTGTACTTGTTGGCGTCAAGCACTACGTAAAAAACGAACAGATACACAACTACCGCTAGAGAAATTAAAATCTTTCTCCCCATTTCTTTTTTTTCCATTGCTTTTATAAATTAATTTGCATTAATTTTGGTTACTGCTAATTGAGCGATTCACCGCTCTGTATCTCGGCCCAAGTTGAAATGGGGGAAGCCTGAGCCGAGAAGAGAGGGGTGGATTATTTATCCACTAGGGCGCGAACGTGTTGGTAATGGTACACGTTACTACGTCGCCAGGCGCGAGAGTAATCGTTCCATCAAGCGCAGCTGGACAAGGAACTCCCAGGAAGGAGCTGCCCGTCAATGAAGTGAATGAGTACCCGCTGACCGATGCTTCCTCGTCAAGAGCATGCGCAGCATTGGCGCTCACTTGGTTGGATGAACCTGAAGTTTTTACAACCCCATCAATGGAGAGGTCAAAATCATCAGGCGCTGCAGTACCACCAACAACACTCTTTATCAACGTAATGCTCGGAGGAATGTCATTGTTGGTAATTGTACAGGTCTTATTGTCATCG
>CAYQUJ010000037.1:1152-7291 GCA_964420745.1 uncultured Candidatus Saccharibacteria bacterium | reverse complement strand
AGATACAATCAAGGTTGGGCAAGCTATCGCCTATCTGGATGGTAGAGACGCCAAAAGATCGGTAGAGAATGCCGAATTGAGTTTGGAAAATGCCAAGATCGCTTACGAAAAATCCCTCAAGCAATCCAAAAACCAAGCCGGCGATTCATCCGTGTCAGACCTCAAAAAGGCCTACGAAGACGGTTACAACGAAGTGGTCGGCGCTTTTATAGACCTGCCTGATATTCAGGACGGCATGGATTCGATTTTTTATGATCCCGCTCATTCGCCATACTTCAAAGATTTAAATATAGTCAGCACTGCCGGAGAGGAAGCGGTTGATTACAAATATGAAGCCGGCCGAAAATTTGACCAGGCCAAAAAAGATTATGAATCAAATCTGAAAACTTATAGGAGCACCTCCCTAAATTCAGATCCGGAAAAAATTGTCTCATTGATAGAAGAAACATCCGACACAATCAAAGGCCTATCAGCCGCGCTTTCCGGCACTTACAACACCATTGATTATATTAAAGCCAGAATCTCAAGCGACAATATACCGGCTCAAGTAGCCACCGATAAAAGCGTTTTGAGTTCTTACATAAATAAAGTGAACAGCCATCTGGCCGACCTCGGCGATGCCCTCTCAATTATCGAGGATGCCAAAGACAGCGCCACCGAGGCCACTTTGGATCTGAAATCGGCTCAACTGAAAGTGAGTGAGGCAGAAGATGCCTTGCGGGAAGCCAGAGACACTTTGGCCAATCATGTCGTAAGAGCGCCTTTTGAAGGCATTGTCGGCAAAGTATCAATCGAGAATAGCGACAGAATATCGGCAAACAGCGCTGTGGCTACCATGATCACCAATGAAAAAATCGCCGAAGTTTCTTTGAACGAAGTGGATGTATCAAAGATAAAAATAGGAGAAAAAGCTTCTGTCACTTTTGACGCTATAGACAATTTAACCCTTACAGGCAAAGTTACCGAGATAGATTTGCTTGGCACAGTGGAACAAGGAGTAGTAAGTTATACCGTCAAAATCGCTTTTGATGCGGGCGACGACAGGGTAAAAACCGGCATGAGTTTGAGCGCTTCCATCGTGAATGATGGTAAGCAAAACGCGCTTCTGGTGCCAAATGCCGCGGTTAAATCGGAAGGAAATATTAATTATGTGGAAGCGCAAAATAACGGGGTTTTGGAAAAAGTACCGGTTCAAGTCGGCATATCAAACGATGAATTTACCGAGATTATTTCCGGACTTAACGAGGGCGATAAATTTATTTCAAAAACCATTACCTCATCTCCCACCAGCCAAGCTGCCAGCCAGACGCCGAGTTTGTTTGGCGGAGGGACACGAAGCGGAACAAGTGGAGCGCGTATTCAAACAAGATGATTGAAATAAAAGATGTTACAAAAATTTATAAAACCGGAGAAGTGGAGCTCCGCGCCTTGGGCGGTGTCAGCTTCAAAATTGAAGACGGCGAATTTGTGGCCATCATGGGCCCTTCCGGCTCCGGCAAATCAACCTTGATGCATATTTTGGGATGCCTGGACACACCTACCGCCGGCACTTATCACCTTGACGGCAAAGATGTTTCTGTTCTTTCGGATGATGCTCTGGCTGAGATCCGCCGCGATAAAATCGGTTTTGTTTTTCAATCATTTAATCTGCTGCCCCGCACCACAGTTTTGAGAAATGTCATGCTGCCTTTAGTCTATGTCGGCCGCAGCCAGGAAGAAAGGCAGAAGCGCGCCAAAGAGGCATTGCTGTCAGCCGGTTTTGATGAATCTCATTTTTTCCATCTTTCCAACGAGCTTTCCGGCGGGCAGATCCAAAGGGTGGCGATCGCAAGGGCCTTGGTCAACGACCCCACTCTCATTTTAGCCGATGAACCGACAGGCAACCTCGATACCAAGACCGGGGAAATCGTGCTTGGCACTTTCAAAAAATTAAATAAAGAATTGGGCAGAACCATTATCCTCATCACCCATGAGCCAGATGTGGCGGGGCATGCTAATCGGATCATTCACATCAAAGACGGGCTGATTATTGAAGATACAAAAAAATAAAGAAAATAAAATATGAAAATATCCGACATTTTAGAGGAAACATATCGAGCTTTGCTGGCTAATAAAGCCAGGACCTTTCTGACCATTCTCGGCATTGTGATAGGCATTGCTTCTGTCATCGCCATGATTTCCATCGGAGCCGGCGCCCAAGGGACCATTGAATCAAGCATTCAATCCATCGGTTCAAATATCATTACCATAAGCCCGGGCGCCCAAGGCGGTCCAGGCAGCCAGATAAGCGCCGGCCGCGGGTCGGCGCGCACTCTCACTGAAGCGGATGGAGAAGCCATCAAAAAAGAAGTTGACAATGTAAACGCCATATCGCCAGAACTCTCTGGCCGATACCAAGTGACCGGGAAGGGCACCAACACCAATACTTCCGTTATCGGAACCACCGATGCTTATCCGACAGTCCGCAACCTGGAAGTTGACCAGGGCAATTTTATAACTTCCCAACATCTGAAAAATTTTTCAAAAGTGGCAGTGCTTGGCCCGACGGCGAGAGACGACTTGTTTGGTGAAAATGTGTCGGCGGTCGGCAAAACTATAAAAATAAAAAATGTATTGTTCACGATTATCGGCGTGACCAAATCCAAAGGCGGCAGCGGCTTTGGAAACACCGACAACCAGATTTTTATTCCGCTTGGCAGCGCCCAAAGATTTTTGGCCGGAGACAATTATGTCTCCTCAATCAGCGTCCAGGCAAGAGATGCAGAGTCAATGGCCCAAGTTCAGGCAGATATTACGTCCCTGCTTTTGACGCGTCACAAAATAAGCGATCCGAGAGAGGCAGATTTCAGTATTTTCAATCAAGCGGATATTTTGGCTACCGCTTCATCAATTACCGACACCTTCACTATATTGCTCGGCTCGGTCGCCGGCATTTCCTTAGTAGTCGGCGGCATCGGCATTATGAATATGATGCTTACTACCGTGACCGAACGAACGCGCGAAATCGGTTTGCGCAAAGCCATCGGCGCCAAAGAAAAAGACATCAATCTCCAATTTCTAGCAGAAGCGGTAATGCTCACTTTTTCCGGCGGACTCATTGGAGTTTTGCTGGGCTGGGGTATTTCATTCGGAGTTTCTTATTTAGGAATTCTGCAAACCAAAATTACCCTAGGGTCAGTGCTGCTGGCCTTTGGCATTTCAGCAGCTATAGGCATAGTCTTTGGTTACTACCCGGCCCGACGCGCTGCCAAACTCAATCCGATTGAAGCGCTCCGATATGAATGACTATTTTTTAGTTTTTAGACAAGCGTCAACAAAAGCGGAAAAAAGCGGGTGCGGATGGAGCGGCCGAGCTTTTAGTTCCGGATGAAATTGAGTGCCCAAGAAAAACGGGTGGATTGACTTCGGCAGCTCAGCGATCTCCATGAGCCGGCCATCAGGCGAACGCCCCGAAAAAACCATCCCTTCTTTTTCTATTTCCAAAATATATTCGGGATTAACCTCATAACGATGCCTGTGACGTTCGGAAACTTCTTTTTGGCCATAGGCGGACTCGGCAATTGTCCCCTCTTTCAAAACAGCCGGATAAGCGCCGAGGCGCATGGTGGCGCCGTATTTATTTTCTTCCAAAAGTTTTTTCTGCTCCGGCATGATATCAATAACCACATGAGAAGAATTGGGGTTGATCTCGGCGGTGTGAGCGTCTTTCCAGCCGATCACATTTCTCGCAAATTCAATGACCACAAGTTGCATGCCGTAGCAAAGCCCCAAATACGGAATTTTGTTTTTGCGGACGTATTCAATAGCCATTATTACCCCTTCAATGCCCGACTCGCCGAAGCCGCCAGGCACGATGATACCATCGTAATTTTTCAACTCGGAAACTTTCCTCTCTCCAGTTTCGTATTCTTTGGAATTTATCCAGGTAAGTTTTGGCATGGCCAGAGCCGCATAAGATGAAAATTTCACCGCTTCTATGACCGAAACATAGGCGTCGGAAAGCACAAAATCGCCCGTATCAAAATATTTTCCGACCACCGCAATATTCAATTCAACTTTGGTTTTTTTAGATTTATCAACAAATTTTTTCCAATCAGAAAGCTCACCGTTGTGGGACTTGGTCCGCATATGCAATGTCTTCATGATGACAGTGCCCAGTTTGTCTTTTTCAAAATTGAGCGGCACATCATAAATGCTTTTGATGTCCGGCGCGGAAATAATATTTTCAACCGGCAAGGCGCAAGCCATAGCGATTTTTTCTTTGCGCTTGTGGTCAAGGGGCTGAGCGCCGCGGGCAATAATAATATCCGGCTGCACACCGTAGGAGTTGAGCTGGCGCGCCGCGTTTTGAGTAGGCCTGGTTTTCATCTCCCCTAGAGAGCCAGGCACTGGCAAGTAAGAGACCATCACAAAAGCAACATCCTGCGGATATTTTATTTTCAAAGTACGGGCCGCTTCAATAAAAAGAATGTTCTGGTAATCTCCGATGGTGCCGCCAACTTCGATCAAAGAAACGTCCGACTCATGCAGGTCGGCGGCCTTTTTCCAGCGCCGGATTATTTCTTCGGTGATATGAGGAATGGCCTCCACACATTTGCCGCGGTAGCCCAAGCTCCTTTCTTTTTCGATGACATATTTATAAATCATGCCCGAAGTCATGTAGTCATCGTCCGAAAGGTGCATTTCCAAAAAGCGCTCATAGTTGCCCAAATCCTGGTCGGTTTCCAGCCCGGAATCAAGCACAAAGACCTCGCCATGTTCGGTCGGGTTCATGTTGCCAGCATCCACATTTAAATAAGGGTCAACCTTGATTGGGTTGACCTTGAAGCCCTTTGACTGCAAAATTTTGCCGATTGACGAACAAGCTATCCCCTTTCCCACTCCCGACATCACTCCTCCCACCACAAAAATGTATTTATGATTTTTCTTTTTCATCCTCTTTCTGTAAACGATAACGGTTTAATATATCACAATTCTCACTTACTACCAATTCTTGTATTTTTGTCTTATTCGAATTCTAATAATAAGGGCAGGTGGTCTGATATATTCAAATCAGGAACAGAAAAATCACTCACTTTTATATTCCTGTCCACAAAAGCATAATCAGAGTATCTAAGCTCTTTTTGATACAAAGAACTTCTGGTGTTGATTATTTTATATTCTTTTATAAGATCTCTGTATTGATTTCTTAACATTTGAATTGATTGTGTATTTGGCAACATATTAAAATCACCGCAAATAATTTTCTTTCCTTCAGTTTTTTCAGCAAGATTGATAATTTTTTCGCTCTGTTTAATCTTAGCTTCTGTGTCTGTTTTAATACTTCCTTGCCAGAGGCCATGAGCGTTCATTACTGCATAATCTTCAACTGTAATTAGTAAAGCAGCGCCAGCTGCAAATCGCCCAGAATAATCACTCCATTTTATTTCTGGATCATATAATGTAATACCAGCTACGAAATTTTGTTTCAAATTTGAACGGACAAAACAGGCAATGCCATACTTAAAATCAAGATTTTTGGAACTTTCGCTATAATACCCACCTTCTCCATACTCTGAAAAATAACTTGTGTGATCAGAAAGTATGCGACTTATATCCTCAAATTCACTTTTTATTTCTTCTCTGTTAGTTTTTCCCACCCCTCCCTTTAAAACTTCTTGAAAACAAAAAATATCTGTGGATTCAGAGTGTTTCTGAATATATTCAAAAAGAGGTTCATCAATCCGACAACCCCAAGTATTTAATGTAATTAACTTCATGTTTTGTGTCTTATCTTAACTTATTCCATCTATCTTTTGAAACAAATGACGGCCCCCAGAATAAGGTCCGCTAAATCCAAAAAATTTTAATCTGGTTACCAACCCGCGAAGAGAAATACTTTTAAGCATGTGAAAACTGATTTCGTCGATCAAAACGAATATTAAGACCAGGAATTTTCTCTCCCCCTTTTAATCTTAAAACAACCCAGTCTCCCAACACTT
This sequence comes from uncultured Candidatus Saccharibacteria bacterium, assembly GCA_964420745.1. Taxonomy (GTDB): domain Bacteria; phylum Patescibacteriota; class Minisyncoccia; order Phycocordibacterales; family WO2-35-19; genus CAYQUJ01. The sequence continues at coordinate 1,310 of CAYQUJ010000037.1, read as the reverse complement.
CTTGCAGTTCTTTTCTGCAATTTTCTAGATTTTTAGAATTTGCCCACACACCACGAACACCTCTTATCTCTCCAAAATAAGAACCATCTCCCAAAATCTTATAGGAAGCATTTTTTAATCTTGATTGTATAAATAAGGATAACATAGAGATATTATAC
>CAYQUJ010000037.1:0-1142 GCA_964420745.1 uncultured Candidatus Saccharibacteria bacterium | reverse complement strand
TTCAAATACTTGCGAACAGCCAAAAAGCTTGACAGGGCACCGATCAAAATGCCAGAACCAATAACGATCAAAAGAATTTGGATGAAATTGGTCAGATAATAATCAAAAATGTTGAAGCCGATGAAAAAGTTTTGGGTGGTGCCGCCGAGCCAGTAACAGATGGGAAAAAAGAAAAGCATGGTCAAAAGCCCGGAGATCAACCCGACAATGACGCCGGTTACCACGAACGGCCCCCGGATGTAATTTTTGCTCGCGCCCACCAACTGCATGACCGAAATTTCCTCGCGCGAAACATAAATAGTCAGACGCACTGTGTTGAAAGTGATAATAATTGAAACCAAAACCAAAGCCAAAGAGATAGCCAGGCCTAAGCGTTCAGCCGAGTCTATAATACGAGAGAGCTTCCCTATAGCCACCTGATTTTCAAAATAATTTATCTTGTCTATTATTTTTTCGCCGCCACTCGATAATATATTTTCTTCATTCAAAAAATTGGCAATGCCTTCGTATTGGGACGGCTCTATGGCTTTGATGTTGAGCGAAGCTCCGAGCGGATTGTCTCCCAACTCTTCTAGCGCCTGCAAAGTGATCTGATCATTTTCGTGCTGCAGTTTGAAGTTTTCCAAGGCCGCTTCGCGGCTTACATATTCCACGGTTTTGACCTCCGGCAGGGCTTCTATTTTTTTCTGCAAAGACAAGATATCTTCCGGCAGAGCTGTCGTAATAAAGTAAACATTTATATCAACCTTGTTGCGCAATTCATCCATAGTGGTATTCAAAACCGCGCTCACAAAAATCACCGAACCAATGACCGAAAGAGTGATGACTGTCACTATGATTGAAGCTAAGGAAACGTAGCCGCTCCGCCAAAAATTGAAAAAACCGGCTTTGATTACTCTTCTTAATTTTGTTTTAAATTCTGTTTTTTCCATATTTGAAAATTGAAAATTATTACAGTATATACTTCCCGCTCGGATCGTCTCTTATCACTTTGCCGTCTTGCATAGTGATCACCCGTCGGCCGATTGAATCTATCACTCCCTTGTTGTGAGTGGTCAAGACCACAGTGGTGCCTAGATCGTTAATTTTCTTTAAAATCTGGACAATGTCATAAGTGTTGGCAGGGTCCAAGTTGCCGGTCG
>CAYQUJ010000036.1:0-7338 GCA_964420745.1 uncultured Candidatus Saccharibacteria bacterium | reverse complement strand
CGGGCGGACAAGCCAAAAAATTCAAACTGCTTTGAATTTTTTAGGACTTGTCCGAGACGGAGCTATGTTTTTGTAGCAACAAAAACAAGCGAGTCGGGGTCGCGGAAATTTCGTTTTGACGAAAACGGAATTATCCGTGATGACAAGTTGAAATTTTGTTATGAAACACGGTTATAATTCATTCTGCTTCTATACCACTAACGAAAATAACGAAAATTTATAGCCCATTGCTTTTTTCTTAATTTTCGTTAATCTAAAGTCAGGAAAGGAGTTTGTGGTGGAAAAACTGCTCTTGATTACCAGCATTCCCTGGTGCTTGGTTGTGTGCGTTGGTGTTGTCGTCGCTTTTAGAGATAGGCATTATAAAAACAGAAACATCAGTGCCAATAGTTTGGGCGGGCAGGTTGTATTCTCCATATTCTCGGTTTGCTATTCTCTTGCCGTAGGTGCGTGGTTTGCAGCGAGCATATGGGGAGTATCAGTTTTATTGACCATTCTTGCTATCTACATATCTGGCTGGAATCGCAAAAGATTCTTGTCCAGTTTAGGATAGCAAAATCAGCCCGATGCGGAATCCCGTTCTGTATCGGGCTTTCGCTTTCATAAAAAATTATAACAATCTCACGCTCCTATAACGAAAGCCCCGCGCTTGTTTATGTTATATAATGGCGTGGGGCTTTCGTTATTGAGTTATGTTGTTTGTCTTATACCGCCCCCTAGGGCGGGGCTCGAGAGAGGCGTACACTCTGATAAACTTCTTGTTTTTGCATAGATTTAAATTATTGCTAATACACCCTTAATGACCTACAATTAGTACTCAAGGTTACGTTGTAACATTTTCAATAGAGCCATGGTCATATTAAACAATATGAGTGATGAAGAAATACTGAAGTTGTCGTATAAAAGGCCCTCCTATTTTGGCCAGCTTTTTGACCGCCACCACAAGCGATTTTTGAAAATTGCCAAAAGAACACTGCGATCAGAGGACGACGCCGAAGATACGGTTCAAGAGGCATTTATAAGGATCTACAAATATGGCAAAAAGTTTCCTCAAAATGGCGGAAAATTTGTGCCGTGGTCCAATACCATTTTGAAAAATTGCTTGGCTGACCAGATCAATAAATACAAAAACGCGACTGTGGCCTTAACTCCCGAGCTTGAAGCGGTAACACCATGTTTGGACCAGGAAGAGATTTTGAATAACAGCAATCAGAGTTATGTGCAGTTCGTTTTGCACAAAATAGGCGGCGCCACGGCCGAAATATTAAACTTGCGTTATGTTTTGGGAAAATCGTTTAAGGAAATAGCCAGAATGCTAAATATAAAAAACAGCACCGCCAGGGTCAGGGTTCACCGATCCAAAAAAATATTTATGCAGGCCTATGAACAATTTAATAGTTATGAGTAACAATTTAAAAAGAAGAATAATGGCCCGGGTTTATTTTGAATATACCAAGAATACTCTTTTGGAGTATCCTGATTATTTTATGTTCGCATTTTTTGTGGCTACCATTTTTATGTTTGTATCTATCCGTGACGTTTTGATTAATATACCAAAGGATAGTCTCCCAAACCTCTTTAATTTTTTGGTTGCCGCTCTGCGCAATACCAGCTGGATTATCCAAGCTTTGATTGTCGGTTTCCTTCTTCGGGTTTCCATAGCCGGCTCCAGATTAATATACAAAAATGTACGGAATGTAAACACCGGTTGGGTAATGTCAAAATTTAGATACTAAGTAGCGTTTTTTCCAAAGATATATCTAATTCGTTATTGCTTTCCATCCGAGATTTATGATGTATCTCGATTAGCTTTGTGTAAAATTTTTTTAAGTCCTCTTCCCGCCAATTTCTAGAGTCTTTTTTTGATTTGCTGTATGGATAATCTTTAATCCCTAAATCTTCTGCGTTTGCCCCCTCAATTATCGCGGACATATGCATAGCTTTGCTTACTATTTTGTAAATAAGCTCGTCTGCTTCAATGCCGGCAAATCGTAATTTTTCGTATTCAATCCAGGCCTTTTTCACATTCTTTTCCCCTATCGCGTCTTGCAGGGCAAAAGGGCTATAACCAAACACCTTTTCTTTTTTTGCTTGGCCGACGCTTTCGGTCGGCCCCCCGACCTCTTCGGGCGTCGGGGCAAAAATTCCTTCGTATTCTTTAAATAAATTCTGGTTCATATTAGTAAGTATTTGAACCTCTTCTTTCCAAATGAAAAACCAAAACAAGTTTATGTTTGGCTTGTATTTCGTAAAAAATCCTGTACGCCCCTATTCTTTTCCGCCAATTATTTTCTCCTTTTAGTTTTTTTGTATCTCCAGAATAAGGATTGATGTGCAAAATATTCATTGATTTCCAAACATATTCAGAATCCTTCTCTGGAAATTTTTTAAGTGCTTTGAAAACACTTGGGTCAATTTTTAAATCCCAATTTTCTTCCGACTTCTTCATAAGACATAAGTTTGCCCAGCTTTAGATTTCTTTTTGCTCTTTTCAGAGCGTTTTTTAGGGTTGGATTCATCTCTGTTTCATTTGTGTTATTTCTACGCAAAAGAAATTCATACTCCATTTTTGGAATAATTACAAGATCGTCATTTTGAACTATTTTTTTGGGAATTGTAATAGGTGTCATAGTAGAAGTATATCACCCCCAACTCAATAAATCCAGTGCATTTTTTTAAAACTATTAATATTTTTAACAATTTTGTATCCCTTACAATGAGAAAGTACTCCTCTATAAGAGTTTGCCATTCTCTGAAAATAATCGTTATTTATTAAATTTTTATCTGATTGTTTTTTGGCTTCAACAATTTTGCGCATTATTCTTATTTTAGTTTTGGTGCGAATAACTTTATAATGTGGCAATATAATGTATCCCAAAAAATCTACTCCCCAAGTATTTTTTCTTATTTCCACCTTTTTAGGATGCAACCCCAAACTAAGTTCATTTTGCAAGAATGCGTTAATTTTTGGTATCAGTTTAATCAAGAAATTTTTGTCTTTACTCAAAATAATGAAATCATCACAGTAACGTAGATAATGTTCAATTTTAAGATTATGCTTCATAAACTGATCTAATTTGTTCAAATATATATTTGCAAATAGCTGGCTCGTTACATTTCCTAAGGGTAATCCTTTTCCAAATTTTGTCTCAAAACTGTCCAGTATCAACTTTATTATTTCTAAAACATCATTATCTTTTACTTTTTCCTTAATAAAACCAAATAAAATTTCATGGGAAATGCTGTCAAAAAATTTTCTCACATCACATTTTAGAGCAAAAGTTTTACCCCTATAATTATTAGTATCCATTCTTAAAAATTTTTCCAACTTTAAAACTCCTTTATGCACCCCTTTTTCTTTTCGGCATGAATAAGAATCAAAAATAAAATTTCTATCAAAAATGGGATATAATACCCTAAATAAAGCTTGGTTGAACACTCTGTCTCTTACCGTAGCTTTATGGATATGACGCAATTTTGGATCTCTTATGTAAAATGATGTATATTTGTCTGGCAGCCAAGTTTTATTTTTTAGTCTTTCATGCATTTCAAAAATATTATTTTCAAGATTAAAATGAAATTCCTGCACATCAATTTTTTTCATTTTCCCCTTCTTGAATTCCCGCCAAGCGTCTAAAATATTTTCAACTGAAATAATATGATCAAAAATACTATTAACCCCCCCCCCGCAACTTTCCAGCGGTAATGTTAACGTCCTGATTGTTCATAAGATTACTGAATTATATAAAAAAATATACAAAATTTCACAAAAAGTTTCAAAGAGAGACAAATTTGGCATTTTTTTAAAAATTGAAAACATATGTTTGGAAGCTTTAAGTCTTGCTGTAAAAGCGGCCTTTACCACTAAAGTTGATAAAGTGAAATTTATTTCTCAATTGAGAGTTGTTGTGGAAATTCTTAAAAATTTGGTCCGGGTCGCTTGTGAATTAGATATTTTAGAAAAGAGTGTATATTTAGACATTCAAACTGATTTGCAGGAGATTTCAAAAATGGGAGCGGGCTGGCTTAAATATGCAGAGCAATAAAGAGGACTAGCGTCCCCTCTATTGCAAGGATACTTCTGCACGAGCCCGGAGGTTACCGTTCGCATTCCACTGGTTGTACCAGTTGACGTAGAGCTTGCGGTTGTCGGCGTTCCAGTTCACGTTCGGCACGTTGCCGTCGGAGTTCCGGGAGTACTATCTGATTCCGTCCATCATTCACCGATAGTCTTTTGCAAAACTACCTGCGTTTGTCCCCCTCTTTTTGTCATTGAGGTTATATTTAAGGCCTGGCTTAATGAGAGCATTGCCCAATAGAAACAGATAGGCAGTTTCCTTTAAAAACCGTGGCAAACCGATATCCCGCAGGCGCGAGACCGATTGTATTAGCCGTAAATTATTATAAAAGAGTAGCCCCCGCACAGCAATGCCATGCGGGGGTTAAAGGAAAAAGGTACAGGGTTTAGGAAACAACTGCACGAGCCCGGAGGTAACCGTCCGCATGCCACTGGTAGAACCAGTAGACGTAGAGCTTGCGGTTGTCGGCGTGCCAGTCCACGCGCGGCACGCTGCCGCCGGAGCTCCGGGAGCCAGAGCACAGGGTGACATTCTCAACATCGAGATGTTCACCTGTGGCAAGAAAGTACCCAAACTCGAGAAGCAGTCGCTCCAGAAGCGTAATTCCGGAAATGCTTTCTGCTTCCAGCATTTCGGCAGACTTGCCAGCAAGTTCTGGATCAGCTTCCACCGTCTTTTTGAAGCGAACCCTGTACGACCCGTTCTTGGGATCGCGGTCGTTTGTCGGCACACCTGCATCGAGATCATCGACGTAGGTGTAAACATCCACGCCAAGTTCCCGAAACGCCGCAACCACCTTGTTGGGAGTCACGCCTTTCATGACGTACGCATCCCAGTGGTTGGGGTCGGCGGAAACGGCGAGATCGCCGGGCTTGAACTCCATGCCAAGCGTTTTGTACACTTTCGCCCAGTCGATGTTCACCTTTTCCAAGTCAAACTTGAATTGGTGGTCCAGAAACATTTGGAGGTAAGTGCGGTTAACGCTTCCATCCTCCACCTGTCTCCAGAAATCTTTCATTTGAGAAGCCGTCACCGACGACCCCTCGACGAGCACTTTTTGCGTACCCATTTTAGTTTCCTCTTATCAAAGAAGCAGGTTTTTATTTGAGCTTTCGTCCTCCTGCAATCTGTTTAAATTATATACCTAAACACCATATTTTGTCAAGGGGTTTGGTAGAAAATCCTTATTTTAAGGTATTTATTCCAAGCTCCCCCAATTTAAACCGGTGGAAGAATCAACAATTATTGGCACACCGTAAATTTTTTCCGGTGGTATGACATCTTGCATTATTTTTTTAATTTTGGGTGTCATTTCTTCAACCAAACTATTTTCTATTTCATAAATAAGTTCGTCGTGAATCTGCAGAATCAGATAAACTTTTTCTGTTAAATTATTTTCTGCGATAAAATCGTCAATTCTTTTCATGGCGATTTTTATAATATCGGCCGAAGTGCCCTGAATGGGCGCGTTAATGGCCATCCGTTCGGCCGAAGCCTTGATGTAAGGAATTTTTGATTTCAGTCCTTCAAAATATCGGCGCCGGCCAAAAAATGTTTTGGTAAATCCCGATTTCTCGGCTTCTTCTCTTGTTTTATCTAAATACGTTGCCAGGCCGCTAAATTTTTCAAAATAAGTATTGTAAAATGCCTGCGCGGTTTTGCGGTCGGATCCCAAATTTTGGGTCAAAGCATTGACTCCCATACCATATAAAATACCAAAGTTTATTACCTTGGCTTTGCGACGCATTTCCCTATCCACCTGCTCCTTGGGCACACCAAAAACCGCCGCAGCAACGCTAGTATGAACATCTTCGCCAGATTTAAAAATCTGAATTAATTTTTCATCCCCCGATAGAAAAGCGGCGATGCGTAGTTCTATTTGGGAATAATCAAAGGCGACTAATTTATAATGTTTTGGCGCTAAGAATGCTTTTCTTATAACCTTGCCGTTTTCTGAGCTGACTGGAATATTTTGCAAATTGGGATTTTGGGAGGCCATTCTACCGGTAGTAGTTCCCATTTGTAAAAAGTGAGTATGCAATCTGCCTCCCTTATCAACCATTTTTGGTATCGGTTCAATATAAGTCGAAACAAGTTTTGAAAGTTCTCTATATTCCAAAATTAAAGGGATAATCGGATGCAGATCTTTCATTTTTTGGAGTTCCGATTGTTTGGTTGATTTGGCTCCGGTGGAAGTTTTTTTCTGGTACTTAACAGATAGGCCCAACTTATCAAAGAGCACTTCTCCCAACTGCTTGGGCGAAGAAACATTAAATTTCGTGCCGGCTTTTTCCCATATTTTATTTTCTAATTCTTTAAGTTGTCCTGAATAATCTTGATTTAATTTTTTTAACAAATCCGAGTCAATCAAAACTCCTCTTCTTTCCATTTTTTTAATTATAGGAATTAAGGGTTTTTCTATTTCCTCAAAAAGATGTTCGCTATTTATTTTTTTAAGTTCTGCTAAAATATTTTCTTCATCGGAAAAGTCCCCTTGAAGGGCATCTTCTGGGACCGAAAGGCGGCCTTCTAGGACTGGGGCATTTTGAAGGCCGCCTTTGAGATGCCCTTCTTTAGGACTTTTCTCATTGCCTTCTAAAACATTCTTCAACCGCTCGCCCATGGTCCTAAATTCCAGTTCTTGAAAAAGGGCTTCCGCTTTTTGCAAATCCAAGCCGTCTTGCCATCTTTTTTCCGGCAAAACAAAATCAATCGGCGCGTCTCTTCGTATGGTTGCCAACATTTTAGAAAATTTTGCCTCTTCCTCCCCTTCTTCCAAAAGTTTTAATATTCTTGGCTTTATTTTCTTTCTTATCTCGCTACTCTTACTTCGTAACTCTTTGTATATATTTTCAATGCTGCCGAAACTTTTTATCAAATCGGTGGCGCTCTTTTCGCCAATACCTTGGATTCCGATAATATTGTCCGACGGATCGCCGCGCAAACCTTTGAAATCGGGGAGCAATTCCGGCGCGAAACCAAATCTTTCCTGGACCGCTTTTTTATCATACAAAATCGTGTCCTTGATGCCTTTTTTCAGAGTATAAACTTTTACATAATTGTCATCTATAAGCTGCAGAGTATCCATATCTCCGGAAGCAATGATAATGTCCGTGTTTTTGCTCCGCATTTTTTCAACAATAGTGCCGAGCATATCATCGGCTTCGAAACCTTCTTTGGAGTAAATGGGAATGTTGAGCGCTTCGCAAATTTGTTTGGACTTTTCCAGTTGGACCACCAAATCGCCGTCGGTTTTGGC
>CAYQUJ010000035.1:0-7646 GCA_964420745.1 uncultured Candidatus Saccharibacteria bacterium | reverse complement strand
AAGCGGCAAAAAAGAATTGGTCATCATTGCCGATGATGTGGACGGTGAAGCCCTCTCCACTTTTATAGTCAACAAACTGCGTGGCGGCTTTTCGGTTTTGGCAGTCAAAGCGCCTGGTTATGGAGATAGAAAGAAAGAAATGTTGGAAGACATCGCGGTCACTGTCGGCGCCAAAGTCATCTCCGAAGATTTGGGCATAAAACTTGAAGGTGCTACGGTAGAAATGTTGGGGCGAGCTTCAAAAGTTTTGGCCAGAAAGGATAGCACCGTTATTGTGGGCGGCAAGGGCGGCAAAACTGCCATTGATAACCGCATCAAAGCTCTCAAGAAACAAAAAGAAACTACTGAGTCAAAATACGATAAAGAAAAAATAGACGAAAGAATTGCTAAACTTTCGGGCGGGGTGGCAGTGATCAGAGTAGGCGCCGCTACCGAGACTGAAATGAAATATTTGAAATTAAAAATTGAAGACGCAGTGGCCGCCACCAAAGCGGCTATCGCTGAAGGCATCGTGGCTGGCGGCGGCAGCGCTTTGATCAGAGTCATTAAAAAAATGAGAACAATGAAGGGGACCGAATTTGCCACGCCTGAAATTGCTCTTGGTTACGATATTGTTTTGCGATCTCTTGAAGCGCCACTTAGACAGATTGTTCTAAACACGGGGAACGCTGACGGCTCGGTGGCGGTAGAAAAAATAATGAGCTCAGACAAAGAAAACGCCGGCTTCAACGCGCTTACCGAAAAGTTCTCGGATGATCTTATCAAAGACGGCATTATTGATCCGGTCAAAGTTACTCGCACTGCGTTGCAAAACGCTGCCTCTGCCGCCGCTATACTTTTGACCACCGAAGCGGCCGTCTCCGATGAACCGGAACCAAAAAAACCAAACATGGGCGGACCTGAAATGGGGGGGATGGATTATTAACCCCACCCCTGGCCCCTCCCAAAGGGGAGGGGATAAAAAATGGCTCAACAGAGCCATTTTTTGGTATATGAAAAAAGAAAATGAGTTTTGAGCTTGACAGAATTTGTGGTTGTGCTATACTCTTAGGTAGATAAGCGCGCGCAATCGAGCCTTCCCGACGGGGTAAGCTCGAATCAAGCCGCCGCCAAGGCACGCAGCCAGGTCTACGCACCTGCGGGCGTCGCTAAGCGCGGCCACTTGCAGAGTTCACGGAAGATTCGTGGCGCTCTGCATGACAGACGCTGGCTGTCGGACGGGAGGGGGGACTTCCTACAATGAATATCTCCCGCCGGCAGCCGGCGATAATTGGTTGTTCATTCGGTCAAGGGCCGCTTTACTTCTGTAAAGCGGTCCTTTCTATTTTGTGTGCTATACTATTATCTCATTACTATTAACAATTAACTTTTATGTCATTCTCAACCGTCATTTTAATAATCGTAGCTGCTGCGGTCATTTGGTTTATTTTTGCTTACAACCGTTTCGTACGATTGATTACTCGCGCTAAGGAGGCGTGGAGCGATATTGAAGTGCAAATGAAAAGGCGATACGACCTGATTCCAAATTTAGTAAACACAGTCAAAGGTTATGCCACTCACGAATCAAGCGCTTTTGAAAATGTGACCAAGGCTCGGGCTATGGCGATCGGCGCTGGCACCCTAGCCGAAAAAGCCGGAGCGGAAAATATGCTCACTGGCGCTCTCAAATCCCTTTTTGCGGTGGCCGAGGCCTATCCTGATTTGAAAGCTAACCAAAACTTTTTGGAACTACAGAGAGAACTTTCAGATACCGAAAACAAAATTCAGGCGGCTCGAAGGTTTTATAATACCAATGTGCGTGATTTGAACATCGCCACTGAAACTTTCCCCTCAAATATTGTTGCCAAATTATTCAGTTTTGCCCAAATGGAATTTTTTGATTTGGAAGACAATGCCGCGGCGCGCGAGCCGGTTAAGGTAGATTTTAGCAAATAGATTATAGATAACAGAAAAAATATGCACGATGTTAAAATATATTCGACGCCGACTTGCCACTTTTGCCACATGGCCAAGGAATTTTTTCAAGAAAAAGGAGTGCAATACACCGAGTATGATGTTTTGAGTGATTTGGCGAAAAGGCAGGAAATGGTGGAAAAAAGCGGCCAACTCGGTGTGCCGGTTATTATTATAGACAACAAAGTCGTCATCGGTTTTGATCAAGGGGAAATTTCCTCGCTTTTGGGGATTTAAACCAAAAATAGATTCTTTCCAACCTAACCCCCTTAATCCCCCTTACCTTAAGGGGGAGATCGCGCAACAAGCTCTATTATATAGATAAATATTAGATAGTAGTTACCCTCTCCTTAAAGTAAGGAGAGGGAAAGGGAGAGGTTAGAAAAAATAAAAAGAATTATTTTTATGCTATAATACTCCCATGCAACCTGAGGAAAAAGAAATGCTGAAAAAAACTCTTGAGCTGGCTCAAGAAAATAATAAGATGTTGCACGCCATTCGCCGCTCCATGGTTTGGGGCCGGATATGGCGAGTCTTCTATTGGGTGGTTATTATTGGCGCCGCTATCGGCGCGTACTACTACATTGAACCTTATATCGACGGGGCCATTGGCGCTTATGGCAATGTCAAAGGAGATTTGCAAAGTTTCGGTGATTTGTTTAGATTGAATCAATAGTGTATAAAGTTGAAGTTTTGAAATAAAAGCCGAGGTAGCTCAGTTGGTAGAGCGCTTCCCTGAAGAGGAAGATGTCGGCGGTTCGAGCCCGCCCCTCGGCACCACATATGGGTTTTTTGTATAAAAGAATTTTGCGGCCGATATTTTTCTCGTTTGATCCGGAATTTATCCACGATATGATGACAAATGCCGGCGCGTTTTTGGGTAAAATCGGTTTTGGAAAATGGCTGGTTAAAAGTCTTTTTTCATACAGCCACCCCATGTTGGAACAAAAATTGTGGGGAATTCCATTCAAAAATCCGGTTGGACTGGGAGCTGGATTTGACAAAGATGCCAAAGTTTACTCGATTATGGGCAGTGTCGGTTTTGGTTTTGCCGAGATAGGCACCATCACTTTCGGATCTTATGAAGGCAATCCGAAACCCCGACTTTATAGATTGCCACAATCAAAAGCTTTGGTAGTTTATTACGGCCTCAAAAATATGGGAGCCAAAGCCATGACAAAGCTGCTCAAAACCAAAGATAAAGACATTCCCCAAATCATTTCAATAGGCCGGACCAATGCGGCTACAGCGGCTTCTTTTGAAGACAGTATTGTTGATTATTACAAATGCTTCAAGGAATTTGTTGACGCTGATGTGGGCGACGCTTATGAAATAAATATCTCTTGCCCCAACCTTTTTGGCGGCGTTTCTTTTGACGATGAAATGAGTTTAGAAAAATTGCTGCAAAAAATTTACACTCTGCAAATTAAAAAACCGGTTTTTATAAAAATGCCAATCAACTTGCCGTGGCCGGAATTTAAAAAATTGGTGGATGTGGCCTTGCGTTTCAAAGTGCAGGCGCTCGTCATCGGCAATTTAAACAAAAACAGAAATGACCCGACTATCAAAGAAGTTATTCCGGAAAATATAAAAGGCAGTATAAGCGGCAAGCCGACCAGAGAATTATCCAACAATTTAATTTCGGAGACATATAAATATTGCGGAGACAAAATAAAAATAATCGGATTGGGCGGCATTTTTAGCGCCGCGGACGCTTACGAAAAAATCTGCCGCGGCGCCTCTATGGTGGAGCTCATCACCGGCATGATCTATGAAGGCCCGGGCCTTATCGGTAATATCAACCGCGACCTCGTTACACTCCTCAAAAAAGACGGCTATCAGCACATAAGCGAAGCCGTCGGCGCCCTCAATCCGCTATAAAATATTTTTTTGGTCAATTTGCTATTTAAGTTTAAGTAGTGTTAAATGTCGTCGGAGGTTCTATGTCACACAGCGTAGAAGAAGATGCTGTGCCCAAAATCGCAGCTGAGTTTATTCTGGAAACCACCATCGATCCAGTCATCTGCGATGGTTGCAATGTGCGGGGCAACTGGGAACACCGCTGCCACGGAGCTCGCTCGGTGGTTCAGGGTGAGCAGACCAATAAGCAGTGTCAGTGCCCCGACTGCTTCGTGGTCAACGAACTCGGGATAAGCTGAGGAGAAGAGGATGACCCTTGGCCAGGAGATAGCAGAAAGCAGAACGAAGATTTCCAGACTTAGGTTGGAACTTCATCAAGAAGAAAATCGTCTTCGTAAACTTGAATCCAGTTGCACCCACGAACGTGAGGCATTTGGGGCAATAATCATAAGGGTGGACGATGATGTCATAACACATCCTGCCGCCCGATGCTTAGACTGTGGGGTCGGATCGTTCCTTTCCAAAAAAGATCCTACTCGGAGGAGTTATCCGAAGGCTGTGCTACGAGAATAGCATGGCTTTCTTTTTATCAAAATTTTCATTAAACTAGCGGGTATGAGTTTATCAATCGGAATAGTCGGATTGCCGAATGTGGGGAAGTCCACATTGTTTAACGCGCTTACCAAAAAAGGCGTGCCGGCGGAGAATTATCCTTTTTGCACTATTGACCCGAGTGTCGGCATAATAGCAGTTCCTGATGAACGGCTCGACAAGCTCGCCACGTTTTCTGCTTCGCGAAAACGAATTCCAGCAGTCGTGGAGTTTGTGGATATCGCTGGCTTAGTTCGTGGCGCTTCAAAAGGGGAAGGCAAAGGCAACCAATTTTTAACAGCAATAAGAGAATGCGACGCCATCGCTGAAGTAGTAAGAATATTTGAGGATAGCGAGATACTTCATGTGGAAGGAAAAGTAGATCCTCTTTCGGATATAGAAACGATCAATCTGGAATTAATTTTGGCCGATTTGCAGACAGTCACAAAAAGATTGGGAAGTTTAGAAAAAGATGTGAAAAGAGGGGAAAAAGGTGCTTTGCTGGAAAAAAGTGGTTTGGAAAAAGTTCAAAAAATTCTGGAAGAAGAAAAAATGGCTTCGTCTATTTTTGAAAATTTGGACGAAAAAGAAAAACCGTTCGTTAAAAATATGCAGCTCTTGACCATGAAGCCGGTGCTTTATGTTTTAAACACTTCTGAGATAAGCCCTTCGACTTCGCTCAGGGCGATAACAGACAGGATCAAACCGTCTGTTATCGTTGACCCTATTTTTGAAAAGGGCTTGAATGATTTAATAAAAAAAGCTTACGAAACGCTTGACCTTATCACTTACTTTACCACTGGCGAAGATGAGACACGGGGTTGGACTATAAAAAGAAATTCAACTGCGCCGGAAGCTGGCACTGCCATCCACACCGATTTCCGCGATAAATTCATCCGCGCTGAAGTGATTGAATGGGACAAGCTTCTCTCTGCCGGCTCCTACGCTAGCGCTCGCGAAAAAGGTCTCTTGCGCACCGAAGGCAAAGAATACATTGTTCAAGATGGGGATGTCGTAGAATTCAAAATATAAAACTCGGCGCGCGAGAGTATGTCTCGCGCGCCGTGAAAATTATGCACTCAGTTGCCGTTTGGTTGTTCCGGCAAACCATGAAGATGCGTCAACAAATGCTCGAGGGTTTCTTCAATTGGAAGATTCCCGTATATCATGTGTGCATACATCAGTTCTCCAAATGTACTGAAAAAGGATTTGATAAGCGCGTATCCTTCCTCGTTTTCCACCCTTCTAATTGCTCTATCAATATTGAACTTGCGAATGAATATAGATGGTGATCTACCCTCTGCTTTTTTAAGTTCAAGACAGATCTTTTTAACTCGCCCAAAATCCAATAACTCAACAGGCAATGGTGTAACAGTCATTCGTAATCTCCCGACCCAAAATATCACATATTATGTTATAATCAAGGCATTAAAATTAACCTTTAAAATATGGAAAATCGAGCTAGTGCAAAAGATTTTTTTCTTCATTTAGGGGCAATCGTGGCTTTGTACACGGTAACCGTCAGTTTTTTGAATTTAATTTTCAAGGTTATAAATAAGGCCTTCCCCGAAGTGGCTCAAAATATTTATGCTTGGGGCGGCGGTTCGGAAATAAGCATGCCGGTGGCCACCCTTATTGTTTTCTTCCCCTTGTTCATCATTTTGTCTTATTTTGTCTACAAAATTTATGAGCAAAATCCAGCTAAAAAAGAAATCAATATCAGAAAATGGTTGATTTATATTACTCTTTTTGTGGCCGGCCTTCTTTTGGCGGGGGATTTGGTGACGGTGCTTTATAAGTTTTTGGACGGCCAAGATTTAACCGCTGCTTTTCTCCTCAAAGCTCTCTCGGTGCTTCTGGTTGCCGGGTGTGTTTTTGGATTTTACATCCAAGATATTCGCGACAGAGTTTCTTCAAAAGCCAGAAAAATGTGGGCTGTCATCGTCGGCATTATTATTGCGATTTCCATTATTCTGGGATTTTCTGTCCTCGGTTCGCCTCAAACTCAAAGATTAATTAGATACGACAATCAAAAAGTTTCCGATTTGAATGAAATCCAGTGGCAAGTCATAAGCTATTGGCAAATGAATGGAACTATACCGGTAAGTTTATCCGACATAAAATCAAGCCAGCAATATGTAATTATTCCGACCGACCCCCAATCAAAAACTACTTACGAATACAGAAAAATGGATGCGATGACCTTTGAACTCTGCGCTGAATTCAACAAAGAAAACATGGCCAACCAAAATCAATACGGGTATGAAGTGGCGCCAGTCGGCGTCGGCTTCGGAAAAATGGATGTCATCCAAAACAACAACTGGAATCACAAAGCTGGGCGTCAATGTTTCTCCCGCGTCATTGACCCGATCGCTTACCCGACGCAGGTGAGAGGTTAATCTCTCAGCCCTCACCCGGCTTCCAGCCACCCTCTCCCAGACTTGGGAGAGGGAAGACGAAAACAAAACAAACGGCTCATTTCCTGTTTTACTCAGCGAAGCTTCAGCGAAGTTGGGCCATTTGAGCCGTTGAAGCACAAGGGTCATCCTTGTGCCTGAAGCAAGTGTGGTGTAATTTTGCATAAAAAAATCCGGCGGGGTGCTCGTGTGAGCACCCCGCCGGGGGTTGGGGTTAATACCCGCCAACTTCAATGAACCACAGGAACCAGAATACACAACCTAGGACTCCAGTGAGTAAACCCCACATTGCATATACTGCATTGTTCGGATAGACCGAAATGCCGGAAGGTGCAGTAACACTCGTACTCTGCCCCTGGTCAAGGAGTGTCTCCCTCAATTTCATGAGGATGTTTGTTCTCTCCAGTTGCGGCGTTTCCGGTTTGACCGCCCGAAGCTCTTTGAGGGAAGCTGTCAGGTTTTTGTACCAGAAGCCAATATCCTCGTCCGGCGTGCGATACACGATAGAAGTGAACCCGGATGTGAGTCCGTTTTGTTCGGCATATTTGACTGCCACTTCGAGATTCTCAGCTGCCAAGTCCACAGTGTTCGCGTCGGCTGCTCTTTTTAAGTAGCCCTCGCAATTGCGGTCGAAGTTGATATCTGCAACGGTTCTTACCCCTATCCAGACGAGAAAGAACACGGTACACAGAATAGCAAAAGCCAGTTTCATCGGGTCTCCTTTTCGGCACTTCATTTGCCGATTTCTAGATGCCATTATACCAAACTCATTTTATTTGTCAATATTGATTTATATTTGATAAGTTTTGTGGTTTTCCCCCTCTC
>CAYQUJ010000034.1:4544-7971 GCA_964420745.1 uncultured Candidatus Saccharibacteria bacterium | reverse complement strand
CGAAGACGCCCCAAATGGTTTTGAAAATATCCAAAAAATTAAGCAAAGAAAAATACCTTCTGATTTTACCGGAGATTACTTTTTTGTATTTTATTTTATGGTCGTAAAGCAGTCCCTGGTTGTACGGAGTCGGCCCGAAAAAATACATTTCAGGGCTTACAAATTTACTTTCCCTTGAAATTTTTTGTATTGACTCGGCAATCGCTATAACCGGATAAAAGTGCCCGCCCGTACCACCGCCTGTAAATATAATTTTCATTATTTTTTAATGCTTCTCGAAATATTCATCATTATGCCGACTTCAATCAAATTGATAAAAAGGGCTGTGCCGCCGTGGCTGACGAATGGCAGAGTAATGCCGGTGAGTGGCAAAACCCCGATCATGCCGCCCACATTAATCATGGCCTGAGACACTATTAGTATAACAATTCCGAGGGCTAGTAGTCTACCAAAATCATCTGGCGCCCGTGAAGCGATCTTCAAACCTTCCAGACTAAACATCACAAACATCCCGATAATGGTGAGCGCTCCGGCGAAGCCAAACTCTTCGGCCGCTACCGCAAACACCGAGTCCCCGATCGGTTCCGGTAAATAGCTGAACTTTTGGATGCTTTGCCCAAATCCCCTGCCCCAAACTTGGCCGGAGCCCACCGCGATAAGCGACTGATTGAGTTGATAGCCGCTGGTTTGATTGTTCGCCGCCGGATCTAGCATGGATTTTATTCTCTGCATTATATAAGGACGGGTAAATGCCAAAACAGCCAAGATGGCTGCGCCAATAAGTAATACAGCCAAAACATGCCGCCACTTGGCGCCGGCGGCGATGTACATTGATAAGGCGGCAAAAATAGTGACGGCGAAAGTATCGGTGTCCGGTTGAGCAAGCAATATGGTTCCCAAAATTCCTAAAAATATCAAAAATGGCAAAAGCCCCCAAGACAAAGTGCCAACTTTATTTTTTAATCCAGAAAGCCAAGCGGCAAAATATGCAATGAAAGCAATTTTTAAAAATTCCGCTGGTTGGAAAGTTATGAAGCCGAGGTCAATCCATCGTTTGGCTCCGCCGTGTTCCAGTCCGATCTTTGGCGCAAAAACCAAAAGAGTGAGTATGACAGATCCGATGAAAAAAATAAAAGAAGATTTTTTCCAAACATGATAATCAATGCGGGCGAAAAAAAGACAAGCAAGGGACCCCAAAAATAATCCGTAAAAAACTTGGTTGAAAGCAACGTTGGAAAATTTGATTTCGTTTTTGGCCAGTTCGCCGAGCGAAGCCGACATAAAAATAAAAAACCCGGCCACTACCAACACCCCCACCCACACCAAAAACGGTCTGCTGATTTTCCCAATTCTCGCCATATAATTATCATAACATAAGAACCCCACCCTGCCCTCCCCTTGACCAGGGGAGGGAAAAATTCAGATTGACAAAAATTATATTCAAATGTATTATCAGAAATGGAGGATCTTTCAAATATGGACGAAAACAAAACCAAAACATTGGCTCCAATCCAGGAGTATGCACTTGTTCCGGCCAATCCGAGAGTGCAAAAACTGGCTACGCGCCTACATTGGAAACCCCAGACAGCCATCGCTCGAATTCAAAGAGCTTTGCCGGCCTTGATAGAGCAACAAATCTATCTGGCTCTGGCGGGAGACTTTGGGATATTACCAGAATCAATGGCAAAACTCTTGCGGCTGTATCTTGGCCACAAGGAGTTGGAGATCGAAGATCTCAACCCTCGCTTGGTGGGACGAAACATCACTCATTCAAGATTTGATTCTTTCGCGGAGTTTTTGCGGGAGTGTATGAATCTTCTGAGAATTATTTCCAGGGAGTATTCTGCTTTCTCGCTCTCTGTCGAACAAGCCGGATTTATCGTGTTGCATTATGGTACAGACAATCCGGAACTTTTGATCGAGATGGTGGACACCAATCTTGAAGAAATGTGTGAAGTTCTTGGCGTCAGCAACAAACACGCTTATAGTGTTTGTATGCGCTTGTGTATATGGCTCGTGGTCTCAAAGGTTATTCCAGAGAATCGCAGAAGGGGTCATACAGACGCTCTAGACATCACGGACTTTCTGGAAATGTCTTCGGTTCGCAGACATCAATTGCGCCGAGCACTTTCCCAAGAAGTGCCTGACTATTTGTCAGCGGACTCAGACGAGCTTCGCGGCTATGAGGCTTTAGATTTACTGAAAAGAGAGGGGGTTATCTGATGGACAACTTTACGCGAGAACTCAAAGCCAGTATCGGGAAGGCATTAGGCCAAACTCTTCCTTGGGGGGACGTAAATCCTCTCGTGGTTATTGGCTTGACCGAAGCGGTTCTTGATCTTGGGCTTACCGAAGATCAGATCTACGCTGTGATTAAGAGCTATGGACGGCAACTTGCGGCTCAAGTTCACCCTGACCGAAAGCCGGAAAATGTTTCTCCCGAAAGGCAGAGGCAAATTCTGGGGGCATTCGGCATACTTGACAGCCGTGATGATTTCATCAAGGCCCTTGCTCACTTCAAGACTTTGCGAGCGGAAGATAGGCGAGAAACCAAAATTCTCAGCCAGGCCATCAGGGCTGAAAGGAAAAGAGTTGCTGGTTTTGAGTCCCAAGCTCAGGCCATCAAGGACGCCGAACAAGCACTAAATAGAGAGCGTTCAGAGTTTCTGGAGATGAAAGAAAAAGAACCAGCTCTTATTCCGGATTTGCAACTGGCCATTACAGCTCAGGCCAAACAAATAAAGGATTTGAACAATTCGGTTAAAAAAGGGGTTGAATCCGGCAATGAGTGGAAGAAAAAGTTCGATAGTCTTGCTATATATATTGCCAACTTGGGCAATAGTGAGACAAACAACGAACTTGGCATGTATGCTTTTAGTGCCAAATGGGTGGCAACCGTCTCGCTGACTTGGCAGATTGGCCATCCGCAACTTTCGCCTATCGATCCGTCTGGTGCTACAAGGGTTGATTTTGCTCAGGCCGCGTCAAACGCGGGCATAAAACGAAAAGAAATCGACCAAATCATTGACGGCTGGAACAAAGCTGTGCGGAGGTATGAGACTGAAGACAAACTGAATACTTACCAACTTCCTCTGGGAATCAGTCTGGTAAAGCTCAATTCCGGAAAATCCGATCTTATTTTTGGTGTTGAAAAAGCAGTTGTGGGAAGAATTATGGGATCAATACCAGAAACAAGCGATTTTCAATTTTCGCGCGCCCAACTACGCACCAGCATTAACATCTGGTCCGTAATGGAGAAATTCTGTCCGTTTCTCGTGCCTGGGGGGGTACTTGTTTCTATTTTTATGGACAGATACAGGCGGGCATCCTGGAGTTTGCAATGCCCTGCTTTTAGGTTTTCAACAAAGAAGATTATTCTCGCTGCGGGATAATCTTTTCTGTGGTTTTTGACGCATCATTGAACTTT
>CAYQUJ010000034.1:0-4461 GCA_964420745.1 uncultured Candidatus Saccharibacteria bacterium | reverse complement strand
CGGAAACGGGGGCCAGTGTCACATACTCTTCAGAAGTTCGGAAAGCTTACTCTTGAACTCTCTTCCTGATTTCCCGACCTTCTTTTTGAGATCCTTGTTTTCCCTTTGGAGCTCGGTGTTCGAGCTCTTCAAAGCAGAGACCTCTTCTTCGAGATGCGATAGCTTCTCTATAAGACATGTCATGGCCGCGGCGAACGCAGTCGCATTAACACCGAAGCTTTCCACTAGGGCCTTGTATTTCCTGAGATCCCCACTGGACACTTTGAGTTTCGCTTCCGGTTCGACTGCTTCGATGTTGGCCGGGCTGGTCATCCTTTTGACATTATAAAAGGATATTTCAATGGACTTGGTAGTTGTGACCAACCCGATCTTCTTGGCCAATTCCATCAAGCGAGATCTTTCGACCGCCGCCTTGGCAGAAAAGTCAGCATTCTCCAGAATGAAATTCCGGAGCTCCCCTTTCTTGGGCTTGTGGGCCTCTGTCGGTCTGGCTTGAACCGGCGGCGCCGCTTGCTCTGCAACCGGCCGCATTTCTTCAGAAGTTACCGGTTTGTTGGTGTCCACCAAGACCACTTTGCTTGGTCTGTCTATCACCGTGGACATCTCCAAAAACGTTTTGACCTCGGTGGTCCGCGGGAAAAACTTCGTAAAGAACACCCCGTTTTTTTCAGCCAAGGTCTTTATCCTGTTGCTGTCGGCATGGTCAATGTGGCGACAAAATAATATGCCCTTGATGCCTGTTGGGATGACCGACATCTTGTTCATGTCGTCCTCGCACAGGACGAGCACCCTTTCCCTGATCACCTGGTGCTTTTCAAACCAGGCTTCGAAATCCTGCTTGCGACAACCCAAAAGAAGAGCCTTTTCTCCTTCTTTCAGGGTGAACCTCTGAGATACCATTGCTACACCTCCTGTGCAATCCTATCACACATACTTTGTTTTTGTCAATAGTCGCGTTATGATGAAAATACAGCCACCAAACATCATCCTATAAGCGCCAAGGTAATACCCAAAACGGCGCACATGAGGGAGATGATCCAGTAGCGCATGGTGACTTTGTAAGCCGGCCAGCCCTTGGCTTCAAAATGGTGGTGCAAGGGAGCGACCAGAAATACTTTTTTGCCGCGGAATTTTTTAGAAAAAACTTGGATCAGGTCCGAAAGGACGGTTACAACTAAAGGCAAAGCGATAATAGGCAAAACCAAAAGTCCGTAACCCTCCCCTAGCTGATCGGTCATGAAAGCAACGACGGTGAGAGTGATGGTGAGCCCCATGGTGCCGGTTTCCGACATATAAAATCTGGCGGGCGGAATATTAAACCAAAGAAAAGCCAAAATGCCGCCGGCCACAGTAGCGCAAAAAGCGGCCAGGTCAATTTGCTGTTGGTAAAAAGCAATACCACCGTAAGCGGCGAACATGGGGGTGAAGACGCCGCCGGCCAAGCCATCAAGCCCGTCTATCACGCCGCCGGCATAAATGAAAAGCGCTGTGGCGACAAAGAGTAAAATAAATATTGGGCCCAGATAAAATTCTCCCAAACCAAAAGGCAAACCGATGCCGACTACATCAAGTTTTTCATAAAACCACCAGGCGCAAGCCAGAGCAATGAGCGAAACAATGGCCAACCGTTTTTTTAACGAAAGCCCGCTTTTGCTGCGCCTAATTTCTCCTTCAACGAATGTTGGTTTGACTTCCAAATAATCATCAACCAACCCAACCAAAGCGCCGAGAAGCAGTGTGGCTAGCGGCACCCAAGTTTGGTTGCGGGAAAGAAAGTCCAATTTTTCGGTAATATCTCCTGGGAAAATTTTTGAAATAATCCAAATGCCGATAATAACTGCTGCCGCGCTAAACCAAATAACAATGCCGCCCATCCTCGGTGTGTTGATTTCTTTTTCTTTATGCAACTCATTAAAAATTGTGGCTTCACTGCCATCGAGCGCCACTTTGCCCGCCTTCTTTTTCCACATCTGATGCGAGTAAAGATAATCAGTCAAAAACGGGGTAAACAAAATCCCGAGCGCGAACGCTCCCACCGCCGGCAAAAAAACTTTTACGATATCGATGATCATTTAATTCTCCTGAATATATTTCAAACTGGCGTTTACCAATTTCAGAGTATCTGCAAAACGGCCTTCTTCGGTGGAACCGAGGATGGAAATAATAATAGGCCGATTGAGGCCGGAGTCAAAGGCGATGACCAGATTGCCGCCGGCCAGGTCTGTAAAACCGGTTTTGGAAGCCAAAATACCCGGTATTTCATTTATAAAAATATTTGTATTATCCGCCGCATAAACTTTCTCGGCGCTGCCAAATTGCAGACTTTTGTAACGGGTGGCTTCCAAAATTTCCGGATAATTTTTGAGAGTGTATTCAAAAAGCAAAGCCATATCGCGGGCCGAACCATAAGCTCCGCCTCGGTCCATTTCTCTGTCCAGCCCGTGCTCGTTGAAAAACCTGCTGTTTGAAAGGCCTATTTCTGCCGCTTTGTTATTCATGGCTTTCAAAAACTGAGCTTGGGGATCTCCACCTTTTTCTGCTGTCTGGGATTCAGCAACAGCGGCCAGGGCAAAAGCGCCATCGTTGGAAGAAGTGAGCAGAGTAAAATCTCGCAAGTCGCTAGCTCGCCAAATGTCATCAACTACCAACCCCGAATCCCCTTCTGGCTCCAAATATTCCAGCAAAATTTTGACGTTGGCGGAATCAGACAAAAAAGCGTACGCGGTGACAGCTGTCATAACTTTGGTAAGCGAGGCCAGAGGCAATGGCACATCCGGATTTTTTGCAAAGAGCTCTCTCTCGTTTACCACGTCCCAAACCATAGCGCTCTTGGCTTCCAGCGCCAAACTTTCAAACGGATCCGGTTTTTCTGTGGCCGCTTCCACCTCGTTTTTGTTTAGAGAATTGTTTCCGATAATAAGCAACAAAAAAACTACGATTGAAATGAAGCACAGAGACGCCAAAACATGAGTAAAATATTTTGTTCGGTTTTCAACCCCAAAAATATCTTTAAAGTTGTTCATTATTGTTATCGGTTTTATCTTGCAACTCGCTTATTTTTGTTTTTAACTCCGTAAATTCCGGCAATTCATCGGCTGTTTTTATGCCGAGATGAGCCAACAAGGGCAAACTAGCCCTGTATTTGAAGACTCTTTGGTCTTTGGAATCTTGCTCTCTCTCGACGAGCCCCCGCATGGCAAGATTTCTCAATATAAAAGCAGAGTTGACACCCCTTATATAGTCAACTTCCCTTCTCGAGACTGGTCCATTATATAGTATTATGGAAAGCGTTTCCAGACCGGCTTTGCCTATTTCGCGACTCATCTCGTCTTTGGCTATTTGCTCTATCAGATCTTTTACTTCCGGACTGGTGGCCAACGAAACTTCCCGCTCAGTCATGATAAGGCAGATACCCCCGCCCTCCAGAGAGCGCGCCAAATTTTGCAATGCCTCTTTTATTTCGCTCTCCCCTTTTTTTAACAGTTTAGAAAGCTCCTTTATTTCAAGCGGCTCATTTTTATAAAAAAGTATGGCTTCTATTTGTTGTTCTAAATTCATATTTTTAATAATAACTTGGCACTCCCGCGCCCTCGCTTTCAATCTCTATATCCTCAAAATGTTTATTTTGATTCACCCTTACCGCTCCCTGTTTAACCAATTCTAGCATAGCCAGGAAGCTTACTATAACATTTACTTTTTCTGCTTTTCCAATTCCGGAAAAATCTCTGAAGCTGGTCCTCAAGCTTGTTTTTATTCTCTCCGCAAGGTTGCCGATCATTTCTTCCAAACTTACTATTTTTTCTACTACCACTTTCGGCAAACTTTCTATTTTTGGCGCATTTTGCAGCGCTTCCGAAAGAGCGTTTTTGATAGAAGCCAAAGTAATATCAGGCGTCGGCGAAAAAACTGTTCGCATCACCTTTCTTTCTTTTGCAAAATACAAAAAATTACCAAACATTTTTCCCAAACTCAGCGACAACTCTTTGTATTTTTTATAGATAGCCAAGCGTTTTTCCAAATCCTCAATACTCCCCTGTTCTTCCATTCTCAACTCTTAAGTTGGCAAAAGAGATTTTGATTTTATGAGCAAAAGAGTGGAAGCAACCAATATAAAATCAGCCGAATCTTTAATCGGAAATTCTTCAAAAGATTTGGTGTATGCAATAAACTCATCTGCAACCTCCGAAAGCGAAACGTCACTGATATGAAGTTTTCTTTTTTCTATCAAATCCAAAAGCAAATCCAACGGTCCCTCAAAGTCCCCCACTTTCACCTTAAAGTCCTGATCCATGCTGATATTTTAGCATATTTTTCCTTCTCCCTCTCCTGCATCTAGGAGAGGGCTGGGGTGAGGTTGTTTCCTTGCGTTTTTCCGTGTATATGACATAATACAGGGTAGGAGAAAGCCCTTTCCCTACCCCTCAATACGAACTTTTGGAAAGTTAACTTCTAATGATTCAA
>CAYQUJ010000033.1:8099-8370 GCA_964420745.1 uncultured Candidatus Saccharibacteria bacterium | reverse complement strand
AATCATTAGAAGTTAACTTTCCAAAAGTTCGTATTGAGGGGTAGGGAAAGGGTTTTCACCTCTACCTATATTATAGCAAATTACAATACACTTGTCAAGCACAAAATTGCCTTTTGAGAGCAAAAAGCTGAAAAATGGCTTATTTAAAGGGATATATAGAAATGTCGGGGTGCCGGGAATTGAACCCGGGTCTCACGAACCCGAATCGTGTATACTACCGCTGTACTACACCCCGCCTTCGCTAAAGCTACGGCGGGCGAAGCCCGTTTTG
>CAYQUJ010000033.1:4012-8089 GCA_964420745.1 uncultured Candidatus Saccharibacteria bacterium | reverse complement strand
TACGCTTCTGAAGCGTACGCGTATACCAGTTCCGCCACGTGCCCATGTGGTTTAATATACCAGATTTGTTATTAATTTCATTATGCTATAATTTTAGCATTATCAATTAAAATTAATTTTATGGGACTTTTTGAATCAGTAAAACTTTTTGGTGGGGAAGAGAAAAATGGTGGAGAAGAGAAAAAAGAAACACCGAAGAGAACCAATGACGGCGGTAATTTTATGGCCGTGCCAGGGCCAGATAATAGTACTTCTGATGAAGAAGCCGAAATATTGGAAAAGCAAAGGTTGGGGAGAGAAGGAGAAGAATCGCAAGAAATAAAACCTGAGTAAATTTGACTAATTTTCAATATCTTGTTAGTCTCTTAATGTTATGTTAATGGTCAGATTGCAAAGGGTAGGAAGAAAGCACGAGCCGGTGTTCCGGCTTGTTTTGACTGATTCCAAAAACGGCCCCAAAAGCGGCAAATTTTTGGAAATCCTCGGCAGTTATGACTCCAGGAGGGAAGACAAAGCGGAGTTTGACGCTGAAAAAATAAAGCATTGGATGAGTAAGGGCGCCAAATTGTCAGACACTGTCCACAACTTTCTGGTTGGAAAAAAGGTGATAGAAGGCAAGAAAATCAATGTTCTGCCCAAAAAGAGGCCGATTGTAAGCGAAAAGCCGGAGGCAGAAGCAAAGGCCGAAACACCGGTTCCAACAGAGGAAGCGGCCGAGCCAAAAGAGGAACCGACAGAAGAGCCAAAAGCCGAAGTTGTTGAGTAAAAAAATTTGTAATATAATTGTAGCAGGTCCGCATTATTAAAATTTAGCTAAACTGAAATGGAACAAGACGCGCAATTTTTGGATTACGTCGTGAAGGGATTAGTAGACCATCCAGAGTCCGTTAAGATCACTCGCACCGTTGATGAAATGGGAGTGCTTTTGAGCCTCGATGTGCACCCGGATGATATGGGCAAGATTATCGGCCGCAGCGGCAACACTGCCAAAGCTATCCGCATTTTGCTTCGGGTTGTCGGTATGAAAAACAACGCCCGAGTCAACCTCAAAATCAACGAGCCGGAAGGAGGCCGCAAAAGCGCCCCAACCGAATCCGCCAAAATGAAATCGGTGGATGATGTGATGGAAGATTTGAAGATCTAATGGTATTTCATGTAATTACATTGTTTCCGGAATCTTTTGATTCTTACGTCAGCTCGTCCATTATTGGGCGAGCTGTTCGTAATGGAAAAATAAAAATCAAATTTTACAATCCGCGAGATTTTGTTAAGCCAACCAAAACACAAAAAAAGAAAGAGAAGCCGTATTTGAGAGTTGATAACACGCCTTACGGAGGGGGAGCGGGTATGGTGCTTCAAGCTGAGCCGATTTTGAAAGCGTTCGAAAAAATAGAAAAGGGCATATCACCCCCAACCCCCTCTTATCTTAAGAGGGGGCAAGAAAAGAAAAAGAAGGTCAAGGTTGTAGTGTTTTCTGCCAAAGGAAAAATTTTCAATCAAAAAATCGCCTATGATTGGGCAAAGAAATATAAAGAAATAGTTTTTATAACCGGCCGCTATGAGGGCATTGATGAAAGGGTAAAAACGGCATTAAAAGCGGAAGAAATTTCCATCGGCCCTTATGTTTTGACTGATGGTGATGTGGCGGCGATGGTGGTTTCCTCAGCGGTGTCTAGACTTATCCCAGGAGTCATCAAGTTGGAATCTTTGAAGGAAGAGTCCCATTGGAATCTTTTATTAAAAAAAGAAAAAGACAGCAAAGTCGGTGAGAATGGGCTAGAGTATCCGCATTATACTCGGCCGGAAGTTTTGGAATACAAAGGCAAAAAATATCGCGTGCCAAAAGTTTTGCTCTCCGGCAACCACAAAAAAATAGAGGAGTGGAGGAATAAACAAACAAAATTATAACACATTCGTCTTAACAACAAGGGTCATCCTTGTGGTTTGTTGTAAAAACAAAAGCCGGGGCGAGCCGCGGCTTTGATGGGTCTGGAAACCCAAAGACTATTCCAAAATCCTAAACTCGCAGTTTGAAAAGGATGGCGAGTCAAAAATGTTTTCGTGGGTTAGACCTTTATGGACAGTTTCAAGAGCCCGACTGATTGCTCCGTGCGAGACAACCAGAACATTCCCGTTGATTTTGAGTTCCAAGATCTTATTTTGAATTTCGGAGAGAACAATCTTCGCTCTTTCGCAAAGTTCCGAATAATTTTCTCCGCCTTCCACCTCCAAGACATAGGTAAACCCGTAAGCTATCTTGAAAGATTTTGCCAAACGGGGAATATCCGAGTAAGGATGCCCCTCTAAAATTCCGTGATTCCTTTCCATTAGACACTCCATCACGGTGTGTGGAACACTCAAAACTCTCGAACATATTTCGGCGGTTTTATGAGCCCTCTGGAGCGGAGAAGAGAAAACGTGTTTGATATTCAGTCCCGCCATTCTCAACTTATCAGTCAAGTCATAAGCTTGGGTTACACCAAGAGTAGTGAGTGGCGCGTTGCGTCTACCATTTAATATACGCTTGGCATTGTCCTCGTCTTGTCCGTGTCTGACTAAAACAATTTTGCCCATTTTAAAGATCTCCTTCCAAAAAAGATACTACTCGGAAATTTATAAAAAAGCAAAAGCCGCTCCTCCACGGAACGGCTTTTGCTACTCAACCAAATCTCGGCAATAAGGCAAGACACCTGCCTGCGCAGACAGGCGTTTCTTGCGTACCGGATTTCAGTTAAGCCAAAAGAGAAAAACACTTTATGGTCCGACTTCGCTCACCATAAGTGGCCAGCGTTATCTTCCCAAGATGGGCTTCTCTTTTGGTTTAGAAAAAACTATGTCTGGCATCATTTTATCACAGTAAACTAGATTTCCAAAAGTGGATAACACACTGTGGATGCTTTTTGAAAAGGAGTGGGGTAAAATGTGGGTATGCATTGGATTTTTTATGCGGTAGGTTCGGCGGTTTTTGCGGCCCTTGTAGCTATCTTCGGCAAGATTGGCTTAAAAAATATTGACTCCACTTTGGCAACCACAGTGCGAGCAGTGGTGATGGCTTTATTTTTGGTAATAGTCGCATTTTCTTTAAATAAATTCCAAAATTTGGAAACTTTATATGGCAGGCCGATAGTTTTTATAATCCTCTCCGGCGTGGCCGGAGCTCTTTCCTGGCTTTTTTACTTTTTTGCCATCAAAAACGGTCCGGTTTCCGGCGTGGTAGCGATTGATAGGACTTCGGTGGTTTTTGCTTTAATCTTAGCCGCTTTGTTTTTGGGAGAATCATTTACCATAAAAACCGCCTTGGGCGGCGCTTTAATTTTAGGTGGAGCATTATTAGTAGCATTGTAAAATAAAAATATGGAAGGAATAAATGTGCAAGAGAAAATAATCTTACCGGAAACCAGAGAGCAAAAATTAAGAGAGGCCGAAATAAGTGTAAGAAATATGTTTGACAAAAAAATGGAAGCAACCGGAACAATAACAAGTTTTGAAGGCCAAGAGGAAAGAAATTAATTTTTATATGAAATACCCGATCAAAGATGAAATAGATTTTTTGATTGCCCAGTCGCAAACTGAGACCGATATTGCCAAGGAAATTGTGGAGAGCATCAGGGGCAAGGAAATTGATGATGATAAAAAATATTATGAAGAAAAGCTGGCGCTCAAAATGCTGGAGTTTTTTAAAGAAGAAGAAAAGGTGATCGCTCTGTATGCCGAAGCCAAAAAAAATTACCCCTTGCTTGCCGAACTCATGGAAAACAAAAGACCGTATCTGAAAGAAATGTTGGTGGAAGCAAAAAAATTGTATGAGAAAAATATTTTAGGGAAATAATGCAAATAAGCGAAGACATTTTAGAAAAACATTTGGACAATATCCGCGCGCTGCAGGCGCCGAGCGGTCTTTTTTTGGCTTCGCGATCCGATGTATCCACCGGCTACAACAAAGCGTGGCTCAGGGACAATTTTTATACCTGCCTAGCATTTGAAGAAGTTGAGGATTGGGAGACAGTCAAAAAAGTTTGGAAGGCAATGCTTCAAATTTTTGTCAAACATAAAAATAAAATCAGCTGGGCGGTCAAA
>CAYQUJ010000033.1:0-4002 GCA_964420745.1 uncultured Candidatus Saccharibacteria bacterium | reverse complement strand
CTTTTCAATATATTCACGCGCGATACAATCCGGAAACCTTTGAAGAATTTTGGGAGGAATGGGGCAACAAGCAAAACGACGCGGTCGGCGCCATACTTTTTAAAATAGGGGACTTGGAGCAAAAGGGCATAAAAATAATTGAAACAGAAGAAGAAAAAGAGGTGTTGCAAATATTGGTGGATTATTTGAAATCAATAGAATACTGGCACGATTCCGATAACGGCGTTTGGGAAGAGTATGAAGAAGTGCACGCTTCTTCGGTTGGCGCATGTGTGGCCGGGCTCAAATCAATCGCCAAAACCGGTTTGGTAGAAATGCCGAGCCACCTTATAGAAAAAGGGGAGGAAGCTCTCCAAAAACTTTTGCCGCGGGAATCAAAAAGCAAGTTTACTGATTTGGCGCTTCTATCGCTCGTTTTTCCTTTCAACGTTGTATCGGAGCGAGAAGCTCGCGATATAGTCAGGCATTTGGAATATCATTTGAAGCGAGACAGGGGAGTCATCAGATATAAAAATGACAGATACTATAATAAAAACGAAGATGAGGTAAGTGAAGAAGCAGAGTGGTGCTTCGGTTTTCCGTGGCTTTCTATTATTTACGGAAAATGGGCACAAGAAATAACTCACCCCAACCCCTCTCTTACAACAAGAGAGGGGCAAGAAGAAACAAAAACAGATTTTGAAAAAGCTCAGGAGTATCTTGAAAAATCTTTTGGGACAATTTACAAAGATAAAATTCCAGAACTTTATTATTCCGATTCCAACAAACCCAATGACAACACCCCTCTCGGCTGGGCCGAGTCCCTTTTCGTCGTTGCCTTGCTCCGGGCAGGGAAATAAAATTACAAAAGTTCTTATCCACAGGCGACAGTTGACAAACTTGACAGATTTAAACGGGGGTATATACTAGTGATTACTATTGAGTGATTGAGTTATGGCTTGTCAATGGTGGGCTGTTTATATCCAAAAACAGCTATATTTTACAAGCAGAATCCTACGATTTGACTTATAAAACAATAAATAGTTAAAGAACGGAGGAAATAAAATTCCCCAAGATGTTGGGGTGTGTTTTTGTGTGTGTTTGGGAAAATTTTAATAAAGAATAAATTAAAAATGACGGAAAAAACACTGCCAAAAAAGTATTTTAGTAAATTTAGAAAGCCGCTCGCCCCTATTCCAAATTTGGTCAAAGACCAAGTGGAATCTTTCAAGTGGCTCATTGAAAAGGGCATCAAAGAGGTGATGGACGAGTTTGCCGTCATCAACGACTTTTCCGGCAAAAAATTTAAGTTTGAATTTTTGGGCTTTGAATTGGAAAAAGCGAAGTACGACGAGTATTACGCCAAGGAGAAAAAACTTTCGTATGAAGCGCCACTCAAAGTAAAAGTGCGCTTGACCAACAAGATATTGAACACCGAGAAAGAGCAGGAACTCTTCATGACCGAATTCCCAATGATGACCTCGCACGGCACCTTTATTGTGAGCGGTGTAGAGAGAGTCATTGTGCCCCAGCTGGCTCGCTCATTCGGAGTCTTTTTTACCAAGTTGGAAATCAAAGGCAAAGCTTTGTTTGGAGCAAAAATAATACCTTCTCGCGGCGCCTGGATAGAAATAGAGACCGATGCCGACAAGACTATATATGTGCGCATTGACCGCAAAAGAAAATTTCCGGTAACTTCGCTCTTGCGGGCTTTTGGCGCCGAGACAGATTCTGAAATTTTTGAGCTCTTCAAAGACAATCCTGATGCAAAAGAATATTTGGAAAAATCTCTGGCCAAGGACCACGCCAAGACCGCTGAAGAATCGTTCGTGGAAATTTACAAACGGCTGCGCGATGGCGACTTGGCCACCGCCGAAAATGCTAAAGAATTTTTCAAAAATTTGTTTGATTCCGACCGTTACGATTTGCAAAAAGTCGGCCGCTTCAGATTCAATTTGAGATTCAATTTGCCGACTTCCGGCAAAGCCGCCCGTCGCACTTTGAATCTTGACGATTTGAGATTGGTAGTCAACCAAATCATCGCGCTCAACATCACTCCGGATTCTATTGAAGACGATATCGACCACCTCGGCAGCCGCCGAGTGAGATATGTCGGAGAAATGATGCAGCAAAAATTCCGCGTCGGCATGGCTCAAATAAAAAGGAACATGCAAAACCGCATGTCGACCGTTGATACCGATGTCACTTTGCCAATTCAATTTATAATACCAAAACCTCTGCAAGCCCGGCTGAAAGAATTTTTCACCACCAACCAGCTCTCCCAATTTATGAGCCAGGAAAACGCCTTGGCCGAAATTGAACACCTGCGATTGCTCTCGGCTTTGGGACCCGGCGGGCTCAACCGTTCTCGCGCCGGTTTTGAAGTAAGAGATGTGCACCCATCGCACTACGGCCGGTTGTGTCCGATCCACACTCCCGAGGGACCAAACATCGGACTCATATTGCACTTAGCTCTTTATGCCCGCATCAATGAATTCGGCATGATTGAAACACCGTATGTGAAAGTCAAAAACGGCGTGGTGACCAATGAAATAGAATATTTGAATGCCCTGGAAGAAGAAAAATTTGCCATTGCCCATGCCGCTATAGCGAGAGATGAGAAAGGCAATATTGAACAGGACATCGTGGAAGCTCGCATCAATGGCAAGCCAGGCATGGTCGCCAAGAAAAAGGTGGACTATATGGACGTAGCCACCAATCAAGCTTTTTCAATTGCCACTTCCATGATCCCGTTTTTGAACCATGATGATGCCAACCGCGCTCTCATGGGTTCCAACATGCAGAAACAAGCTATCCCGTGTGTTGAACCGGAGGCGCCGCTCGTCTCAACTGGCATAGAAGGCCCGGCCATGAGAGACACTGGCAGATTGATAATTGCCTTGGAAGACGGAGTAGTTTCCAAAGTTGATGGCAACGAAATTGAGACGACGGGCAGCAAGGGCAATAAAACTTCATATAAATTAATAAACTTTGCCAAAACCAACTCAGCCACCTGTTTCCACCAAAGGCCGATTGTGAACATAGGAGACCATGTCAAACGCGGCGAAACTTTGGCTGACACTCTTTCTAGTGTGCAGGGAGAAATGGCTTTGGGCCAAAATATTTTGATTGCTTTCTTGTCCTGGTCTGGCGCCAACTACGAAGACGCCATTATTCTTTCGGAAAGACTGATCAAAGAAAATAAATTTACCACCATCCACATAGACGAAGTGGTAGTGAATGTGCGTGACACCAAGCTCGGGCCTGAAGTGACGACTTGCGATATTCCAAACGTCGGCGAAGCCAAGCTGAAAAATCTTGCGGAAGACGGCATCATCAGAATCGGCGCTGAAGTCAATCCAGGAGATATTTTAGTTGGCAAAATTACACCCAAAGGAGAGAGTCAGCTCACTCCGGAAGAAAGATTATTGCGTTCACTCTTCGGTGAAAAAGCCAGAGACATCAAAGACACTTCCAAAAGAGTGGAGGGCGGCAAACGCGGCCGCATCATAAATGTGCAAGTTTTCTCGCGCGAAAAAGGCGACAAACTTGAATCAGGCATTATCAAAAGGGTGCACATAGAAATCGCTCAAATCAGAAATGTTTCGGTAGGCGACAAGCTGGCCGGCCGACATGGCAACAAAGGCGTAATTTCAAAAATTTTGCCGGTAGAAGATATGCCTTATATGGCGAACGGCACACCGGTTGATATGGTGCTCACCCCGCTCGGCGTGCCTTCCCGCATGAACTTGGGCCAAATATTGGAATTGCATTTGGGCCTGGCCGCCAAAACTCTTGGTTACCAAGCCATCGTGCCCCCATTTGCCGGAGCCACCGATAAAGAAATAAGAGAAGAATTGGGCAAAGCCGGCTGGAATGAAAACGGCAAGATGCAGCTTTATGACGGCCGCACCGGAGAAGCTTTCAAACAAGAAACAGCTGTCGGGTATATGTATGTACTCAAACTTGACCACATGGTGGAAGATAAAATCCACATGCGTTCTATCGGACCGTATTTTCTCA
>CAYQUJ010000032.1:8640-8976 GCA_964420745.1 uncultured Candidatus Saccharibacteria bacterium | reverse complement strand
AACGGTTCATGTTGTAAGCAAAGGTGTCTAGGGGCGGACGACAAGCCATGAAATGCTCTCGGCAGTAAAGCACATCATCTTCGGCAATAGCGATGTAAGGCGTGGTGGCCAACTTGGCGGCTTTTAGCATTTGCCAATATATGTTTGATGAACTTTCCGGTTCGGTTTGAATTAAATTTATGCCCAAATCCATCGGTTTTTTTGAAATGGTAATCAGAGGGAAATCGCCGATTGATTCCAAAAGAATTTGCTGGTGGTATTTGGCCCACTCCGCCGGCACTTTATTTACGGTTAAAAATACAACGGTTAAATCTTTCATTGGAATTTTTTGACCAA
>CAYQUJ010000032.1:7320-8630 GCA_964420745.1 uncultured Candidatus Saccharibacteria bacterium | reverse complement strand
CACAAGCCCTGACTAGGCCCATGCGTTTTTTGTGCATGCTTTGCACGGTTTCAGACGAATTTTCGGCGCTTGAAAAATAGTCGTGATTAAATTGAATAATGGGCACAAAAGAATAAAAGCTGGTTGATTTTCTTTCCGTTACCCGCAAAAGCCGTTCGTATCCTATTCCAAATTCGCCGCATTTTCGTCTTGGCATGCCTGCAGGATATTTGGCAAACCTTTCCTTCAGAGCTTCTATAAATAATTCTCGCGGCGCAATGCAAGCCGCTCCAGCAAAATTGTTTTTCCAAGAAAAAAGCGGCGCGCCCCAAGTGAAAAGCGACCAGCGGTGCAGATTATAAGCAAAGGTGTCCAAGGGCGGCCTGAAAGATGTAAAATGATCTTTGGTATAAAGGGTGTCATCTTCCACTATCGCCACATAAGGAGTCTCGGCAAGTTTGGCGGCCCGAAGCATTTGCCAATAATAACTGTTGACATGCGGCTCGTCTTCTATATTCAAACCAAAATCAATCGGCTCTTTGGACACAGAAACGACCGGGCAGTCTCCTATGGCTTCCGTCAAAACTTGCCTGTGGTATGCCGCCCACTTTTGAGGCACGACGTTTGATGTAAAAAAAAGCGCTGTTAAATCTGCCATTTTGGCCTGATTTCATTTTTATAATAATCCCCCCAAATATCAATAGAATACTTCCAACAAGCTTCGTTATTTGATGGATTTTCTTTTGTTCCATTGTTGTGGGTTCTCGGAAAATCTCTATGTTTGTGGGCGTGCCAAGTATTTTTGTTGACCATAAGTTTGCCGCCTGCCTTCCAAGTTTTAAAAACCATTTCGTGCGAATCTTGATAAAGCGGACCGTAGCCTTCGGTCTGCAACTCTCCTATGACTTTGTCCCACCAATCGCGCCTCATCATCCAGCAGCTGCCCTGCATGGCCATGGTTTCGTCAATCATTATATCTTTCCTTTTTTTGGTCCGGCTTTTCCATTCCGCTCCGGCAAATTTTTTCGGCTCTCCCGCAATAACCAGTTTGCAGTAATCCACCGGCGGCAAATCCATAACTTCCCACTTCACCGGATCAAGATAATAGCGCCTCGGAGTGACTATCCAATTTGGTTCGCAATCTTTGGTGAGGATAATGTCATAACCCTTGCCAAACATACAATGTTCATCCGTACGCATTATAAATTCCCCTTTTGAAGCCAAAACTCCGGCGTTGATTGCTTCTCTCATGCCTCTGTTTTTGCCCAAATGGAGTATGCGCAATTTGGGATGGTCCTCTAGCCGAGGATCGGGCCAGTAGCCGTCCAAAA
>CAYQUJ010000032.1:4884-7310 GCA_964420745.1 uncultured Candidatus Saccharibacteria bacterium | reverse complement strand
CATTCTCAATCAGTGAGTTGATGGTTTTTTGCAAAAGCGGGTCTTTGTATGATGGTATTATGACTGACAGCATATAACTTTTATACTATACATGCGTCAGGTAGTCCATTGACGGCTTAAAGTAAATGCGATCCGTGTGGGTGGCAATGCCCACTACTTGAATGGCGTTGTCCGCGGCTGATGGCTGTACTTGGGTTTCAACTCCAGCGTCGGTTGATAAGTACACCACTCCGCCTATAGTAAAATTGTATCTTGAATCGTCGCGATAAATGCCGTGCAAAAGCACCAAGTGGGAACCGCTCCCGGCAGTTTCCAGAGCCATTCCCATGGCCGGATACAATCCCGCCGCATTAGCGTCAGCTTTCCAGACTTTTCCGTCAGACTTAAAATAAAGCAAATCTCCCGGGACCAAAGATTCTCCATAGGTCATGCTGACCGTAAGGCCGGAGACAGTTTGGTTTGCGGTTGGCGTTTCAATCAATCTGATACCCGCCACATTATTTATAGGCAATTCCCCCATATCCAAGCGAAATTTAGAAATTTTAATAGTTTGAGTGCCAACCTTTAAATCGCCGCATTTTAGGCAGGTAAAAAGAGAAGTGGGCACAGTTCTAGTTTTGTCGATACCCAAAAGCGGAATCCATCTATGTTTGTTGCACTCTGTTTTTTCTGCTATTTTTTCTGCCATTTGGGTTTATTATTATATTTTACATGCCTTTGTCAATTTGAAATATCTCCTCACCGGAAGCGTCATAAATCGATAAACTTTTTTTGTCCTCTATAACCTTAAAGGTGGACGCTTCGTGTTTAATACTCAAATCGCTCTTAGCGAGCGGGCTATCCGAAAATTTAGAAAACAGCGGGTTTAATATTTTCCCCACCACAAAGGCACCTCCGCCGATTAAAATTATTTTTAGAAACTTTCTTCTGTTGTTGTCCACGCTTTTGTTTGCGTCTTAATTTTAGCTCGGTTTCTTAAATTCTTTCTCGGCTTTTTTTATCTCTCTTTCCATTTCGGCCCGGCCCTTTTTGAATTCCCCGGTAAATCTGCCCAAACCTCTGGCTAATTCAGATATTTTTTGGCCACCAAAAAAGAAAACCACCACTACCATTAAGATAATTAATATTTCTGAAAATCCCAATCCAAACATATTGTTATTGGTTATCGCTTCTCTCTAGTACTTTATCTCTTGGTCAGGTGCCGATTTGCTCTTTTTGTTTCTCCAATAAAGAAAAGACAAAACTGCTACTACTGCCAAAATGATCACTATTTCCGTAATTCCTAGTCCAAACATGTTATTTTTTTATCCGCACACTAACTTTGCCATCGTTACACAAAAAAATAATGTCAAAGTTAGTGTGCGGATGAATTTAATTTTTATTAACTCGACCTTTTATTGGCTCGCATTTTATTTGCCAAGTTTTTTGGCAAAAACACACCCCATGAAATAAAGCGAGGCAAGCGGCAGGAACAGCATGATCATGGTAATGCCGGTTCCATCTGGTGTAATTATAGCGGATAGTACCAAAAAAAACAAAAGAGCCGGCCGCCATTTTTTTATCCAAAAACTGGCTTCAATAATCCCCATCAAACTCAGTAAAACCATAAAAAGAGGCAGCAAAAATATCAGCCCAACAGTTACCATCAGGCCAAAAACATAATAAATAAATTCATCCACGGAAAAAAACGGGATAGCATTGATGCTTTCGGCGTAGGGGTAAAGCACCTTAAAAGTGGCCGGGATCAAGAAAAAATAGGAAAAAGCGCAGCCGGCAAAAAAAAGAGAAATCATGGGCAGGAGAGACCACAAAACCGCCTTTTTTTCTTGCGGCAAAAGCGCCGGCCGGATATAAACGATAATTCTATAAACAAGAAATGGTACGGTTGATAAAAAAGCCAACGACACGGAAAACAGTATCTGAGAAACGAAAGCGCTCATCGGGTTAGTGACCAAAAGCTGGACACTGGGCGGCAATAAATCATATCTGATGGTGTTGAAAATTTGGACCGAGAATGATTCTGATGTCGGCAGAGGCAAAAGATATTTTTGGCCGAAGACGGTAGTTTCTTCCAAGCCAAAAGAAAAAAAGAAAATGGAGCAGACGATTAGAGCATAGATCCAATGCAGAATATTTTTTACAAATATCTTAAGTTCATCAAGAAGAGTCATGAAAATGCGTTACTGTTACTGGCTTTCATCAAACTCAAGTATTTCGTTGCCTAACGAGTCCAGCATGATTGTGGTTGTTGTGGCGCCGGGATTTTCTTTGAGTTTGAATTTGAAGTTGTTGTCAAAAATAACCGAGGTCTCCACTATCACATTGCCTTTATCGGCCGGGGCGTCGGCTCCGCAGCTGCCGCCGGAGCAAACCCACAGGTTTTCATCCTGGTTCCTTATGTTCCCTCCGGTTGAAGAAAGCTGGAC
>CAYQUJ010000032.1:2608-4874 GCA_964420745.1 uncultured Candidatus Saccharibacteria bacterium | reverse complement strand
TGTCAAAAATGACTCCCGTCTCCACTATCACGTTGCCTTTGTCTGCCGGAGGGGTGGCGTCCATGGCGCAGCCGTCGCCGGAACAGACCCACAGGTTCTCGTTATTTTGGCGGATATTGCCTCCGGCCGAAGAAATTCTGACATCACCGGCCGAATCGGCGCGCAGTTCGCCGTAAGCGGAGGTTGACTGGCTCACTCGCAGTTGGGGCGCGCTGTCGGCATCCAAGATATTAAATTTTCTGGTCGCCGTCGATGTTCCGACCCCGACCCGGCCGCTCGCGTCAACCATAAAAAGATTGGCGCCGGTTGAGTCCTGAATTTGGAAGAGATTTGCCAGCTGGTTGAGCACCCCTCGGATAGAAAGACCGGTTGATTGGGTTGAAGTGGCTTGAACAGAAACAACAGAAGTGCCAAACGGAGCGGTGGTGCCAAAAGATGAGGGGCCGGTACCGCTTACCGCTCCAGCCACTTGGGCAAATGGAGCAGCTGAAATTCTTTGCCTCGGATCAAGAGTTTCAAAAGTGACATTGTCTGCCGAAACTTCAACTTGCAGATAAATTTCATCGTCGGTATTGAAATTATAGGTCGTGGTGTCTATGTCTACATTAAATACTCCTTGTCTCACACTAATCGCTTGCGAGGAAGGATCGCTCGAAGGCCAAAGGCGGTTGGTACCCGCAACGCCGCCGGTGGACACATTCCAAATGGAAAATTTGAAATAATATGTGGTCCCGGAAGAAGATCCGAGCAAGTTCCCGCTCGCGTTGGTCAATCTGCCCTGATAGCTAAAAATAGTCGGCACTCCAACCGCTTCCGCAGCAGTGTACGAAAATATAAAAATAAGCAAACTTGCTATCAAAAACTTTTTGGCCATAACTTAATTTTATCATAAAAAATAAAAGCAAGTAACAAAAAGCGCCGCGAGCAATCCCGCGGCGCAACGTATCTCTATCCAATGTGCAGAACGGTCGACGCTGGCAAACCAAGTTTTGCTAGTCGTCCGGTTTTACTTTATATGCCAAACTTGCGGATAAAAAAAGAATATGTATTATTGCGAACGTATGACAATCAAGATTTACGGCTACGGATGGGTGGGTAAGGCCATGAAAACCTTGTTTCCAGAGGCCCTGATCCACGACCCGGACCAAAAAATGATATGCAACGAAACCACAGATGTGGCTTTTGTTTGCGTGCCCACACCCTTAAAACACGGCAAACTTGATACTTCTATCGTGGAAGAAGTGGTGGAAAATTGCGACTCCCCTCTTATCATTATCCGCTCTACGGTTATGCCCGGCACTTGCGATAAATTCAAAGACAAAAACATCGTTTTCCAGCCGGAATATTTGGGCGAAACAGTAAATCACCCGATGACTGACCAAAAAGCCAGGCCTTTCATGATTTTGGGCGGCCGGCCCAAAGATAGGCGCAAAGTCATTGAACTTTATCAAAAGGCCTATAACGCCAACGTCACCATAAGGCAAGTCAGCAACTACGAAGCCGAGGTTATAAAGTTGTCGGAAAATCGGGCCATTGCTTTCAAAGTGGCGCAGTGCCAAGAACTTTATGATGTGTGCGAAAAGGCCGGCGTGGATTATTACACTATTAGAGACGCTGTTTACGGAGACGATCCGCGATTTAACATGTGGTTCACCTTTGTTTATCCGGACAAAAGAGGTTTCGGTTCAAAATGTTTACCAAAAGATGTTTATGGTTGGGCGACTTGGGCGGAAAGCGTCGGCTACAATCCGGAATTGACCAACAAAATGCTGGAGGTGAATCACCAGTACTTATATCCTTAAAAATAATTAGGGCGTTCCGCAAGAATCAATGATGGCGAGCTCGATGGGTAGCTCTGGGATAGAAGCGTAAACTTGGCGAGAAGAAGCCTCCAAAAACGAGAGCAATGTTTTGGAATTGATATTTTTGGCGGTTTTGGCAAGCTCGGCGAGACGTTCAAATTCTTCTTCGCCAGTTTCGTCTATCACCAAATTTTTCATATCGGGAGCAAAGCGCAAAAGCAAAACAAAGCGCAAAGAGCGCAAAATCATTTTCAAAAAAACTTGCATATCGGCGTTTTCTTCACTAGCTTTGCGGACTGCCTCTATCCCCTTTTCCGTATTTTGCAGAGCTATGCTCGAGAGCACTTCCAAAACAAATGACTCTTTGGGCGCGCCCAAAACATTTTCAATTTCTACGTGCGAGAGTTTCAAGTCGCCAGATGAATGCATGGCTTTTTGCAAAATGGAAAAAGATTGGCTTATGG
>CAYQUJ010000032.1:0-2598 GCA_964420745.1 uncultured Candidatus Saccharibacteria bacterium | reverse complement strand
AAAGATCCGTCGGCCAAAGTGGCGATGAGCGAAGCCGACTTTTTTTCTATTTCATATTTTTCTTCCTTGGCGATTTTCAAAATGGCTTCCACCAAAATCTGATGCGTCGGTTTTTTGAAAGCGAAACATTCGCAGCGCGAGACCACCGTGTCCGGCAGTTTGTGGGCTTCGGTCGTCGCCATCATAAAGATGACGTGGCTTGGCGGCTCTTCCAAAGTTTTGAGGAAAGCGTTCCAGGCCTCTTTGGTCAGCATGTGCACTTCGTCAACTATATAAACTTTGTATTTTGAAGAATAAGGATAAGTGTGGACCGCGTCGCGAATAGCCCTGATCTCATCAATGCCGCGGTTGGAAGCGGCGTCTATTTCATAAATATCTTCCGGATTAACTCCGAGCGATTTGGCAAAAATGCGAGCCACGGAGGTTTTGCCTGTGCCGCGGCTGCCGGAAAAAAGGTAGGCGTGGGCAACTTTGCCCATTTTGGCTTCGTTTTCCAAAACTCCCACAATATGGTCCTGCCCCTTCACCTCCTTAAAACTCTGCGGCCGATATTTCCTGTATAAAGCGATTTCCATAAGTTTAGCTTAGCAAAAAAATCCAAAACCGACCAATTTTGTGGTATATTATGAAATATTGCCAGATCGTCTAATGGTAGGACCTCAGACTCTGAATCTGAGTATCTTGGTTCGAATCCAAGTCTGGCAGCTCGGAAATTTAGTCTTATTTTTCAACGTGAAAATTTGTACCTGTCTGGTACTCTCGAACTTTGATATAATCAAATTATGAAAACAATTATTATTACAGGAGCAAGCAGAGGAATAGGCCTTGCTACCACCAAAAAATTTATTGCTGAGAATTGGAAAGTTATTGGAACTTATTTGAAAAATCCTATTTCGATTAAATCGCCAAATTTGGTTTCCATTCAATTTGACCAAAGTTCTCCAGAAAGTATTGAGCAGGCTGTAAACAAGATCAAAAAAATGGATGTAAACATTGATGCACTAATAAACAATGCTGGGATAATTTTAGACGCACACGAAGATGTTGCTGATATTCAAAAAATACAAAAAACTTTTGATGTCAATATTTTTGGTTTAATAAATCTAACTGAAAAACTTTTACCCATAATGGCAAAAGGAGGACATATAGTAAATCTTGATTCTAATTATGGCTCTTTTTCTTTTCCAATTGATGACGAAAGTTCTACTGGTTATCGTTTAACAAAAGCAGCTTTAAATATGTATACAAGGACACTTGCCTTTCGACTAAAAGATAAAGAAATGATTGTTTCCTCTCTTGATCCGGGATGGGTTAAAACTGATATGGGTAATGACGTTGCCTCGGAAACTGAGAGGCCAGATAGAGAACCAGAACAACCAGCAGAAGATATATACAATTTAGTTAATACAATCAATGAAACTGGTTATTTTTGGAAATTCGGTAAAAAAAGAGATTGGTAATTAAGCGGGTAAAAACGTTCGGATACTCTCCCAGACAGCCAGCCCGAATAAAACATCTTACGGAATTTTATTTTTTGATAACGTGTTATAATTGAGGATATAGTTTTAATCTTATCCATTAATATGTTTATATTTTTTGTTCTTGGTTTGATTTTGGGCGGAGTGGCAGTGGTGTTTGCTTTGCAAAACGTTGATGTTATTACGGTTATATTTTTTGGCTGGCAGGTGACGGGATCTTTGTCGCTTATATTGCTTCTCTCAATGTTGGCCGGGATTATTATTATGCTTTTCATTCTTCTGCCAAAAAGCATCGGCGACCATTTCAAATACAAAAACCTTAATAAAGAAATCGGCAAACTCAAGGAGGAGCTTAGGAAACAAAAAGAATTGACGCTGTTTGCAAAGAAAACTTCTCCAAACCCCGGGGCTATTGCAAAAATAGCATATGAAGCTATTATCCACCCGGAGTCCAAACCCCCTTTCTTTTTAAGAAAAATCCGTTCATTTTTGGGGCAATAGAAAATTTAATTATATTATGCTAAAATAGAAACATATGAAAAACTTTATAATATCACTTGTAATTATTGGAATTCTGGGTTTTGGTTTTTATCTTTTGAGTAAGAATTTTTCTGTAACCAAAGTCCCGGAAGCCAGTCCGGCACTCCCATCAACAAACGCCACAACGACCGAAGTGCAAAAAAATAAGGAGCAAACTGTTATCGGCAAATCGGTTGAAAGCAGAGACATTGTGGCATACCACTTCGGCGCCGGAGCAAAAGAATTGTTATTCGTAGGCGGTATACACGGCGGATATGAGTGGAACACTGTGCTAGTTGCCCAACAGCTCATAAATTATCTCAAAACAAACCCGACTGCTATTCCTAGCGGCATAAAAGTGACAGTTATTCCAGTTTTAAATCCTGACGGCTTGAACAAGATCGTCGGCACTTCCACCACAAACTTCACAGCGGCGGACGCGCCAACAGCGCTCAGCGCAACCATACCGGGCCGCTTCAACGCAAACAATGTGGATCTCAACCGCAACTTTGATTGCGATTGGCAAGCTTCCGGCACTTGGCAGAACAAAACTGTGAACGGCGGCGAGAGCGCCTTTTCCGAGCCCGAAGCCCTGGCCATC
>CAYQUJ010000031.1:0-9094 GCA_964420745.1 uncultured Candidatus Saccharibacteria bacterium | reverse complement strand
TTTTCGCCATACAAACATAGTATCCAAAGTTCGTATTTAAAGGTATCTAGATCAATCTTGCAAGAAAGGAAACAAAATGATTCTGGATATTCTTTCAGGTTTGAACCAGATACCCGATGCCGAAATCGTCGAGACTGGCCAGGAGGAAGTTGGTCCTGGCGAGGAAGTAAAAGGGGTCCTTGGACCTCGGCTGAGGCAACTCTCGACTGCTATAAGTCGTTATGCCAAGCGGATCGAAGCCGAAGTAACAGGGCTGATACAGGCCGGCGTGGATTTGAACGACTCAAGGTTTGAATCCTTTGAGCTCGGGATGAAAGGGGCAGAGTTGCTCAAAAATATTTTCTGGCAGGAAGTTCGGGAAGAATTTAACCTGCCAAAAGAAAGGATTGGCATAAGGGCGGGGTGGAAGGTCGTTGTTGATAAAGAGGACGAAATCCTCCGCCAACTAAGAGATGTCATCATCTCTGCTGCAATTTCCCAGGGGGATTGTGGCGATCCAAACTGCCCGCTCCATGGGCGGCAAA
Source organism: uncultured Candidatus Saccharibacteria bacterium (assembly GCA_964420745.1). GTDB lineage: Bacteria > Patescibacteriota > Minisyncoccia > Phycocordibacterales > WO2-35-19 > CAYQUJ01. The sequence continues at coordinate 8,570 of CAYQUJ010000031.1, read as the reverse complement.
ATCAGCAACGGCCATTTGTCCAATCTCGCCGCGGCCAGGCTTAATCAACGAAGGTTCCAGGACCCTCTCGACATGTTCGGGAGGGTCTAAATTTTATAAAAATTAGCTAATCTCCAAAAAACGCCTAAACAGAGCCATTTTAGGGAGATTAGCAAAAGATTTTACAATAATACTTGACATTTGTAAACTAACTATGATATAATATAGACATGACAGTTCTTTCCCCTGCTATTAACCCGGCGGTTGGGGCTCAGAAGCTCCAATTTGCCAAGAATGAAAAAACCACCAATGCCGATCTGCGTCGGGGCTTTGACCCAACGCCGATTGGGTTCCATCCATTCTTCTCCGGTGGGCTTTCGCCCAAGGAGATACGGGACCCTGATTATTGGTCAGCGATCAAGTAGTTTCTCGCCGACCGAAACAACACAACTCGACGCGCCGCCCCCAAGGGCCGAGACTCATACTCGGCCCTTTTGATTAACTCCATAAGGCATAAGGACGGACGTAAGGACGTGCATAAGGACGGCGGAAGACATATAATAAAAGCGCGATGAAATATATCAGGAAATTAACAAAAGCTTCAACTCACAGCTTTACCATAACAATTCCAAAAGAGCTTGTGAAAAAGTTTGGTTGGAATGAGAGGCAAAAAATCTCCATTGAAGAAAAACCGCGCAAAACTCTGGAACTCAAAGATTGGCGAAGCAAATAAAATTAACAATTAACAAATAAAATATGTCGCAAGAAGAATATGATCCGACGGAAGAAGAAGTAAATGCAGCTATTGGATCAGCTGAGGAGCAAATGAAAGGTCATTATCCGGAGTCAACAGAGGATAATATAAATAACGCTATGCAAAATGTGGCGGCGCAGCTTGGTGAAAAATTCGAGGTAGGAGACCCGGCCGTTTCGGAGGGTGATATTGTGGAGAAATATCGAAAAGAAGGATGGAGTTTAGCAGATGTAATAACCAATGCGGCAAAAGTGAGCATCGGTGAAAAAGAGGGAAAAGAAATAAAAATAGTTGGCCTCGGTGATAAATTTTTGGTTTTTGAAAAAGAAGAGCAAGATTAAAAAATAAAAATATGACCAAAAAATATGCGATAGCGGGAAGTCTTTTTGTGGCGTTTGGCATGATATCTTTTAGTTTGTATGTGACCAGATGCCGGGGAGAGAGTTGTAGCGCGCCGACTAATGTAAACGCTAATGCCAATGTTGCCGCAGTGAATGTTTATGATAATCAAATTAATAAAAAAATGAGCCCGGAACAAATAGAAAAAGAAGTGGCGAATGGAGAAGCGGTGTTGGTGGACGTGAGAGAAGAAAGCGAATGGCAGGCGGGACACATTGCCGGGGCTCAACTGATGCCACTTCCCAGTCTGAACGCCGAGACAACAAAAAATTTGCCGAAAGATTTGCCAATATATTTGTATTGCCGTTCGGGCCGCCGAGCGGGCACGGCCGAGGCGCTCTTGCAAAGTTTGGGATTTGCCAAAGCCAAGAATATCGGTGGGATTATTGAATGGCAAGAAAACGGCGGAGAGCTGGTGAAATAACAAATTTTTAAGGGCCAAAATGCTATAATGTAGGGGTTAGCCAAGCTAATTTAAAAACATGTTTAAAAATATGTCTTACAAAGAAAGCGGATCGTCAAATGCGGTTTATGGCCTCGGATTTTTGGGCGCCGCGATTTATTTCGTCTGGAACGCCGCTTCCTTTTGGGGCGGAGTCGTCGGTGTCTTGAAAGCCATCGTCTGGCCGGCCTTTTTGGCATATGAGCTTTTCAAATTTCTGGGGATGTAAAAAAATATGAAAACTATTAGAATCGTACTTTTGGTGCTTATAATCATCGGTGTTGGCCTGCTCCTAACACAAAAATTTTGGGTGGAGCCGCTAGTTGATTTTATATTGGAAAAAGAAAAAAGCGCGGATCCGACAGTGACTGCTTACGCTGATTTGATAGAAGTGGAGAAGCCGGGGGAGGGCGAGGTGATTTCCAGTCCTTTTGTGGTGGAAGGGAGGGCACGCGGAACTTGGTACTTTGAAGCTACTTTTCCGATTGTTTTGGTGGATTGGGACGGCCGGATTATTGCCGAGTCGTATGCTCAAGCCGAGGGCGAATGGATGACGGAAAATTTTGTGGCCTTCAAAGGCACTTTGGAATTTGAAAGCCCCTACAAAGCGGGCGATCCGGATTTTATGAAAAGGGGAGCGATTATATTTAAAAAAGACAATCCGTCCGGCTTGCCCCAAAACGACGCCGCTTTGGAAATCCCCATCATTTTTGAAAATTGACAAAAGTTTAAAAAAGGTTACATTTAAAACTGGAGGAAGCAAAATATGTGCTCACATTCTCATCTGATGCGGAGCCAGCAATTCAGCTGTTCTTTGGATAAAGAAACTCTTGCCGCTATGAGTGCTGCAGAAAGAGAATTTTGGTTGTATCTACTGGATCAAGCACACATCGAAAGGGAGCTGGGTGAAAACTCTGGGGACACTGTACTCACCCCGTCGTTACTTTTGGCAGTGTTGCACCGTCGAGCTCTCCGTAGGTACAACGGGGAGCAGTATTGCGAGATGGAAGAGTTGGAGAAAGTTTTCGCTTTTCCGGCTTCCTGATGCTTTTTCGGATTTTTTGTCGTTTTGATTGCCAGGTTCGCACGCGGACCTGGCAGTTTTTATATAATAGAACAAGGCCCGCGGTGCGAGCCTTTGTTTGATTGCGGCGATCAAGTGCGCTCAATGGAGTGTGTTTTTGCCGGCTCTGGGTCTGGTCGGAAATAAATGATCCCTTCCGGTTTTTCGATATCACCAAGAATCATCGTGGGTTTCCAACCTTTTTTGGGGAACCGCACAAGATCGCCCTCCTTAATTTTCTCGCCAGCCTTGAGCATCCTGCCCTTCACTGGTGTTCTGGTTAGTGGGTGAATAATTGTTTCCACTTCTTCCGTCATGTGTACTACCTCCTTTTTTAATCTATAATCAACCGCCCAAAAAATCAAGCCGGGCGGCGGTTTTGGCAGGGTTTGACAATAAGAGCTTATTTGGTAGTATGTAGCACAAGCTCGAGTGGGCTTTTAATTTAGTCAATTTTTATGTCACGATCGATCAAAAAGGGCCCCTATGTAGACCCAAGGGTGCTCAAAAAAATAGCTGGCAAAAAACCGCAAGAAACCGGGGTTATTAAAACGTGGTCGCGAGCTTGTGTCATCTCTCCGGAGATGGTCAATTTCACTTTTGGAGTGCACAATGGCAGAGACCATATTGAAGTTTTGGTTTCTGAAGATATGGTCGGGCACCGTCTCGGAGAATTTTCATTGACCCGCAAATTTATAAAACACGGCGGCAAGATGCAAAAAGATTTGGAAGCCAAAAAGAAGGAAGATGAAATAAACGCAGCCAAGAGCGCCAAAGCGGCGGCGGAAGGAGCGAAAAAATAATATGGCAGAAATAACGGCACAGTTGAATAGCTTCAGACAATCACCGAGAAAAGTGCGCTTGGTAGCTTCGGCTATCAAGGGCAAGCCGGTGGCCGAGGCCAAGAGCAAACTTGATTTTATTGTAAAAAGAGCGGCTTCGCCACTGCATAAACTTTTGAACTCCGCTATTGCTAATGCCAAAAATTTGGGAGTAAGCGCTGACAACCTTTCCGTTAAATCCATCACTGTTGACGGCGGCAAGATATTGTATCGACGCAGGCCGGCTGCCCATGGACGCGCCCACCCAATCCACAAACGCACTTCACATATCAAAATCGTTCTTGCAGAACGAAAATCCGAAGCACGAAGCACGAAATCCGAAACTAAAAAATAAATATATGACACATACAGTACACCCATATGCGCATAGGTTAGGTATCATCCGCGATTGGCGATCGCGCTGGTTTGGTGTCAAAGCCAAATACAAAGAAAATCTGAGAGGAGACGTTTTGATTTTTGAATATTTGAAAAAACGATTGAGAGGTTCCTTTGTAAATTCCATAGAGATAGAAAGAAACGTCAAAACTTTCCGGATTATTATAGAAAGCTCCAGGCCGGGAATGATTATCGGCCGCAGCGGGGAAGGTATGGTGAAGTTGCGGGACGACATTATTCATTTCATGAAAAAGCGCGATCTAAGTTCTAAAGAGGAGCTGAAAATTGATATCAAAGAAGTCAAATCACCGGAATCCAGTGCTATGATCGCGGCCCAGATGATCGCTGAAGGTTTGGAAAAGAGAATGCCGTTTAGGAGGGTAGTCAAGCAGATGATTGAAAAAGCTTATGCTAGCCGGGATATTTTGGGAGTCAAAGTCACTCTCTCCGGCATTATGGGTGGCTCAAACATGGCCAGAGTGGAAACCAAAAAAGTCGGCCGCATCCCGCTGCAGACCCTGCGCGCCGATATTGACTACGCTTTTTATGAAGCGCATTTGCCTCTTGGCAAAATAGGCATCAAAGTTTGGATTTATAAAGGAGAGATTTTTGCCAAACAAAAATAAATTATTCTAATTGACCCAATTAACCTAAAACCATGCTGTTTCCAAAAAAAGTTAAATACCGCAAGTGGCACACTATGCGCAAAAATCCAGACAAAGTCGGAGCGGCAACTCGCGGAGTTTTCGTGTCTTTTGGTTCACATGGGCTCAAGGCCATGACGCCGGGGCGGATCACTTCAAACCAAATTGAATCTGCCAGAAAGGCCATCACCAAAGCCATCGGCAAAACCGGCCGGGTTTGGATCCGTATTTTTCCCGACATGCCTTTTACCAAAAAGCCGGCGGAGGTGAAGATGGGCAAAGGAAAAGGCGATATCGAGGGTTATCACGCCAGAGTTTTGGCGGGCCAAGTCATGTTTGAAGTGGATGGTGCGACATCTGCGGTGGCTCACGAATCGTTGCGCAAAGGTGGCGCCAAGATGCCGGTCAAAACCAAGATAGTGGTAAGGCAATAACTTATACGAAAATTATGCGAAAGCTACAAAAAGCAACGAAAATTTTAAGAAAATAAAATGATCAGGGAAAATACGAAAAAAGAAGATTTGATGAAAGAACTGGACCAAAAACGCCTAGCTTTGCGCGATCTGCGGTTTGGCATTGCCGGCAGCAAAAACAAAAACGTTAAAGAACAAAAAAATATTAAAAAAGCGGTAGCCAGAATAAAAACTACATTAAGCGGCATGAATTAAAAATACCATGGATAAAAAAATAGAAAAAAATAATACGGAAACAAAAAAGAACGGCAAAGTCTTGAAAGGAGTAGTAGTTTCCCAAAAAATGAAAGACACGGCGGTGGTTTTGGTGACCCGGTTTGTGAAGCACAGCAAATACAAAAAATATTATAAAGTCAGCAAAAAATATAAAGCTCACGATCTTGGCAATAAGAAGCAAGTGGGAGACAAAGTGGAAATAAGAGAATGTCGACCGATTTCCAAAGATAAGCATTTCACGATAATTTAATTTTATGATTCAACCGCGCACTATAGTTAAAGTAGCCGACAATTCCGGCGCCAAGATTGGCCGGGTCTTTAAAATTTTGGGTAGCTCCAAAAAAAGATACGCCAAGATCGGGGAGCTCCTTATTTTTTCCGTCCAAAAAGCGGAGCCGCGAAAGGAAATAAAAAAGAAAGCTATCCTTTTGGGATTGGTAGTGCGCCAAAAATCACCTCTGCGCCGCAAAGACGGTTCTTATATCCGCTTTGACGAAAACGCTGTGGTTGTGGTGGAGCAGAAAAAGGGCGAGATTGTGCCCAAAGCCGGCCGCATTTTCGGTCCGATCCCGCGTGAGATTGCAGAAGCCGGACATCAGGCTATTGTTTCGCTGGCGCCGGAGGTTATTTAACCTCACCCCCGGCCCCTCTCCTAGATGCAGGAGAGGGGAGAAATAAAAAAGAAAAATAAATAAAATGAAAATAAAAAAAGGAGACAAAGTCATAGTGATTACGGGCAAAGATAAGGGCAAATCCGGTCCGGTCATTCGAGCTTTTCCGAAAACCGATCAAGTTTTGGTAGAAGGTATCAATAAAAAGAAAGTGCATAAAAAGCCGAAAAAAAGCAACGAGAAAGGCAAGATCATAGAACAAGCCGCGCCGGTGCATGTTTCTAATGTTAAAAAGATAAAATAACTCACCCCTAACCCCTCTCTTACAACAAGAGAGGGGGAAAGGAACAAACAACATGAAATTAATGAAAGAAAAAGTAAAAGACGCGTTCAAAGACTTGAAAGAAACACTCAAGCTAAAGAACATAATGCAGTCTCCAAAAATAGTGAAAGTAGTGGTCAACTCCGGTGTTGGTTCTCTGAGTGATAAAAAGAAAATTGATATTGTCATGGATAGATTAGGGAAAATTACCGGCCAGCGCCCGATCAAAAGGGGAGCCAAGCAATCCATCGCTTCTTTCAAATCAAGAGAAGGCGATATTGTCGGCGTGCAAGTGACCTTGCGCGGCGAAAAAATGTGGAGCTTTTTGGATCGGCTTTTCAATATAGCTCTGCCGCGTACCAAGGACTTCAGAGGCATCTCCCTTCAGGCGGTTGATGAAATGGGCAATTACACTTTGAGTGTCAAAGAACACAGCGTTTTCCCGGAAACTGCCGACGAAGACCTCAAAGATGTTTTCGGTTTTGCTGTTACCATCGTTACCAATCAAAAAAATCCGGCCAACGCTTTGGAATTTTTCAAGGCCCTAGGTTTTCCGTTTAAGAAAAAATAACCCCACTCGCTTCCAAATTCCTAACCCCCTTAATCCCCCTTATCTTAAGGGGGAAGGTTATGGATGCTTCGCACTTATATTTAGAATGGCTCAACGGTGTTCTCGTTGAGCCGTTTTGATTTAAGCTTCGAAAATATGGATAAAAATGGTATTATATAGACACATGGAAGGACCAATAAAAGAAGAAGACAGTTTTGAAGTCTTAAAAACCCCAGAAATTGTCATTCAGGACGAGGAAGGATCTCAGCTTCTGTCATTAATATTGAAAGCCAAAAATCCAGAATGGGGTGGCGGTGATAACCCGTTAGCAGAAGAGACAAGAGAATATTTTGAAGCAAATCAGTTGGATAAAGAAACTTTGGATTTTTTAGACGAAATCCGCGCTCTACAAAATGGCGGGGTTGATAAAGAGGCGCTATATAACATTGCTCTCACTTACGGCCACCAGGAAAGAAATGATCAAATGTTTGAATTTTTGGCAGAGCATAAATCCTATATCAAAAATCCGCAGGAATTACAGCAAAAACTTTTTAAAGCGATTGATTCCATGAAAAGGGCGTTTTCTGCTTCTTCTCTGTCTGATAAATTCAATAGCGAAGCGGAACAAGATAAAAAAGCAAGATTAGAGAAGTTGGAAGAAACCAGAGCGAGAATAGAGAAACTCATAGATTTTTTCAAGCCAGATTCAGATACCACTAAAATTAAGCGAGTTTCTTTAACGCCGACAGATCCGCTTGTTAGGAAAAACACCGGGACTGCTTTTGTTTTTGGCGAAGAATTAGTTCTAAAAACCCACATAGACAATCCTGATAACTTGGAGCATGAATTTTCTCATAGTGTTATAAATCCAATTGTCAGCAAGCTATTTGACCGCTTAACCCATGAGCAAAAGGGAAAAATATCAGAGCTGGCAAATAAAAAACTGAAACAAGACTATGGTGAGGGTTGTTATAGTCTTTTGTGCGAGGAATTTATAAGAACGTATAATGACGTCTTTAAGATAGGCAGAAAACCACAGACTTATGAGGATTTTAAAAGAAAAATTGATGGAATTGTTGAAGAAATATTTCAAAAAGAGTTATCACAAAATGAAAGCATGAAAACAAGGTGCGATAATCTAGGAATAAAAACCATTGAAGATTTTAAAGACAAATCACAGGAATATTTTGAAATGTTTGAGAAAAACCAATTGAGAGATATTATTTTTGAGTTCTACCAGAAATATGCAGACCGCCAAGATAAGAATGTTAATTTTGAACGATTTATTTTATCTGAATTTGTTACCAAAATATAAATTTATGGAAAATAAATATCTATGAAAGAAAACATATTTGAAACAATTAAAAAATTGGATAACAATGGCTCTGAATATTGGTCATCACGCGAGCTGGCTAAAGTTCTGGAATATAGCGACTATCGAAATTTTTTGGCTGCAGTTAATAAGGCAAAAATTGCCTGCAAAAATAGTGGTGAAGTTATCCACAACCATTTCGTTGATGCCAACGAAATGGTCCAGATAGGCTCTGGCGCGGAAAAACCAGTCGATACAATATATTTATCAAGATACGCTTGCTATCTAATAGTTCAGAATTCTGATCCTACGAAGATTATTATCGCAAAAGGACAGACATATTTTGCCATTCAAACCCGAAGACAAGAAAATACAGATAATCGAGTTGAAGATAGCAAAAGAGTGTTTCTTCGTGAAGAAATGAAGAAACATAATACGAGCTTGATACATACGGCTTCGATAGCTGGAGTAGAAAGTTATTCTATCTTCCAAAATGCTGGATATAAGGGTCTGTATGGTGGACTTACAATGCAGAATATTCATGACCGTAAGAAATTAACTAAAAATCAAAAAATACTAGATCATATG
>CAYQUJ010000030.1:0-10036 GCA_964420745.1 uncultured Candidatus Saccharibacteria bacterium | reverse complement strand
TGTTGTTGAATTCTCCAAAAGCTACCGCGCTTTTCAAAATATTGAGGGCGCCGACTTTTTTGGAAATAAGATTGGCTAAATTATAAAACTCATCCCAGTACTTTGGCGGTTTGGTCAGTTTGGCATCTGTAAATATTGAACGGTTCCAATACATCACCAAGGGGTCAACCGATATCGGAAGGCCAAGCGTTCCTTCCGGAGTCATATAAATTTCCGCCCCTTCAATAAAAGTGTCTTTAAACTGCCTTTGAGTAAAAACCGTATATGGTATGACAAATATTTTATTGCGGTGTTTTAGTATCTTGGAGCTTGGCAACATAAATAGGTCCGGACCATTACCGGAAGCCAGCGCTTCTATAAAATCTCCGTCAAATTCTTCTTCGGATTTTTCAACATAACGGACGTTGTATTCTTTGCTTTGGTACAAAGAGGTGGATATGATGACGCTGTCAAAATTATTTTTTGGCATAGTGCCCCAAACCGTTACAGTGATAGCGTCTTGTGAATTGCCCCGATAAGCAGAAAAAACTATTACGCCTACTATCACAAATACTCCAAACACGCCGGTCAAAATCATCTGAAACTTTGTCATACACTTATTATACAAAAGCCAGCAAGTCTCTGCACCTCAAAATAGTGGAATAACCCCATTAACACTAAAATCTATTCTGCCTTCCCCCTCCTGAGCAAGGAGGGGGTTGGGGGAGGTTAAAGACAAATGAAAGAGGCGATCTGGTCGCCGGGATAGAGCTTCATGATGCGGACGCCTTGGGTGGAGCGGCCGAGAGATGGGATTTCAGAAAGGCCGAGGCGGATGACTTGGCTTTTTTTGGACATGGCCACCGCTTCTTCCTCTGCGCCAGTTATTACCGCGGAGGCGATGATCTCGCCGGTTTTGGGCGTGACATTGCTAGTTTTGATACCCGAGCCGCCGCGTTTTTGGATTTTGTATTCTTTGATTGCCGTTTTTTTGCCATAACCATTGGCACCCATGGTAAGCAAGGCCGCTTCTTTTTCTTGTTCTTTTGGCACCGGATGAGCGCCGACTACCCTGTCGCCTTTGCGTAATTTTATAACTCTCACTCCGCCTGCTGTGCGGCCCATTTCTCGGACATCCCCTTCTTTAAATCTGATTGATTGGCCTTTCCCAGTGACCACCATGCAAGAATCGCCACGAGTGACTGCCGAGACAGAAACCAGTTTATCGCCCTCATCAAGCCTGATAGCGATAATGCCGCTTGCGCGCACGTCGTGGAAGCTAGCCGCCGAAACTTTTTTGCCAGTGCCTTCTGTAGTAACCATCATCAAGGAAAGTTCTTTGTTATCTTTTAGATCTTTCGGCATAGGCAAAATCGAAGTAACGCGCTCGCCTTCCGAAAGGGATATGAAGTTCATAATTGATTTGCCGCGAGTAGCGCGGCGGCCTTCCGGCAGTTCGTACATTTTGATTTGATAGGCCTTGCCCCGATCGGTGAAGAAAATCAGATCGCTGTGGGTGCTCGCAGTCAAAAAGTTGGTGACAAAGTCTTCTTCTTTGGTATCCAAATCAACCACTCCCACCCCGCCGCGTTTTTGTTTGCGGTATTCATCGGGAGAAGTGCGCTTGACATAACCGCCCGAAGTTAGGATAAGAGTATTTTCTTCGTCAGCGATCAGATCTTCCATGGACAAAACTTTGACACCGCCTTTGACCACTTTGGTCCGGCGATCATCTCCATATTTTTCGGAAATGTCGGAAAGTTCTTTTTTGATTATAGAAAGTATTTTTTTGGGATTTGCCAAAATGGTTTTGAATTCTTCAATCATAGCTTGGACTTCCTTGAGTTCATCTTCTATTTTTTGCCTTTCCAGCCCGGCCAGTTTTTGCAGGCGCATTTCCAAAATGGCATTGGCCTGCAACTCGGAGAATTTGAAAACCTTCATCAAATTTTGCCGCGCTTCGTCTACGTCCTTGCTCTTCTTGATGAGTTTTATGATTTCGTCAATATGGTCAAGAGCTTTTTTGAGCCCGAGCAAAATATGTTCTCTGGCTTCCGCTTCGCGCAAATCAAATTCGGTCCTTCGCCTCACCACGATCTGTCTGTGTTTAATAAACTCTTCCAAAATGCTTTTGATGGAAAGAGTTTGAGGCACACCATCAACCAAAGCCACCAGGTTGAGGTGAAAAGTGTCTTCCAGCTGGGTATGCTTATAAAGAAAATTCAAAACTTTTTGCGGCTGGCTGCCGCCTTTGAGATCTATGACCACTCTTATATCTTTGGTGGATTCGTCTCTGATGCCTTTGATGCCGTCTATTTTTTTGTCCCGCACCAGTTCGGCGATTTTCATAATGAGATCGGCTTTGTTCACCCGAAACGGAATGGAGGTGATGACGATTTGGGAAGTATTTTTGTCTTCCACAATTTCGGCCACGCCACGGCAAACAATTCCGCCGCGGCCAGTGGAATAAGCGTGTTGAATATCTTTGGCATTAAAAATGACCCCGCCCAAAGGAAAATCGGGTCCTTGCACAAATTGCAAAAGGTCTTCGGTAGTCGCATCTTTGTTGTCTATGAGATATGCAGTGGCATCTACCACTTCGCGCAAGTTGTGCGGCGGAATGTTGGTGGCCATGCCGACGGCGATACCCAAAGTGCCATTTAGCAAAAGCTGCGGCGCGGCTGAGGGCAGTACTGACGGTTCCTTTTTAGTGGCGTCATAATTTGGCACCCATTCAACTGTCTCCTTATTTATATCGCGTAAAAGTTCGGAGGCCACTTTACTCATTTTGGCTTCGGTATAACGCATGGCGGCCGCGCTGTCGCCGTCTACCGAACCGAAGTTGCCCTGACCCACAATCAAAGGATATCGATAACCAAAATCTTGGGCCATTTTGACCATTGAGTCATACACAGCCACGTCGCCGTGCGGGTGGTAATTGCCCAAAACTTCTCCGACCACGGTAGCCGATTTTCTGGTCTTGGCCGTGACGGAGAGCCCCAGCGTATGCATGGCATAAAGGATGCGGCGGTGCACCGGCTTCAAACCATCACGGACATCAGGAAGAGCCCGATCGGTGATGACCGACATGGCATAATCAATAAACGACTTTTTCATTTCGGTCACAATCGGACGCGAAATAACGCCTGCTCTGGCGCCTATATTTTCTCCCCCCTCCGGCGGATTATTTCCATCTTTCTTAACCATTTATTGCCTCCATTATAGCAAAATCAAGCTTAGTATTCAAGCCCTATTTCCTCTCGTAAACTTCTATGCTGGTGACGAAAGGCACCAGGACAGCAGAAACGGAATCCTTAAATTCCTGAAATTTTTTATTTATTTCGCCGAAAGCGGCTTCAAATGTTTTTTTGGAATTTTCAAATGGCGACGGCGCCAGGTCCGCAGCGATAACATTGGCCGCTTGGCTTACAGATTCTTTTTGGGCCACCACACCGTTATTGCTTAGACTAAGATAACCCTTATAAAAAGCAAAACTGACAAATATAAAAACCGAAAGAGTGACGGTGAGCCCGAGAGCCCATCGGTTTCGGTATCTCTCTTCCCTCTCCATTATTGAATTGTATTTTTTAATCAGCATTTAAATTGAAAATTTATCCTGAGCTTGTCGAAGGATTATTGCGCTTCAAGCACAACTATTTCTCCTTCCTTGCCTTCCAAATCTTTTTTCTTGATAGTCAGTTTTTCCATGGGTTTGACACTCTCATCGCCGCCTTCTTTGATAAAAGCCTTGAGGGACTTTGCATCAAAGTTCATAGGAATAATTATAGAAGGTTCCAGGGAGACTGCAAATTTATATGCCTCGGATGCATTCAAGACTCCCTCTCCGCCAATCGGCACAAAAAGCACATCCACGCCGTCAATAGCCTCTTTTGTTTCGTTCGGAATATTCGCATCCCCCAAAGCCCCCAAAAAACATAAGTTCATATTTTCCAGATTGACCGTATATATAGTATTATTTTTTTTGTCACCGCCGTATTGAGATGTGGATGGCAAGCCTTTTATGATCACGCCCTGGATCTCGTACTCGCCGGGACCTTTTATCACAAAGGCCTCTTTGTCCCCGCGGCTTGCTTGGCTCGCTCCATTCATGTCTGGATGGTTCAAAGAAATAAGAGCGATGTCCGCGCCAAAACTGCCGGTCTTAAACTTGGAACTTTTTGACACCGGATCAAAAGCCAAAACTGTATTGCCAAATTGGACCTTGAACGACTGCACACCTTGGTATGAAATTATCATAGCCGTATTTTAGCATAAAATTCAAAAAATCAAATGTTTTGGTTTGAGTTTTAGTTATTCTCAATCACATAATCAATGATCGCTTTTAGATACTGGTAATTTCTTTCTTCAAAAATAAGGCAGGAAGAAGTCGATATACCCCATTCCCTTTGTCCGAAACTTATGTCAAGAAGCAGGTAATCAGAACCATCGTTTAAGGGAATGAAATAATAGTACCTAAAAGAGCAGGTTTCGCTGTCGGTAGGATGAGCTTTTTCATCTGATACCCAAATCTCACCTATGCCTCCATTTCGTGTTTGTATATTACTTTCTCTAAAATCTCCTGTTTCAGACAGGTCTGCAATAACTCGTTTATATTTTGCACTGGACATTCTATTTACAATCATTGAAGCATCAAATCCTAACAGTTCTGTCGGACCAAAGTGAATGGCGCGATATTTCTCGCCGTCAAATGTGTCGTCAAACAAGCGTATATCATCAAAGATAAGGGGATATGTTATGGAATCAGCTCCCGTAAAATAATTTTCAATCTTGCCATAAGATAGAGATGGTTTTTTAAAATAGAAATAACCGGTAGTACCGAAAAATATGATACCAATAAGTGTAAAAACAATTATTCTTATAAATTTTTGATTCATAAAACTATTCTAGTTTACTATGCAATGCAATAAAACAAAAGCGGAAGGGGTGGGAATCGAACCCACGTGCCGGTTTTACCCGACCATCCGATTTCGAATCGGCGCCGTTATGACCTCTTCGGTACCCTTCCTGTAAGTTTAAATTAGCACTTTTTTGCACTTTTATCAAAAAATGTTATTATTTTTGTACGACTTGCCATGAGTGCAGTCGAATGGCCTCGTCGTCTAGCCTGGTCTAGGACGCGTCCCTTTCACGGACGAAACACGAGTTCGAATCTCGTCGAGGTCACAGATATTGAACTAGATACTATGTTTTAGTATACTGTATCAATGAGTTCAAAAAGATATTCTTCTTTCATAAAAGGAAGAGTTAAAGAGTTACGGTTGCAAGGTAAAAGCTACACTCAAATAATGAGTGCCCTGAATTTGAAATCAAAGGGAACCGTAAGCTATTGGTTAAAGGGATTGATTTTAACAAAAGAAGCCGAAAAATTATTGAGAAATAATTCTGAACTAGCATACAGAAGAGGTCTTTATGGGGCGAACAAAAGACGTCAAGAAAAAACAAGGTTGGAAAATTCTGAATATTTTTCTACAGGAAAAGACAAAGTAGATCATTTGAATGAATACAATTTATTGATTTTAGGAACTTCCTTATATTGGGGAGAAGGTACAAAATCTGAACCTAAAAATACTTCATACAGAATGTTGGCTTTTACCAATTCTGACCCAGTGATGATCTCCGTATTTATGAAATTTTTACGAGAAATTTTGGTTGTACCGGAAAACAAAATTCTTGGGGGTATACATATTTATCCGTCCATAAGTAGGAACAAAGCAACAAATTTTTGGTCTAAAGTGACTAAAATACCAAAAAATAGATTTTATATCGTTGAACAGGTAAGTAGGTCAAGTAAAGGAAAACGACCTATAAATTCATTGCCCCATGGCACGGCAGTTATAAAAATCGGCGGCCGTAAATATTTCTACATTGTTAAAGGAATGATATCCGGCCTGATAGAAAACTCCATTAGCACTAATTAGAGTCATGATTATAAAAATTAGCTCTAGTTTTGCTAGAGCAATTTTGATGATTTTACAAAATAAGCTGGCTGTGTTATCAATATTTACGGGAGGCGTTTTATGACATTCTTGCTGATTTTGGCAAAAAACAGCATAAAAGCGCTGTTTGTAGCCGCCTTTGGGTATTTGGTGATTCTGGTTTTAACGGCAATTTTGATGATACCGGTGGCAATAGTTGCGGGAGGAGATATCGCCACTAGCGTAATCGACGCTATGTCTAGCGTTGTCATCTACAAGATTGTCTACTCGATCGCTCTTGTCACCATGACAGTGAAAGACCTGAGTTAAAACTAAAATCGCATGTTTCCAACTTCATTCATGGTGCGCACGACGGGCTCTTATCTCAGGTAAGAGCCCTTTTTCGTACATATAATTCTATGCTATAATGCCTTGGTTCGTGTATCACCCTATGGACAAAACATGGGGCATGGTTGTATGAATAAAAAAGAAACAAAACAAAATAATGATTTGCTTATTGTGAAAGGTGCCCGCACTCACAACCTTAAAAACATTACGGTAGAAATGCCGCGCAATAAAATGATTGTTTTTACGGGACTTTCTGGTAGCGGCAAATCGTCGCTCGCTTTTGACACTATTTTTGCCGAAGGCCAAAGGCGCTATGTGGAAAGTTTATCCAGCTATGCCAGGCAATTTTTGCGCCAAATGCAAAAACCGGATGTGGACGAAATCGTCGGGCTCTCTCCTGCAATTTCCATTGACCAAAAATCACGCTCCAACAATCCCCGCTCCACCGTGGCCACCATCACAGAAATTTATGATTACCTGCGGGTGCTTTACGCGCGCATCGGCCGGCCGCATTGCTTGGTTTGCGGAGATGAAATAAAAAAACTTTCCAATGACGAGATCAAAAATTTCATTTTAGAAAAGATTACTGATGTGTCGAGGTTGAACCTTGACACAAAAAAATTAAGAGAAACAAAGGGGAAAGTTATTCCTCTTCCGATTTATCTGGAACTTTTTGCTCCAATTGTGCGAGGCCGAAAAGGAGAATATTATCAGCTGCTCTACGACATGTTGGGCAAAGGTTATACGGAAGCGATCATTGACGGCAAGAGACAAAGTTTGCGCGAGAGGATAGAACTTTCAAAAAACAAAAGGCACGACATTTCCATACTGGTGGATTCCATAAACGTAAATGATTTCGTAGTTGAAAAAAGAAATGCCGAAGAAAGATTGTCAGAATCTTTGGAACAAGCTTTGAACGAAACCGGCGGTTTGGTAGAAATCTCTTTCAGGGATATTGCCAAAGACGCCCTTTGGCAGCCGATAATCATGTCTTCCAAATTTTCTTGTCCTCGCGACGGTTATTCTTATCCAGAAATTGAGCCGCGGCTTTTTTCTTTCAACTCGCCTTACGGCGCTTGTCCGGAATGCAACGGCCTCGGTACCAAACATTTTTTTGGCGATGAAGTTTGTCCGGTCTGTAAGGGCGCCCGCCTACGTCCTGAAGCTCTCAATGTCTTAATTGGAAATGTTAATATCGTAGACTTCGTAAATATGTCTATTGAAAACGCTTATGAATTTTTGGCGGAATTAAAATTGACCGAGCGCGAAAAAAATATTTCCAAAGTGGTGGTCAAAGAAATTGAATCGCGATTACGCTTTATGCTAAATGTGGGCATTGAATACTTATCTTTGAATCGCCGAGCCCATACTCTCTCCGGCGGTGAGTCTCAGCGCATCCGGTTGGCAAGCCAGCTTGGCTCGGGCCTGGTCGGCGCGCTGTACGTGCTTGACGAGCCGACCATCGGCTTGCATTCCAGAGACAACGAACGCCTGATAAAAACTTTGATTGACCTGCGCGATATGGGCAATACTATTTTGGTGGTGGAACATGATGAAGAAACTATTTTTGCTTCCGATTATATAGTTGACATCGGGCCCGGCGCCGGCATTCATGGTGGGGAAGTTATCGTGGCAGATTATTTGGACAAACTGATCACTACCAAAAAAAATGATTCCGGCTCACGCACTCTCGCCTATTTGCGCGGCGAAGATTTTATCGACATACCTGACGAAAGGCGCGAGCAAGACAAAGGCAGTTTGCAAGTGCGGAGCGGCAATATTTTCAACATAAAAAATATGGATGTGGATATTCCGCTCGGCCGTTTCGTTTGCGTGACCGGTGTTTCGGGCTCGGGCAAGTCGTCTTTGGTTTACGAAATACTTTATAAAAATTTGCAGGCCAGATTTGAAAGAAAATATCGCAGCGCGGAAACATTCAACTGCGCTTCTTTTGGCGGCAGCGAGTATTTGGGCCGATCTATTTTGATTGACCAGTCGCCTATCGGGCGTACGCCGCGCTCCAATCCGGCCACTTATACCGGGGCGTGGGGATTTGTGCGCCAACTTTTTGCCGAAACTGCAGAGGCGCGGGTGCGCGGTTGGGGACCGGGCCGATTTAGTTTCAATCGCGCCGGAGGCCGTTGCGAGACATGCGAGGGCAATGGCGAGATAGCCGTGGAAATGCATTTCTTGCCAACCGTTTATGTGCCCTGCGATGTCTGCCTGGGCAAAAGATTTATGAAAGAAACTTTGGAAATAAAATATAAAAAGAAAAATATTTACGAAATTTTGAAAATGACAGTAGAGGAGGCGCTCAAATTTTTTGAAGATATTCCCGCCATTTATGACCGGCTCAAAACCATGAATGATGTGGGGTTGGGATATTTGGAACTAGGCCAGTCAGCCACCACACTTTCTGGCGGCGAAGCCCAAAGAGTCAAAATTTCATCCGAGCTTTATCGGCCGCACATCCAAAAAACTATCTACATTTTTGACGAGCCGACCATCGGTTTGCATTATGATGACGTCAAAAGGTTTATTGAAATTTTGCAAAAGCTGGTGGACAAGGGCAATACGGTCCTGGTCATTGAACACAATATGGATATCATAAAGTCATGCGATTACGTGATTGATATCGGTCCGGAAGGCGGTTCTGGCGGCGGCCGCATTGTTGCCCGCGGCACTCCCGAACAAGTCGCCAACAACAAAAATTCTTACACCGGCAAGTATCTAAAGAAAGCGTTAAAAATTTAAGAAAATGAAAAAGCTGCGGGAGAGGATGCCGCAGCTCGTCGAGATTGCCCTTTAATTTTTTTTATCTGACCCCAGCGCACAATGGCTAGGTCCAGCCTCTGATCCTGTGCCACACTACCCGATCAAGGCGGCGGGCTTTGGATTTCGCTAGCCGTTCGTAGACGGCATTGCAGGACATCTCTAGGTCTCCATTATTTCTATTCACAGTTGCCTGTGCCAGGGTAAGGTTGAGACTTATGATCGCAGACGTGCACGTCCGCGAAAACCTGTCCTAACTGGAATTCTGCTTATAGTATAGCATGCCCACATTTTTTGTCAATCATTTTTTCATTTTCTTTAGGAAAATTCTAAAAAACGGCTTAAAATAAGGATGATTTGACTTTGTTTTACTATTATCTATAATCTAAGATCTAACATCTATTTAAATGATCCATAATTTATACAAACAGCGAGGCGAGACACCGCTTGAATGCATTCAGCGATTTGTTTTGAATAATCTGTCATTGAAAAATGATCCTTCGAATCCTCAGAGGATGAACAAGTTCACTTACCTCGGCCGGTTGGACCCATTGGCTGAAGGTGTTTTGCTTGTGGGTAGCGGGGAGGATACCAAACAAGAACAAAGAGAAAAATTTTTTGGTTTGGACAAAGAATACGAATTTGTTTCTCTTTTTGGATTTGCCACCGATACTTATGATGTGCTCGGCAGAATTTTGAGAGTGGAAAAAATAAAAGATTTGAACGAACTTGATTTAATAAAAATGGCTAAAGTTTATGAAGGCGAGAGGGAGCAAAAGTATCCGGAGTATTCTTCGAAAATGCTTTCAAAAAAAACCTCACCCCTTACCCCTCTCCTAGATGCAGGAGAGGGGAAACATACTTCATCTGATGATAATTCTAGTGTCCCTCTCCCTTCCCCTGCGCCTAGGGGTGAGAAGCGAATAAATGGAGCTTCGCAAGACTCATTGAGATTTTTTGAAGAAAAATCCAATGAGTGGACAGCTTCTGTAAGAAGGAGG
>CAYQUJ010000029.1:9447-10071 GCA_964420745.1 uncultured Candidatus Saccharibacteria bacterium | reverse complement strand
GCTCACCGTGTCCAATTTTTTTCCCTTGCCCGCCGTAGCTTTAGCGAAGGCGGGTCCCTTCACTCGGTCAGCAAACTCTTCGTGCATTTGAGAAATCTTTTTCTCGCCCATGGTTTTGATATGAAAAGAATTGGTTTTGGAAAGATTTCTGAATTTTTTATCAATCTCCAATACTTCTTCATTTACCCTCAAAGCCATATCATTTAGACCTTTGAGATACAGCCCTTCCAAAGAGCGCACTCGAGAGAGCGCCACATAGCCCATACCTTTTTCAAAAGAGTGGGACAAATCAACTTCTGCGGCATCCAACGACATTCCTTGGCTTTTATGCACGGTGATGGCCCAAGCTAGGCGCAATGGATATTGGTTTATTTCGGCCAAAATTTTGCCATCTTCTTCAAGGAGCCAAGAAGCTCTTTCTACTGGAATCACGTTGCCGGAGACAGTTCTTACTTGTATTTCTTCCGGGCCGCATTTTATAACAATGCCTAAAGTGCCGTTCACATAGCCCTCTTCAAAATTGTTTTTGACGAACATCACTTTGGCGCCGATTTTCAGCCGCAAAGTTTGCGGCGCCAAGCAACTTTTTTTGAGAGTTTCCACGATATGGCGCCTGCCTCTTTC
>CAYQUJ010000029.1:7624-9437 GCA_964420745.1 uncultured Candidatus Saccharibacteria bacterium | reverse complement strand
TTGCATCTCATACTCGGCAGTTTTGCTGGGAAGTTTCTCCAGCTCCGCTTCATTTTCGGCGTCTACATTTTTGTTGTGGGAATAAAGCTTGGTCGGCTCCAAATCCGATTTTTTATCAAACCGGCTTTGCAAAATCGCCATAGTTTCGTCTGACACGGTGGCATCTCTGATATCATTCAAAACCTTCAAATATTCCACATCACTTTGGCGGTGCTGTTCGGAAAGGTAACAAACTTTCAAATTAAGGTCTTTCCAAATATTTGAATGATATGCAAAAAATGCCTCCGGCTCGTAGCTTCTTCTCACTGGCGGCAGCTGGAAAAAATCGCCGCAAAAAACCACTTGCATGCCGCCAAAAATTTCGGGCGCATTTTTCACTTCTTTTATTATCTTATCTATAAGGTCAAGCTGAAAATGATGGAGCATTGATATCTCGTCTATGATCAAAACCGAAGCATTTTTTATTTTCTTTTTGACATAACTTTTGGCTGCGATTATGGCAAGCTCGCTTTTGTCCAAACTGTCTCGCACACCGAGGCCGCTCCAGGAATGGATGGTGATGCCGCCCATGTGAGTGGCGGCAATGCCAGTTGAAGCAGTGATGCCTAAATTGGCATTGAGATCCTGTAAATATTTTATGTATTCTCTCAAAACAAAAGTTTTGCCGCTGCCCGCCGCGCCGGTCAGAAAGACGTTGCGGCCGGTCTTCAAAATGTCCAATGCTTCTTTTTGGGTCATAAGATCTATTGTACCCTCTTATTTTTTATATACCAATAAATATAAATGGCCAGAATAATTATGACATTTGGAATAAATATAATCGGCCTAGCCCAAGAAATGCCGTCTATGAAAAAATCTGAGACTGGCCACAAAAAAGGCGTGGGAAAAAATTCGGCCGAATGAGTCGGAATGTCAACCAAAATATGCAGCGGCCAGGCCAAAGTGAGCTTGGCGAAACTCTTTTTGCCGAGCCACCAAAGCAAGCCAAAAAATAACGCGTATATAATCAAACTGTGAGTGGCGTTGTAAACTGAATGAACAAAATTGGGAATAGTTGTCGGGTCCGGCGGTCCAAATTTCCCGCCAAACCACGACTCAAATTTAAAAAAATTAATCAGGAAAAACGGTCCGAAAGCCAAAAGATCCGGCCCCATGCCAAACAAAAGGGCGAGCCAATAATTCTTTTTGCTTTTACGACCAAAAGCCGCGCCGCCATACAAACCGTGAGAAAAAATGTCCATAACATTATTTTACCACAAAAAAACCACCGAATCCCCTAAGGCGGGATCCGGCGGTAAAATAATCTTCTATTGACGAGATCAAAAGACCGGGAAGATGAATATTTTAGCCATCTGCCTCATCTGGCAATACTTTTCCCCGTCGTACTGCGTAAGAGCGCGTTGACGCTTCCTTCTCAAAGATTCCGAAGGGACTAATGGTTGCTGCTCCCCGGAATTTTCAGCATCCTTGATTTCCTGCTGGGCTTGCATCAGGAAATCCATCCAGAATCTAGCCTCCTCATACTCCATAACCCCAAGAGTTTCGTTGTCTAAGGGAATGCCGAGTTGTTGGCCAGGTATTCTGTTGTAATAACACATAATGGTTATCTCCTCTGGATACAGAATATAACCATTTTGTTTTTTGTCAATGTTTTACAAAACCTCAAATACTTTTTGTTTGGAGGTAAAACCGGAAACCAATCGCACTTGCGAATTGGAAACTTTAAAATATCCAGCCAGCGCTTTTGCAATAGCCGCATTCGCCCTGCCCTGCGCCGGCGGCTCTTTGACCCAAACAGTAAACCACTCTCTTT
>CAYQUJ010000029.1:6804-7614 GCA_964420745.1 uncultured Candidatus Saccharibacteria bacterium | reverse complement strand
CGTCAGACTCATCATTTTTCTTCGCCTGCCATAGTCTTCTCGGCGGCGGATCCACCTTCTCCTCCCTCGCCCCCGGCTTCGCTTTTACAAATATTTTCATTTTGGGGCTTTTATTTTATCACTTTCAGGGGATCTGGTCGGCAGAGTTTGGCGACGAAAATTATTATTAAACTGACCACGACATAAAGAGTACTTAGCCATTGGAAGATTTGTTCAGGATATGGAGAAAAGAAGTCGCCTGATCCTGGATTTGGATAGAAAATAAATATGAGAGTTACAATCGGAATGTACCACTTGGCAAACTTTTTCCAGGCACCAACTGCGCTGGGTCTAAACAAAAGAACCAGAAACACTATTGCCAGAGCGGCCATGCCGTAGAATAACGGATCGCCCACTCTTTCGAATGAATTTATACAAGATGCTTCTGTCACTAATTCGTCAACTTTACACATACCAAATTGTATTGAATTGGTTAAGACATATCCAATACCAAGACCGATTAGACTAAAAATAAAAGCCAAAATAATCTTACTTCTTTTCATATTTATAAATTATAATAATGATTCAATTTGATCCAAAATTTTAAGAATTGCATTCGCGTCAGCATCGCTTATTTTACCATTGTTTTGATTTCTGTTTATTTGGTTATTCATCCTAGCAAGAGTGTTTGTGAGTGTTTGTTTTTGCTCCAACCTTTCTATTCTGTTTGAAATAATCCTTTTTTGCGCTGGTTTGATACTCCAACCTTCAATTTTTATTTTTAAATTAAGCAGAATAAGTTTTTATGTCTTATGGATTGTAATGAACCTG
>CAYQUJ010000029.1:3777-6794 GCA_964420745.1 uncultured Candidatus Saccharibacteria bacterium | reverse complement strand
ATCCAAAAGATTTAATATTTCCTCCGCACTGGCGGCATCTATTTTACCTTTGCTTGTTTTAATATTAATGTTCTTTTCTATCCTTTCTAATATTTTAGCGTTCAATTCTTTTTTCTTTTCGATTCTCTTTTCCAAATTATCTATTTTCTTGAGCAGATTCTTTTTAATTTTATCTTTGATGCTCAAGCTGTTTATCTTGTCTTTCAGGATCTGAAGCAGATCTGTCAGAGAAGGACTTGTGTTATCTGGTAATACTGTCGTATCAACTTGACCATCGCCATTCTCATCAACCTCGATTTTGGTTTCCAGGGGAATGGAAGGGTCTATTGTAAAACTGGCTCTAACCGTGTTTGTGATTGGAATATCGGTAAAGCTGGCAACAGGTTCGGCGGTGTCATTTGCAAAGTTTTCGATTTCAACCGTTGCTTCCCCATTCCCTGTGCCTGAAAACACGAAATTATAATTACCTTCTTTTGGTAGGAATATGTATTGGCTGTCGCCCAAAGATACAAACGAGCTTCCCGATATTTCTTCTTTTATCTCTAAAAATCCAGATGATTGGCTTTGGCCCGGTTCAATGCCTGTGAAATTGCCTTCACTGTCATACGCTCCTAATATTACAGGTGAGTGTGTGCTGACTAGAAGTTTATCTTCTATATTTCCGGGATCTGGTTTTGTCGTCCTGATATATGTATTTTCTGAAATTAAATTTTTTTCTATTACTGTTTTAACTAAATCTTGAACTGGTTGAGCACTTAAAATATCCCTGTGTTGAAAATCAGGAATACTTTCTGGAGCATTATAAACTGCTAAATCAAAGTAATACGTCTCATCTGCAATCGAAGAAACTGCGCTTGGGTAAACCACCGTCTTGTCTCCTTCTACGGTAAACAAAGCATCATAACTATCATTATGATGTCGTTCTTTGTAATTTATACCATTGATTGTCTCTATGCCCCATCCTGCTATTTGCACCACACGAATTGAATCAGGAAATTGGAAATTATCATAAGTTTGATGAAAAATTTTTGCATTTTCCAAAAGATCAGAGCGGATTATTTCCGGTTCAAGGAATTTTTCCTGTTCTGGTTTGGACCTGCCATCCGTGCCTGTTGCGAATAATCTAAATTCTTCATAATTGTCTAAACTCTCTCCCCAAAGTATTCTCCAATTTTCTGTGAAATCAACTTCGGCAAATTTCACGACTGGATCATCTACTTCAGTGAAATATTTTTCCGAAGGCAAAAGATTATAGGCGCTTTGCGTATTTTGAGCTATGGCTCGAATATCAGATTTATACGTAATAATTCCAGCCGCGATCCCCTCTCCGTCTCCATGTAGCAAAGAGGCTACCGCTTGGGGTGTACCGAGTTGAGGCGATCCGACCATGATAAACGAATCAATCAACCCGGCTTCTCCCCTGTTTTCAAGCTCTTTTATTATCGCTTTACCCAAAAGTCCTCCCATTGAATGAGCCACAATTGTAATCTTACCTGTATCGGAATTTTGGGCCAACTCCTCAATCCTTTCTATCACATCAATATGGCCATCATTGTATGTTTGAATACCATCGGCAATTATTTTTTCTGGAGAATATCTCCAATCATATGCCAGAGGCAACCATTCTTTGATTGTGCTAGTACCGGTTTGAGGATTTATAGTTTGAAGATCGTCCATAAAAGATGAAAATCCGCTATAAATTGGAGTGCTGTAATAAAAAGTATTTAAAATCCCGTCTACTACAATTGGGTAAACACTTTGTCCCTCTTGATTTAAAGCAAGCTGAGGTATGTCATTACTGAAGACCGTCGGTGGCCAGAGGGTATCGTCTCCACTCGTGACATTTATTTTCTTCAAAACACTTCCTTTTATCCCCGGCAAAAACAAAACACTTGAACAGCAATCTGCTGCGGCTGTTCCATACGGGGCGGTGAGGAATGGGACGTAGAGAATGTCGCCGCTTATTTTGTCCCCAGTGCCGGTCGCGGTGGTAGTTGAAGTATTATAAGGGCCGCTCGGATCGCCCCACCAGTTATTTCGGGCATCAATTGTTGGACCGCTTTCGTTGTATATGGCTAAACCGGAATTGCCGCTAATGTTTGATTGTGAAATTTTGATAGAGCCGCCCCGCGACCAAATATCTTCACTTTGATTTGTAAATTCGCTATGGGTAATGGTCGTCGTGCCTGCATTTTGGAAAATGGCCATGTTCGAATTATGCTCAAAAAGAGAATTTGAAACTGAAAATTCAGCTCCCAGCTGATATATTGCCGTACTTATGCCGGCTAGATATTCGCTGTAGCCCCTGTAACCGCCATATCTGACTGTTACGTTATCAAATTCCGCCCTCGATCCGTTTTCAAGAAAAATAGAACTCCAATTTTTTGGCAACGGAGTTGTTGTGTCACCGTCCCCGTTTGTATCGCCACCCACAGAATCATCTCTGAGGGAAGTTATGTAAATTTTGTTCTCGGGTGTGCCTTTGGCGATCATGTTGCCGTCCCGCACATATATGGTTCCGGAAGAATAATAATCATCCATTTTCAATATTGTTCCTGGTTCCAGAGTGAGAGTTTTACCTGTTTCTATGTTCAGCGATTGTATGATATACGGCAAATCTCCGCTTGAAAACACCGTATCCTTCGTAATACCACCACTCATTTCAAATCCTCTGTTGGTTTGATCTTCACTTGTGTTGCCGCTATGCGTGAATTTTTTTGAGACATCTATCCTCGCTGTTCTTCTGTTGTTTGAGAAGGTATTGTTTAAAAGTGTCAGTGGTTCAGGGCCTTGGACGTAAACACCATATCCGGCGCTGTACCCGTTGTTATTTTTGATAAGAGTATTGATAACCGTTGTGGTGCCTGATTCAACACGCACTCCGTTTCCGCTGTTATCAATGATAGAATCGCTTATAGAAAGAGTGCCGCTTTTATTGTAAATCGTACTGCCCGACCTGTAATGCCCTATTACCCAGTCAAAAAGATTTTTATAGTTGTCGTGAATATTGGAATGCG
>CAYQUJ010000029.1:0-3725 GCA_964420745.1 uncultured Candidatus Saccharibacteria bacterium | reverse complement strand
TTTCTATTCCCACAAGGTGCCCATATTCATACGCATACAATCCGCCATTTCCCGCGTATGAAAGATCAACATAATCAAAGTTTCCGGAAGAACCAGATTTGAAATACAAGCCTGGCCATTCTCCTGGCATCCCGACACTTAGTCCATCATTGTTGGTGTCGCCACCGATGCTGTCATTGTTAAAAGATGTGAAGTAAATTGGCAGCTCATTTGTGCCATGAGCCTCTAGATTGCCGGCGATTCCCAGTCCCAACACCCCCGTACTTCTCGCTTTTATAATAGTGCCTGGTTCTATGGTCAAAGTTACCCCAGCCGGTATGGAAAAATTGTTATCAATAATATAAACCCCGCCCGCTGGCGACCACGTTGTGTCGGCTGATATAGCGCCGGAAATAATGGTATCAGCGGCAGCAAAAAACGGAAAAGCAAAAAATAAAAATGCGATCAGAAAAAATTTTAGGTTTTTATTGCTCATACTTTGGCAGCTCGACTACAAAGGTGGAGCCGTAGCTTAGGCCGGCGGAAAAAACTTTGATGTCGCCGCGATGGGCTTCTACCATTTTTTTTGCCACATAGAGCCCGAGGCCGGTGCCGGTGACACTGGTTTTGTTGGCGTCTTTGGTGCGGGAAAATTTGTTGAAAAGTTTTCCCATTTCTTTCGGATCAATGCCGATGCCGCTGTCTTTGATCGCCACTTTGGCCTTGGTTCCGTCTGTAAATACGGAAACATTGATCATGCCACCGCGGGGGGTGTACTTGATGGCGTTGTCAACAACATTGCCGATTACCTGTCTTATTTTGTCTCTGTCAGCATTTACTTTTGTAGAAAGATTCTCAGGTATCTCGAGTCCCAACATCAACCCGGCATTTTCAACATTCGGCTTAAGTTCGTTGGCCACTTCTTTGGCCAATTCTCCCAATTCAAAAACGCTTTTTTCATAAACCATGCGACCCTGCTCAATGCGGGAAATGTTCAAAAAGTCGTTTACTATATTTATCAAATTTTGGCAAGCCTTCATGATAGTTTCCGCCGAATCTCGAGCTTTTGGCGGCAGAACACCAAACTCCCCTTCCAAAAGCATTGACGAATATCCCTTGATGGCGGTGAGCGGCGCCCGGATTTGATGTGTGGCGAGCGACAAGAACTCCGATTTCATCTGGTCCAATTCTTGCAACTTCTCATTCGCTTCCCCCAACTCCTTCGCCAACTTTTCAATCTTCTCCCTCTGCTCCACTTCACGTTTGACGCTTCTAGTCAACAAATAACCCAAACCAATCACTAACACCAAAGTTATGGCAATAATTATTTCTGAGTAAAAAGGATCATTAACAAGAAGAGTGGCGGCAATGAGGATTGCTAACGTTAACACTAAAGCCTGAGCCCCAATCACCTTAATATTGAAAGTATGGTATTTAACGACCAGATAACCTAAGAAAGCAAGTAATAACGGCATGCCAAATAGGCCATAAATAAGATAGTTGTATACATATGATGATGCGTCAGTTGCTGCGAATAAACTCACAAGAAAACTTGCTGAAAAGAAGAACATTAAAAGTGTAAGTACCCCTACACTACTAAGTAATATATGGATTTTTCCGATCTTCTCTTTGTTACGACGATAATGAAAAACGGTAAACACTAAAGACATCAAAATAAAAAAGGCCTCAGCATAGTAGGTAAATATAGTGAAAGTTTTATCTTCAAGTGCAGTGCAGGAGTTTAAATCGTAGGTCGGTATGTTTAATCCCGAAAAAGCAATATAGGCGGTAGGTAGTATTGCTACCACCCCCACAACTTTCTGCCAAACTGGCAAATCCTTACCAGTGGCGAATGTGTAAAGAAAATAATAACTAAAGAAAAACATAAGCACTGCAAAAAAATCAAGCAATGACCATGTAAACATCATTAGCCCAGCATTGGGATTAAACCACGAAATAAGGTCTAGAGAAGACCATATAACAAAAAGGAAGCAAACAATAAATAGTAATAGACCAGAGCGATTCCATGACTTCAACATTACGTAACTTGAAAAAATCAATGCGGTGAGCGCTGTCGGTACGTGGGAGTACAACAAAAGGCCAACAGGAATCTGATTGATCAGATAGTTGTAACAATAATGGACACTCATCAAAGATTCAAGCATAAGCTAAATTGTTATATAATGGATATTATTATACTGCATTAGATAGAAAATGTAACTAACAATTTAGCAATGATATTACATAAATTTGATCACAATACATATCCAAAAGCTTGGGTTAAAATCCGTCCATCACAAATTGTAGTCGGCGAAGTTGGTGCTTTTGCACTTCGTGATTTTAAAAAAGATGAGGTTATTGTTAGATCTGAAGAATTTGAAGACAATAATGTGATGAGTATCGAAGAGTACAATAAACTCGATGAATACACCAAAGAACTTGTAAAAGCACATTCAACAATTACTGTCGATACAGTGTTTATGCCAGCAAATATTAATTATATACGCCCGATAAACTATTGGAACCACAGTTGTGATCCAAATACTGGATTTAATGAACGCGGAGATTATGTAGCAATGAGAGATATTTCGAAAGGTGAAGAATTCTTTTTAGATTATTCTTTTCTTAACACTAACCCGGATTATACAATGCAATGCCGGTGTAATTCAAAAAATTGTCGGAAGATTATCACTGGCAATGAATGGAAAAACAGTGACTTTGTGAATAAAAACTATTCTTATTTATATTCTGGAGTTAAGGCGATGTTGAAGAAGCGATAATGCTACATGTTTCGCCAGACTCAATCGTGTCAGAAGAGCAATAAGTAATCTTACAGGAGGCAATATTATCGCAAGAAAAATTCTCGCAGGTATGTTCATGAAGACAGGCAGGTGCATACACGGCTTCCATTTCAACTTTTGCATAGTATCCTGACTGAAACGTTGGATCAGCGATATCAGGATCAGCCTGAAAGCAGCTATGTTGGGTGGGATCACATGCAGTAAAACCATAAATCGAATAATCTTTCGCAATGTAATAACGTCGAAAATTATATGTAACGAGAACAATTATAAGAGCACTAAATAAAACAAGAAATATTATTGTCTGATATTTTTTATTCATGACTTGATGTTCTAATATTCTTTATGTAATTACCTCAATATTATAGCATCTTAACAAATTTAGAGATCAAATCTTGTTAACATAACTTATAGTGTATTTCTTCAAAAAAGTTTGTGGACGAAAGCGGGTTTTGGCTATGCGCAAATTTTCCAAACCAAGATCTTGTTCGTAATTAAATAATTTTCTGTTTGTTAACGATAAAATTTCTGCATTTTTCTTCATTAAAAAAGCGTACACCCCGTCGTCAATCGAAGTATCTGCTTTCATTATGTGAGCTAAGACATATTCCGAATCAATTAATTGGTTGATGAATAGAGCCACTAATTCTTCTCCAACGAATACCCCGACAGTTACCAGATCAAAAATTTCAATACCTTCCATTAATCTTTTCATTGCCGCCAGGTCATGCAGACCGTAACTTATTTCTTTTTGCATTTTCAAGTTATGCCATTTATCAAAGAGTTTCAGTACGCTTTCTGCGACATTTTTATCTTTTAAAGAGATAATTTTTCCAGTAGCTCGGGGAAATTTTTGCAGAAAGCCGTTTACGTGATTTCTTTTTTTTGCAAATTTGGTGCCAGAGTAATTTCGTAATTCTTCAATACTGTATATATAATCAAAAT
>CAYQUJ010000028.1:8802-10095 GCA_964420745.1 uncultured Candidatus Saccharibacteria bacterium | reverse complement strand
ACACAGATGTTGCTGCACTCTATGTTTTTGGCGACTCTCTTATTAAGAAACACGACTATCTTGCTAAAGAAATCAGGCAGATCGACCCGGATTTGATTAAAAGAGCCATTGAAAGTTGGAGTGTTTTTAAAAAGGTTGAGATTCTTGAAGAAAAAGATTTGGATTCTTTGGATACAGAAGAAATCGTTATGCCAGATGAAGATGTTTGCAAGAGTCTTGCCGAAGAAAATTTTAAAAATAAAAAAATAAATTTTGATACAATTTTTTTGCGCTGGGACAAACACAATTCAATGGCGGAGAAGCCGGTTGAAGCGGACCAAAAAATTTCCAGAGAAAAATTTGATAAAGAGGTAATTCAAAAATTAAAAATAGAAGCGGAAAAAAGTTCAGATTGGTGGAGAAGGATCGGCGCGGCGATAGTCAAAAACAATGAACTTATTTTAGTGGCTCACAATGAACACTTGCCGTCGCCCCATTCTCCGTATGCTGAAGGAGATCCGCGCAACAATTTTCACAAAGGGATTGGCATTGAGTATTCCACCTCGATTCATGCCGAAGCGCGTCTCATTGCTGAAGCAGCCAAAAAAGGCATTGCGCTTGAGGGGTTATCAATGTATGTAAGCACTTTTCCTTGTCCGCCTTGCGCCAAACAAATTGCTTTTTCGGGCATAAAAAAACTTTATTATACCGGCGGCTATAGCATTCTTGATCAAGAAAGAATTCTCCGCAGTCAAGGCGTGGAAATAATTTTTGTTGAGCCATAAAGAAAAAACCCACTCCCGCTGATGATGGCTGGAGTGGGCTATTTTGTGGCGAGCTCGATTTACCACATTCGTCCGGTTACAAGGCTAAGCTCTTCATCCGTGAGTGTGCTCATAGGGGTGCCAGTTCGCACCTTTTCGAAAACAGTTAAGATTTTCTTCTTCCGTTCAATGTCTTCTGGTGTTTTCGCCAGAGTGGCCTGGACTCGTCCTGTGCCATCGGGCACGATGATGTTCACGTGCAAGTGTCTGATGCTCCCCGCATTAAGGCGTGGGTCTCCGTAACGTATCACTACGGCTCCACCCTCGTAGGCCATACCACCGCAAGTTTCTGGATTAACAACGTAGTCAATAAGCGCGGCCACATCATCCCAATCGTTTGAGTACATCTGACAGAGATTTGTGAGATGTTGAATGGGCGCAATGATAAAATGCTCTTTGGTGTGGGCGTGCGGGTAGGGGTTTTTCCACAACCTCCACTCTCCTGAAACTCGAAGAACCTCATTCTTATTTCTGTCCAGTTTACAGAATG
>CAYQUJ010000028.1:0-8792 GCA_964420745.1 uncultured Candidatus Saccharibacteria bacterium | reverse complement strand
CAGGTTCCGGACAGGATTTGTTCCACCATGTCGCTGGACTGCGAATAGGTGCGGACACTAAGTAATGTTCCGATCTCTTCCTGATCGATTCCAGGGATTACCAACTCTTCACTCATGCTTGATCCTCCTTTTTTCAAAGCCTCTGTGGCTGCTATTCCGAGAGGAAAGATACCTCACTAAAAGTTTTTAGTCAACTTTCTTCTTATAATTCTTTGGTTCGCCGAATTTGAAGCGCCAGGCTTCAGTTTCAGTGAGTTTTTCCAAATCCGGTTCTATGAGATGGGCGTGAATATGGAGGACGCTACTGCCGTAGTTGCCGTGAGGACTTTTGCCAAACCGTATTGCCACTCCGCCACCTTTCATATTTCTTTTTTCCGACTCTTCGGCAAACATTCCTATCAGTTCCTTGCCAGCCTCGGGAGCCATTTCTTTTAGGTGTTCAATGTGAGTTTTGTAAATTGCCAAGAGTTGATGTTTTATTTTTTCATAAGGCCACTGATTTTCGGTCAAAAGCCAAAATTTACCTTCCTTGAGGATTGGATTTTTATGATACTTGTCCAAATTTTCTCTGCAAAAAGGGCAGTGGCCCTGTTTTTTTATTTCTTCCATTACTTCTTTCTGATCTTCTCGCCTGACCGCATTCATATTTATAAAATTATTTTGATCACTCATTTTTTTGGTGAGGTTTATATAGCCACAGGGATACCCTTTATCCCAGGATGAGGATTATAATCTGAGAGCTCAAAATCTTCTTTTCTAAATTCAAACAAATCAGTTTTATTTTTGTTTAGAGTTATAGTGGGGAAAGCTCGTGGTTCTCTGGAGAGCATTGTTTCTACCGCTGGCACCTGGTCTACATAAATATGGGCGTCGGAAAAACTGTGTATGAATTCATAAGGCACGGTGTTTGTAACATGGGCGAGCATCATAGTGAGGGCCGCGTACTGAACCATATTTGAAGGCACACCGACTGGCATATCGGCAGATCTCTGAAACATATGCAGCGTTAATTTATTTTCAATGATCCGGATGTGTATCCAACCGTGGCATGGGGCGACCACCACTTTTTGTTGTTTGCCTTTGCCTCGGCCGATGTATTGCGGAATCCATGGACTTATGAAGTGGGTGCGAAGCTGGGGTTCTTCAATGATCTGTTCGACTATGTGTTTAAATTGATTAAAATGTTTGCCGTCTGCGGTGGGAAAATCATGAAATGCTGCTCCGTACGATCCGGGTCCCAAGTCTCCCGTTTCCAGTCCGCGCTTAGCACACTTTTCCGGAGTGACCCAAGATTTCCACCAGAAACATCCAAACTTTTCCAATTCTTCCTGCGTATGCGCGCCGTTTATAAAAGCGCAGATCTCGGCGATAGCTTGCTGCCAAACGGTTACCGGCAAAAATTCCGACGGTTTCGGGTTCATGTTACGCTCGGTAATCATGGGAAAGCCGTTGTCCAATTTGAAATGCATCGGGTTTGGACCCATAAGAGTCAGAGCATCTACTCCTTGTTGGCTTGGAGTCCGGACGCCTTTTTCCAGAATATTGCGGAGCATTTGCTGATACTGATTGTCCGGTGTACGCTTGTTGTATGGTGTCATGGGTGTATCATATCTCAATAAAACCTCATTTTCAATGTTTATTTTTATTAAATTAATTTTAACCAAAAAGCAATGAAAGACACGCAAATCAAAAAACTTATAGAGGCGGAAAAAAAGAGGCAAAAGCGGGTCATCAACCTGATTGCCTCGGAGAATTATGTTTCTAAGGATGTACTCGAAGCGCTTGGAAGCGAACTTACCAACAAATATGCCGAAGGATATTCCGGCAAAAGATATTATGGCGGACAAACTTTTATAGATAAAATTGAAGATCTTTGCAAAGAAAGAGCCCTAAAACTTTTTGGTCTCTCTTCTAAAAAATGGGCAGTTAACGTTCAACCTCTCTCCGGTTCGCCAGCAAACCTTGCTGTTTATTTGGGCTTAGTTCCAAAAGAAGGGAAGGTGATGGGCATGTCCTTGGATCACGGCGGACATTTGACTCACGGCCACAAAGTCTCGGCGAGCGGCAAGTTTTGGATCCAAGTGCCTTATGGAGTGGATCCAAAAACCGAGCAACTTGATTATGAAGATATCAAAAAAATAGCTGTTGCCGAAAAACCCAACATCATCGTGGCTGGGTTCACTGCTTATCCGAGAAAAGTTGATTTTAAAAAGTTTAGAGAAATAGCAGATCTTTGCGGAGCGTATTTGATGGTAGATATGTCACATTTTGCTGGACTAGTCGCGGGCAAAGTTTATCCTTCGCCGTTTCAATATGCAGATGTGGTGACTACAACTACTCACAAAACATTGCGCGGCCCGCGCTCGGCTATGATATTTTCCAAAATTGATTCAAGAGAATTGCCTAAAAAAATAGACAGAGCGGTTTTCCCCGGACTGCAGGGCGGGCCGCACTTAAATAACATTGCGGCGGTGGCGGTGGCTCTCAGAGAAGCGGCAACTCCCGCTTTCAAAAAGTATGCCAAACAAGTTGTTAAAAATGCAGATGCATTGGCTAAAGAATTAAAAAAACTTGGTTGGAAAATAATTTCCGGCGGCACCGATACGCACTTGATTCTCGTGGACACTTGGATGAATGGATCTGGAATTTCCGGAAAAGAAGCGAGTGATTTGCTTGAAAAGAACGGCGTCATTGTAAATAAAAATACTATTCCGAACGAAACCAGGAGCCCCATGGACCCTTCCGGCATCCGCTTGGGCAGCGCGGCCGAAACCACTCGTGGCAGAAAAGAAAAAGATTTTGTGCAAATTGCCAGAAAGATTGATAAAATACTGAGAAATGGAGTTGAAAGTAAAAAAAGTTGACCCGCAAGCAAAATTGCCGAGCTATGCCCATCCGTATGACGCCGGTATGGATTTGTTTGCTTTGGAAGATGTAAAGATAAAACCGGGCGAAATCGCTCGTATAAGAAGCGGGGTTGCTATGGAAATTCCGGAGGGTTATGTGGGACTTTGTTGGGACAAGAGCGGCCTTTCGATGAAAAACGGCATCAAAGTTTTGGCGGGAGTGATTGACGCGGGCTTCAGGGGAGAGCTTGTGATGGGAGTAATAAACTTAGGCAAAGAAGAATATGTTTTTGAAAAAGGCCACAAAGTTATGCAGATGCTTATTCAGCCGGTGCAAATTGCAGATATAATAGAAGTTGATGTACTCTCCGAAACCCCTCGTGGTATAGACGGCTTCGGCAGCACTGGTAAATAACAATATAAACTTGACACCAAATAACCGTTGTATATACTTTGGTTATGAAAACCGTACTAAACGTCAAAATAGATCCAAGGTTGAAGAAAGAATCTCAAAAAATGGCCAAGAGGGCCGGCATCCCTTTAAGTTTGGTTGTTAATGACGCATTGCGCGATTTTATCGCTACAGGGTCAGTGACAATTTCTGTCCCGCTTAAGCCGTCCCAATGGCTGAAAAAAGTCTTGAGGGAAACAGAGAAAGATTGGAAAAATGGCAGGAAAAATTATGACGGGCCGTTTTATTCAGTTGATGAATTTATAAAAGGTTTGAAATCATAAAATCTCATGCTCTCGATTTTCCGTCACAGGAAATTTATAAAACAGTTTAAGAAACTTCCACAAAAAGTGCAGGAAAAATTTGAACAAAAATTAAGAATATTTGTATTAAACCGGCACAATGAAGAATTAAATGATCATTTATTGGCTGGAGAATGGTCGGGACACAGAAGCATAGATATTACTGGGGATATTAGGGCTGTTTATAAAGAGGAAAACAATCTAATCATATTTAAGGCTATAGGTACTCATCATCAGCTTTATGGGAAATAAAAAGTAATCGCCCCAACGTTGATAGTTGAGGCGACCGCCACAAGCCAGTTAGGCATACTGGACGGGATCTGTTGAATTCCACGGAGCATGCCTGTCCAAACAATTGGTGAACGAATTTAGCGGGCAGAAGTGGTAGACAGAAACAGAACAGTTTGGAAATGGATTTTTCCGCCTCTCTTCTTCCACTTTTTGCCATGGCCACTTTTTGACAATACCTTCAAAAAGATGAAGCCAATTGCCGTGGGCGCCAATGACTATGGTTTTGCCATTCAAAATGTCATTACTTCCAATGTCAGCGAAGAAACTTCTGATTCGCATTTCCACAGCAGGACCATTTTCTCCGCCGAAGGGGATGAAGTGATACCAGCCGTATTTCTTTCTCTGCTCGATCTGGTCGGGATACCTAGTTTCGATATCTTCTTGCGAAAGAGAGTGAAAAATCCCGTCCCACTTCTCATTTAATCGACTGTCCTCAATAATAGGAGAACGGAAGTGTTCGTGAAATGCATCTGCTACCACCCTTGTTTGTAGAGCGGTTGAACAATAGATGGCGGTGGGTCTGGCGAAACCCAAATCAATGAATGCTTGCAAGGCTTGCTTGACTTGCCACAAACCTTTCTCTGTAGGCCGAAAGAGATGGTTGGGCCTTTCAAGCCCCGTCATCTCGCTGTTGGTCAGTACATTACCCTCGGTTTCAGGGTGGCGAACCAATACCAAAGTTATTCTATCTTGCATTGTTAGTGTACCTCTACAGGCAGTTTACAAAAAGAGCATGCTTTGTCAACGAATTGTTTTCCAGTAGCGATTTTGGTAGTATCGTTTCGGATGTTTTTGGTATAAAAGAAGAAGAATAAAGGAGAATGCATTGCCCAAAATCAATGAATCAATTGTATTGGTCGGTGGGGGCGGCGGGGTTTACCGCGTGGCTAAATTTCTCAAGCACATCAGGCCGAATATCACGACTGTCCAGACGGTCTTTGACCATGGCGGCCATTCGGGAGAATTGCGCGATGAACGTGGAGTATTGCCACCGGGAGATATCCGTCAAGCTATCGTGGCGCTTTCCGATGACAATGCGGAACCAGCTCTCCGCAGATTGATGGGCTACCGTTTTGGTGAAATCGGTAACTCATCTCTTGATCGGGCAACGGTAGGCAACATCTTGCTTACTGCGCTTGCCGAAATTGAAGGCAGTTTGCCATTGGCCATAAATGCGCTCTGCAGGCTATGTGGGGTGCGTGGCAAGGTATTACCCGTGAGCTTAGATGATGCCGAGCTTTGCGCGGAATTGAGCGATGGAACAATCGTCAAAGGTGAGGGTAATATTGACACTCGCTCGATTGATGACGAAAGATCAATAGCCCGGGTGTTTTTAGACAGAACCGCGCATATTTTTGTTGGCGCGTATGATGCTCTTGTTGGCGCTGACAAAATCGTTTTCTGTCCCGGAGATATTTACACTTCTCTTATTCCCAATCTTCTGGTTAACGGTTTTGTTGATGCGGTGAAGTTGAGTTCTGCGAAACTCATTTACTGCGTCAATATTATGACCAAGAAGGCGGAAACACATGGGTTCACAGTAACCGATTTCTCTCGCGTAGTCTGTGAACATTTGGATGGACGCAAGCCGGATTTCACTGTGTTCAATATAGATCCCATCGATCACAAGGTCGCCGAAGTCTATGCCAAGGAAAAATCTGAACCAGTGATTTTAGACTATCCGGATGGCGCTTGCGAATTTGCACACAAGTATATTTCGGAGCATCTAGTAGATTGCAACAGAGACTTCATTCGTCACCATCCGCGAATTGCGTCCGTTATCGCTGATCTGTAGGGTCAAATCGGTCGAGGCTGTTCCAAAACGGAGCAGCCTTTCTGTTTTTATGATGAAAGTGGTATAAATATAGTGATGCAGATTCAAGAAAAAATTAAAAATTGGATAAAAGAGACACTGAAGATAGAGGGTGATTTTGTATTGGCGCATCCAAAGGATATTAAAAACGGCGATTATACTTTTATTTCATCTTTAGAAAATCCAAAAGAAGATCTAGAGAGATTGGAAAAAAATAAATTAAAAGAAATCGAAAAAGTAGAAGCAGTCGGCAGATTTATAAATTTTTATTTATCCAAAGAATTTTTTGCCGAATCAGTCAAGGAAATTTTGGACAAAAAAGATGATTATGGCAAAAACAACTTGCTTGAGGACCAGCGAATAATTATTGAACACACACAACCAAATCCGTTCAAAGAATTTCATATAGGACACTTGATGAATAATGCAATCGGTGAATCCATTGTACGTATTGTCAAAGCAAACAAAGCTGAAGTCAAAACAGCTAGTTACCATGGTGACAAAGGATTGCACATTGCTAAAGCTGTGTGGGCAATGCAAAAAGGTATTGAATATGAAAAAGCTTACGCATACGGCAACAAAGCCTATGAAGAAGATGAAAATGCCAAACAAGAAATAACTGCTCTAAATAAAACTATATACGAAGGGAAGGTGGCTAAAATATGGAAAATTAGTGATGAGGGATTTAATAAATTCAAAAATTATTTTCAAGAAATATGTAAAAAGTTGGACACCACTTTTGATTATCAATTTTGGGAAACTGCTTCTGGAGAAAAAGGTAGAGAAATAATAAAAGAAAATCTTGGAAAAGTTTTTGAGGAATCGGAAGGAGCAGTAATTTTTAGAGGAGAAAATTTTGAACCAAAAACTCATACCAGGGTATTTTTGAACAAAGAAGATTTACCTACTTACGAAGCTAAAGAAGTTGGGCTGGCAAAAATAAAAAAAGAACTTTTTGCTTACGACCAATCAATAACTATAACCGGTAACGAGCAAGACAGTTTTTTTGATGTGGTGGAAGTGGCTATCGGAGAAGTCTTCCCAGAATTAAAAGGAAAGCTCAAGCATCTTTCGCATGGTATGCTTCGTCTACCAAGCGGCAAGATGTCTTCTAGAACAGGCGATGTTATCACGGCGGAATCTCTGATTGATCAGGTGAAAGAAAAAGTTTTTGAAAAAATCGCTGACAGAGAATTTTCGGAAAGTGAAAAAGAAAATATCGCGGAGATGGTGGCGATTGGGGCCATAAAGTATTCCATCTTGAGACAAGCCATCGGGGGAGATATTATTTTTGATTTTGATAAATCGATTTCTTTTGAAGGCGACTCGGGACCATACTTGCAATACACAGCAGTCAGAGCAGAAAGTGTATTGCATAAATCCGAAATCCGAAATCCCAAATCCGAGACGGAAAGACCAGAAAGTTTTGAAATAACCGAACTGGAAAAATATTTATACAGATTTCCGGAAATAACGAAAAGGGCTGGTGCAGAATACGCGCCGCATTATATCGTGACCTATTTGACCGAGCTAGCCAGCATTTTTAATAGCTTTTACGCCAAAGAAAAAATTATTGATGAAAACGATTCAGCTTCGCCTTACAAAATCACTCTGACTCAAGCTATTGCCCATGTCCTTGCAAACGGTCTCAACCTTCTGGGCATCAAGGTGCCGGAGAAGATGTAAAAAGGGGGCGCGCCTGCGGCACGCCCACTACCTTGCTTAACGATTTCATTCCCAAAAATTCAACAACACCAACCGGAAGAAACCGATCAGAAACCATATCGCCATGGCCTTGGTGAACAAAACGAAATGTCTCATCGCCACACTCCCATAGTAATCCGGTGATATTGTGTCTGGGACCGAAGGATTCGGCACTCCGGATGGGAAGCGCATTCGATAAAAAACCGAAATTCCTAAAACAACCAGACCGCCCACCGGAAGCAATAAAATGAACGAGATGGCCAAGTCCAAGATATCGCTTACGAATAAAGCTTCTATTCCCAAGAGGGACCCAAGCGCTACCACAAACAGCTCAACCCATTTGTTAATGGGCCGAAATCTATCTACAACCAGCATGACAGTCTCCTTTCTCCTTATTTCATTCTCCACAAAAAATCCCAAAAATCAAATCATGCAATTGGCAAAAGCGAAATAAAAGTGATAGGGTACGGGGAGGAGGGTACCATGAACTTAAAAAAATATCCCGAAGCTCGCGCCAATTTCTTGAAATGCACGGACAGAAACGAAGTGTTCCCAGGGTTCTTAAAAAGAATTTTTAAATACTCTTCGTTTCAGTCTCTGCTAGACATCAATGCTGGTGACGACAGTTCAGCCATGTTCTTGTCAAAGATGGTGACAAAATATGTGCCAGTCGATTCCATTGCTGAGGCTTCGTGTTTCCGAAATGGAACTTTTAATGTGGTGATAGTCCAGTCTTTGCCGACGGCAATCGAATCGAGAATGCTTTTGACCGAAGAGGTACGTCGCCTGATAGCAGATGGCGGCCGTCTTATCGTCATGACCCTAAATGGTGAGCATGGGCGGTGGCACGATCTGCTCATAGAGAGCGATTTGGATCAACTCTCGGAAGAATACAAACCAGAAACGCCGCGGGTATTTCTTGGTCGGAACTTTGGGACTGCGGTAGAGGAACGTGTTCTAACCCATATCGAATCAAGCAATATGGGGGAAGTGCAGAAAGCATTGGCTTTTGTTTACAGCGACAAGGATGAACGGCGATTTGACCGCTTTATGAGTTCCCGTGGTGCATACGACTATCTGATAAGGGAATTTTGGAGGGATGAAAGAAGCGGCCTCATCAGATTTCCTTTGGAGTACAATTGGTTTGTCATCATCAGATGACTCGCGTTCTTTTTTGCAATATCAAACCCCGTTCCGGCATTCGCCGAAACGGGGCTGCTTTGTAACTCACTAGATGTTTTTTGCCAATCTACTCTTTGGTAATGTATGCGCGAATTACACGAATTTATTGACAAAAATAATACTTAATATATAATAGCGGGCGGACTGAAATCCTTTCCCTACCCCTCAATACGAACTTTTGGAAAGTTAACTTCTAATGATTC
>CAYQUJ010000027.1:1101-10182 GCA_964420745.1 uncultured Candidatus Saccharibacteria bacterium | reverse complement strand
CAACATGAACCGTTGGTCGCTTTTCACTTGGGGCGCGCCGCTTTTCTCTTTCAGATATAGAGTGGGTAATTTTTCTTTGATTGCTCCTCGGGAATTGACCATTGAGGCTTTGGAGGAAAGATTTGCTAAGTACCCAAACGGCACGCCGCTGGACAAAACCGGAGAACTGGGAAAAGAAAGAACCGAAAAGCGGCTGGGCCTTACCCGCAGGAAAAAGTTTGAGTTTTTTACCGTCTGCCCTATAATCCAATTTAGCCACGACTATGGCACCGAGGAGATCCAGCGCAGCCACCGCAAAAGAATGGCCGTTATGAGAGCGCACGAAATCCCGTATTATGATGGGAAAATTGACACATTAAAAGCATCGGAATTGGTAAAAAAATTTAAATGAAATGCGAATAAAATACGATCAGGCGAAAGGATGGTCCTCTCACTTCACACTTTTAATCAAAGCGATTTTGGCGAGCCGAGGGCCGGTGGCCGAGGTGGGCGCCGGATTTTTTAGCACCCCATTGCTTCACTGGATGTGCAAAAGTTTGGGCAGGTTGCTTATAACTTATGAAAACGAACGGGAGTTTTATAAATTTGCCAAAAATTTTCAAGACAAGGGCCACAAAGTCAAATTTATTGAAAACTGGGATAAAATGGATTTCAGGTCACGCTGGGGCGTAGTTTTTATTGACCACCATCCGCCGCAAAGAAGGGGAGTGGATGCTCTTAATTTTCAAAATGTGGCTGATTATGTCGTCATGCACGACACCAACCCGCCCGACAAATACAAATGGAGAAAAGATTTGGCGAAGTTTAAATACCAATATGATTGGACAGAACTTATGCCATGGGCATCGGTAGTTAGCAACTTCCATGATGTCACCAAATGGGATAATAATATATTAAACACTTAAAACTATGCACATAAGCTACAACCGAGCAAAAGAATGGTCCTCCCATTTCACGCTTCTAATAAAAGCGATTTTGGCGAGTAAAGGGCCGGTGGTCGAGGTGGGCGCTGGATTTTTTAGCACTCCGCTTTTGCACTGGCTCTGCAAAAGTTTGGACAAAAAATTGGTCACCTATGAAAACACGCAAGAATTTTACGATTTTGCCAAAAGATTTCAAAGCCCTCTTCATAAGATCAAATTTATAGAAAATTGGGACGCAATGGACTTCGAGACGCGTTGGGGCGTAGTATTCATTGATCATCATCCGCCAGAAAGAAGGGGGGTGGACGTCATAAACTTCAAAGATACGGCTGATTATATCGTCATTCATGACACCAATGATTCTGAAAACAAATACAATTACCAAATGGCCTGGCCCCATTTCAAATACCGCTATGATTGGGTGGCGTATAAGCCGTGGGCTTCGGTGGTTTCCAACACCGTTGATGTCTCAAAATGGGACAATAATGTTTTAAATGTATGAGCAAAGAACTTTCAATTTTAATTCCCAGCCGCAATGAAATGTTTTTGGCTCGCACCATTGAGGACATTTTGCAGCATATCGAATCCGACACGGAGGTCATCGCCCTTTTGGATGGGGCGTGGGCGGATCCGCCTATTCCGCAAGATGACAGAGTGAATGTAGTTTATGTGCCGGAGGCAGTCGGGCAGAGGGCTGGAGCCAATATTGCCTGCAAACTTTCACGCGCAAAATATGTAATGAAAGTGGACGCCCACTGTGCTTTTGACCAGGGTTTTGACCGCAAAATGTTAGAGGCCTACAAAGAAACGGGAGATGACGTGACCATGGTGCCAACTATGAGAAATCTCTGGGCTTTTGACTGGAAGTGCATGAAATGCGGCAAAAAATGGTATCAAGGTCCGACGCCGACCAAGTGCGCCGAGACCGATTTCAAGGGCACAGGCAAGCCGTGCGACGGCAAAGATTTCAAAAGAAAAATGATGTGGATCGGCAAAGAAAGGCCGCAAAGCAATTCGTACAGTTTTGACGCCGAGCCACATTTCCAATATTTCAACGAATATTGCAGGCGGCCGGAATACAAAAAGGATTTGGAGACAAAAGGAATTACCGAAAGTATGTCTTTACAAGGTTCGGCTTTTATGTGCACTCGCGACAAATGGTGGGAACTGGAACTCTCAGATGAAAAGCTCGGCAACTGGGGCAATCAGGGGATAGAAGTAGCCGCCAAAACTTGGCTCTCGGGCGGCAGGGTACTCGTCAATCATAAAACTTGGTATGCCCATATGTTTCGAACCCAAGGCGGGGATTTTGGTTTCCCTTGGCCAAATTCCGGCAAAGACACCCAAAAAACCAAAGAGAATGTCAAAAATTTATTTTGGGAAAACAAATGGCCCAAGCAGAAATACCCCCTCTCCTGGCTCATTGAAAAATTCTGGCCGGTGCCGGGGTGGACAGAGGAAAATTTGAATAAATTAAGACAAGCTAAAAGCACATGAAGCCGTTTAGAGAATATCAATATCTGGATGGGGAACCGATGTCCGAAAGGGACAAAAAAGAAACAAGAAGCAAATTTTGGAATAAGGGAAAATGGAACAATTTCGTCGCGCCTTTCCTTCCGAAAGATTGCGGGGAGATGACTTTGATTGAAATGGGTTGCAACGCCGGTTTGTTTTTAAAACTTGCGGAGGAAAAAGGTTTTGGACAAGTTGTTGGAGTGGACGCGGATGAAGAGGCAATTAGGCGAGGACTGGCCTGGCGGGATAAAAATGGAAATAAATACCAAATAATTCATTCCCATATGGAAAAATGCATAGATTCTTTGCCATTGGCTGATTATACAGTATTGGTTAACTCTCATTATTATTTCCTTATTAACGATTGGCTGGATTATATGGATAAACTGCAATCCAAGACTGTTTTTTGCATAATTGTTACCGCGGAAAAAAGATACAGAAGAATTTGCTGCGCCTCGGCCGATTTTACCGACATCAGAAGTTATTTTAAAAATTGGGATGAGGTTGGTTTTATAGACGAACTTCCTCTTGAAGGCGACCCTTCGCCAAGGCGTCTTTGGGGCCTGTGTTTCAAAAGCCGGACTTTGGAAAGGGTGCCGATAGAAAGCCTGATTTATAAAAACCATGAACAAGACAAGTTTTATGAAGAACTGGACAGGGGGATCGGATATAAAAATACCCATTATTATAAATTTCTCAAAGATTATAGAAAATGGTGGTCTGAAGACAGATTGAACAAATGGATGCTTGAAAAAATAGCGGCGTATGAAAACGTAAAAAAGAACCGATTGACAAAGCCTATAATAATTAATTCTGACAAAATAATTCTGGACGGAAACCACAAATATGCAATGATGAAGCACCTCGGTTTTAAAAGTATTTTGGTGAGAAAAACATAACCCTTACAAAAGGCATTTTAAAAAGTTATAAACATATCTATTTTTGCAAGACCTTATTTCTTCGCAATCGACAAAGATTCGCCGTTGGGCGAGCCGTGTTTGCATCGGGGGACATCGCTTATTAGAGGAGAGCAAATGGCCGAATATTTAGGCGCAAAATATAACCCTACAAGCGGGTACGAAAATGATTTATGCATTTATCTTAAACCTAAAAAATTAGACCAAGTTAAAGACGGCTCTTATGTGGATGTTTCGGACGGGGGAGGCCATCTTATCCCATTACTGCAAAGCCGTCCCAAGATTAAATTGATCGCTTCCTCGCAATACAGCTATGATTTTATTAAGGGAAAACTAAAAAACGATATTGTTCTTATCCCTGA
Organism: uncultured Candidatus Saccharibacteria bacterium; assembly: GCA_964420745.1. GTDB lineage: Bacteria > Patescibacteriota > Minisyncoccia > Phycocordibacterales > WO2-35-19 > CAYQUJ01. The sequence goes on along the minus strand of CAYQUJ010000027.1, from coordinate 6,465 downwards.
ACACCATTGTAATTTTGAACGAACCATAAGACACCGGAAAAAAATCACAACAGTCGGTTTCGTTGGCAGCTATGGCTCTTTTATTTACAAACCGCTTGAAGAGATGAAAAGGCGACTGGCCGAAATTGGGCTTGAGTTTATGACTTATTTCACTTATAAAAGCAGGCAAGATGTAGTTGATTTTTACAAACAGATTGATATTCAGATATTTGGGTATCCTGATGTTAATGAACCGTTTAAACACCCGACAAAGATTATAAACGCGGCATCGTTTGGCATTCCCACTGTTTGCAATTGGCATCCGGCATTCAAAGAATTCGAAGGTAATTTTATTGCGATTGAAAATATTGATTCTTTACTAGACGAGTTAAATAAATTGAAGGATGGGAATTATTACAATCAATGGGCGGCTAAAATTATTGAACCGGCAGAAAAATACCATATCAGCAAGATTGCAGAATTATATAAACAATTAAAATAATTTCTTTTTAATTTAATGATTTCAATAATATTACCGACAAGAGGAAGACCAGAATTTTTCAAGAGGATGTGCCTCTCTGTTTTAGACAACGCTTCTGAACCGAACGATATTGAGTTTGTTTCTTATCGTGATAATGATGACCCATCAATCTATGAATATTTTGGCAAACACAAAGAAGTGACGGGGGACAGGATAAATCATTCGCAAACATTTAATGAGTGTTACAAAATTGCTACCGGCCCCATTTATATGTTCGCGGCTGACGATATGTTTTTTTACACTAAAGAATGGGACAAACATGTTAAAGAGGCTTTTGACCAATCGGCAGATAAAATAATATTTGTTTATGCCAATAACAAATATACTCGTTCCAGTTTTGGCACAGTCGGTTTTCTTCACAAGAATTGGGTTGACACCGTTGGTTACTTTACCCCTCCTTATTTTGCGGCTTGGTATACCGACCATTGGATAAATGATGTTGCAAAAAAAATAAATAGAAGAGTTTTTTTGCGGGGAGTGGTAATAAAAGAGATTGGCATTGATGAATTTTCCGGCCAGATAGAAGACGCGACTCATTTAGAGTATAGGAAAAGAAAATTTGAAACTGATTGTAAAGGAATATATCTTTCAAAAGAAGCCGAGAGAGAAAAAAATGCCCAACTTTTACAAAATTTTATAGATAGTTTTAAAACAGCATGAAAATCGTGGTATGAAAAATCTTTTAATTTATATAAATCCACCTAAATGTTTTGGTGATGAAGAAAAAATCACCGTTCAGATTCAGATAGACAACAGTTTGGAGTTGGGCTGGAAAAGAGAAGATATTATATTTGTTACCAATTTCTCCTATGAATACAACAGCATCAAGGCGATTAAGATAGACGAGGAACAGGCTTTGTGGTTATTATAATAAATACGGTCTTAATGCCGGAAAGATTAATAAAAATATTTAATCGATATGGGATAAAATGAAAAATATAATGCTTATTATTTAATTAAATGGACAACAACATTTTTTACAACGATTATTCCTCAGTTTACGATTTTAAGCCCGGTCAAACTATTCTGGAAGTACCTTACCGTACACCCTTAGCTGTTGTTAAGGCTATTAAATCATACATCAAAAACAAGGTAGTTTGCGAGCTTGGGTCAGCAGCTGGAGACATTGCACTTGAGATGGCCAAATATGCCAGACGTGTCATTGGTGTTGAAATTGATGAAGAGAGAGTCAAGATCTCCTGCAAAAGGGGTCTTCCTACCATTTGCGCAGATGCTACGACCTTTAATCCTCCAGAAAAAATAGATGTTTACTACATGTGGATGGGTCATGAGCTAATTAGATCAGTATTTAACAACATAAAAGAAGGGGTGATAATAATGGCAGCAGAACTGAAATATGGAACTAGGGTAGGATATCCAAGAGGTGTTGAAGCAGAAATTTTAGACCAAATACGCTATGAGTACCCTGAGAGTCAGATGTTAAACGTCAAATACAACGAAGGGGATGGCGAAAGACAGACGGGCGTAATGTGCTTGCTTATTGTTAGAAAAAGACCAAAAAAAATGAAAAATTTAATGGTCTATTTTAACCCCGAAAAGAGGTTCTCTGCCGAGGTAGAAGATTTAGTAAAAAGGCAAATAATCAACAGTCTTAGAATGGGATGGAAGAGAGCTGATATTGTTTTGCTTACCGATTTTCCATACAAATACAAAGGAGTTGAAGCAAAAATTATTAATCCAAATCTTTTTCGTGACTCTGAATATACTGTCCAAAAGTCAAATGTTATATATCATCTTTTGGAAGAAAAGATGGTTCATGAGAATGAACTTTGGTTATATCACGATTTAGACTTTTTTCAGCTTCACCCAATAGATGGTTCAGAAATTAGTTTGCAGGGGGGGCTTGCTGGTTTCGTAGAAGATGATAGCTCTAAATTTAACTTGAACAGGTTCTTTTTTAGAAAAGGTTCTCATAAAATATTTGAATGGATAAGAAATAGAGCTTTGAAATTACAGTCTAGCGAAGCTGTTGCTCTGGCATCACTTGTGACAACAAATTATCGCAACATCAACTCATTTCTTAAGAGATTAAAGCCATCTGGAATTTTTGACCATACAAAACTTTTATTAATGCTTCTTGCGATGGGAGACTAGTAATGAATTTTGTACGAAATCTATGAAAAATATAATGCTTTTTGTGCATCCGTCCAAAGATTTCATTCCGGAACACAAAATGTCGGTTAAAATTGAAATAGACAATAATTTGAGCTTGGGCTGGAAAGCGGAGGACATAATACTCGCCACCAACTTTACTTATGAATACAAAGGGGTCAAGTCGCTACTCGTCAGCAATGATAATTATAACGCCGATATTTCTCCTTGCGCCCCAATAATCAATGTCATCGTTGAGTTATTTGACAGAAAACTGATAGAAAAAAATGAGCTTTACTGGTATCACGATACCGACCTTTATCAAATGTATGAAGTGACAGAGTCCGAACTAAATTTAGGTGAATGTGATATGGGAATAGTTGAATGGCCCAATGGAGCAAAGATCAGCGCAAGCTCCTTCTTTTTTAAAGATAGTGCCAAAGATCTTTTCGGTTTAATAAGAGAAGTAATGTATAAATATAAAGTGGATGAAGAGGTTGCCATGAGTGCCCTGTACACCAACAACCTTTTTTGGGCAACTGGGTCGCAATGGGATGCCCAAAAGAAATTTGCTCCTCTCAATCACCCTGGCGCAGAAAATTTCCAAAAAAGGGTCAAAAAATTAAACATCACTTACGACTTTGAGATGAATTACCTTAACCAACATTACCCCTTGGCAACAAAGCCAATCAAGGTGGCCCATTTTCATTTTATGAAAGAACGTTTACTGGATTCTGCCATGTATGGCAAAAATAGTATGAACAAACCTTTAATGCCTGAAAGGTTGATTAAAATATTTCATAAGCATGAAGTAAAAGGAATTAACCCCAAAAAAATGAAAAATTTAATGGTCTATCAAAGTCCTGAAAAAAAATTCTTGGACAAAACAGAACATTTAATAGAAGCCCAAATAGATAATAGCCTTGAACTGGACTGGAAACCAGAAGACATTGTACTGATCACTAATTTTCCATATGAATACAAGAAGATTAAATCAATAGTGTTAGATGATAAAGCCAATAAATCCGATGTCATATTTCATCTTTTGATGCAAGGTGTGGTCAGAGAAGGGGAATTCTGGTGGTCTCACGACTTAGATGTTTTTCAACTTCGTCCAATAGATAGTTCAGAAATCAACCTGGAAGATACTACTGCCGGTTTTACAGATGATGGCTGTGGCAAATTAGATACCGGAAGCTTCTTTTTTAGAAAGGACTCTGAAAAAATATTTGAATGGATAAGAAACAGGGCCTGTAAGTTAAAGACCGGCGAAACTGCAGCATTTATGTCACTGGTGGCAGAAAATTTTCATAGTATAAATACCAAATATGTTAAACTCGATTATGAAAAAATGGAAAAAATATTTAACCGGCATGGTATAAAATGAAAAATCTCTGGCATTCTTCATATGAAAAAAATAATTACGGCGATTTTTTCTATTCGCTTATCCGCATTTATAATCCGAGGAAAGTGGTTGAATTGGGAACGAAGGCGGGATACAGCGCTTACCATATCGCAAGGGGATTAGCGGACAATAAAAAAGGCTCCCTCGATTGCTATGACCTCTGGGAAAAATATAAATTTAATTCTGTTTCTCAATCCGTAGCGCAAAAAAATCTCAAGAAATTCAAAGATATTGTTAAATTTAAATTAACTGATGCCATTGGCATAGACAAAACATATAAATCAATTGATATTTTGCATGTTGATTTGAGCAATGAAGGGGGAATTTTGGAGAAGATTATTCCCAGATGGATAGATAAAACGCGCCAGCTCATAATTATTGAGGGAGGCAGTGATGAACGCGACCGGGTAGAATGGATGATAAAATACAAAAAACCGTCGATAAAAAAATGGCTGCAAGATTTGAGTCGTCTCTATGATATTGAATATTTGACTTTAGAGCCGTTTCCCTCTGTAACTATCATTTGTCCCTTGGGGTTTACTGTAATATAATCTTAAATATAAAACCTTTGTATGATAACCCAAAATACAAGTCATTTTGGGATAATTTTATGCTGAAATTGATAAAAACAACGGCTAGAATCATAACGGGGGCGACTGATATTGCTCATTTTCTTGCAAGTTTTTTTGTTGATGAACCAAAGTTAAAGGAATGGAAGCCCATTCACTTATGTTGGTGGTTTGAAAAGCACGGATATAAGATACCCAAGTATTTTATTGGTGGAACTTCGGCTTCTGCCTCCAGATCTCCTTCCAGATCTCCTTCCAGATCTCCCTCCGCCTCGCCATCTCTTTCACCGAGCGCTAGTCCAAGCGCCTCTCCCAGTATCTCTCCCTCTGCTTCCATATCTCCAAGCGCCTCCCCAAGCGCTAGTCCCTCAATATCACCGTCAGCCTCTCTTTCTCCATCTCTTTCTCCTTCTGCTTCTCCCAGCATTTCTCCATCAGTTCCAATTACATTTCCAACGTCTGGAGTTTTGGATGATTTCAACCGCAGTGATGAAGGCCCGCCACCTTCAGCCAACTGGACCACTCTTGCAAATGGCCTCAAGGTTTCTTCAAACGGAGCAGTAGGGGAATCAGACATTGCTTTGAACAGCAGTTATTGGGATGCTGCTACCTTTGGACCCAATATAGAAGTCTATGTGACTTTGACTGTTAGAGACGACAGCGCGGTTTTTGGCAGAGTGACCAATGTGTCCGGAGCAAATTTTAGAGGTTATGAATTATATTTTTCCACTCCTTCAAATTTAATACTTTTCAAAGTT
>CAYQUJ010000027.1:457-1091 GCA_964420745.1 uncultured Candidatus Saccharibacteria bacterium | reverse complement strand
GCCCAGATTGGAGCAACGATGGATATCAACGCCATACTTGGTTTTGCCACTGTGGCTGGAGACAAAATCGGGATGGAAATAATCGGCAGTACCATCAACGCTTACACATATCATGGTGGGCAGTGGTATCTCGTCGGTTCAAGGACTGACACAACATACAGCTCCGCTGGTTATATAGGCGCTGCGACTATTTATCATTCTGGGAAAATAGATGACTTTGGTGGCGGCCTCTATGTCAGTTCGTCGTTTTCACCGTCACTTTCGCCCTCTGCTAGCCCGTCCATCTCTCCCTCTACTTCCGTATCTCCTTCTGCCTCACCATCTTTAAGCCCAAGTGCTAGTCCCTCAATCTCTCCTTCTGCATCTCTCTCGCCATCCGCATCTCCCTCCGCCTCTCCATCCATCTCACCATCCGAATCTGTATCTCCCTCGGCTTCACCCAGCGCCAGTCCCTCCATTTCTCCCTCCGCCTCTCCATCCGAAAGCCCAAGCATCTCTCCTTCGGAATCTCCTAGTATATCACCTAGTGTATCTGTTTCACCTTCAGAAAGTCCAAGTGAATCACCATCTATTTCACCAAGCGTTTCTCCGAGTGAATCACCAAGTCTCTCACCATCAGTTAGTGAATCACCTT
>CAYQUJ010000027.1:0-447 GCA_964420745.1 uncultured Candidatus Saccharibacteria bacterium | reverse complement strand
CCATCTGTTTCTATATCTCCCTCCGCTTCTCCATCTGCTTCACCAAGTATTTCCCCCAGCACTTCACTCTCTCCTTCAGAAAGCCCTTCCGCATCTCGATCACTTTCTCCAAGCGCCAGTCCTTCCGTCTCTCCTAGCATTTCCCCTTCCACATCATTGAGTCCTTCTGCAAGCCCCTCCGCTTCTAGATCAATCTCTCCATCTGCAAGTCCGAGTGCTTCACCCTCCATCTCACCAAGCACCTCTTTGTCTCCATCGCTTTCGCCAAGCGCCAGTCCTTCCGCGTCTCCTTCATCCTCTCCCAGTGCAAGTCCTTCTATTTCTCCCTCCGCATCTCTCAGTCCATCCGCGAGTCCCTCTGCTTCTCGATCACTTTCTCCATCAGCCAGCCCTTCCGCATCTCCGTCCATTTCGCCATCACAATCGTTATCTCCCTCTTTTTCTCCA
>CAYQUJ010000026.1:5796-10390 GCA_964420745.1 uncultured Candidatus Saccharibacteria bacterium | reverse complement strand
ATATTCGCCAGCTGTGATTATTGAAGAATTTATCGGCGGCAAGGAAGCCACCTGCGGCATAATAGAAGATTTTCGCGGCAAAGAGCGCTATTCTCTTTTGCCGGTTGAAATCAGGCCCAGAGGCGGCTTTTTTGATTATCATTCAAAATACGGCGACCTAGGCGCCGAAGAAATCTGCCCCGGAAACTTTTCACAAGATGAATCGACGGCCATACAGCAAATGGCAGCGGCTGCCCACAGAGCGCTCGGCTTGCGCCACTATTCCCGCTCCGATTTTATCATCCACCCCAAAAGAGGTATTTTTATTTTGGAAACCAACACTCTCCCTGGCCTCACCGAAAAGTCCCTCATTCCAAAATCTCTCCAAGCCATCGGCTCCAACATCAAAGAATTTATCTCTCACCTGCTCTCCAAAACTTTGAAAAAATAATGTGGACCTAGGCGGAATCGGACCGCCGTCTCGGCAATGCGAATGCCGTGTTCTGCCACTTAACTATAGGCCCAGTGGACGATACTGGATTTGAACCAGTGGCCTTGCGAATGTGAATCGCACGCTCTAACCAGCTGAGCTAATCGTCCGTAACTTTCGGTTTATATTATCACAAAAAATATGCTATAAATAACGGTGTTGAGCTTGTCCTAAGCTCGTTGAAGGGCCCGTAGTTCATCTGGTAGAACGCCTCATTTGCAAAGAATAGGTCTACCCTCAATCAATAAAATATAGCTTAAAATAAGGATAAAATTGATGTCAAAATGGAGATGGGACCACTTCTCTCACTAAACAGGTCCTCGGCTCCCCTTGAAATAATAGTAGCGACAGGTTGTTATTATTATGGATATTCAAATATTGGCCCAGAAGTTTTACGATTTTTCCTTGTACATGCGCGGCCGCAAGCCGACAACAATTAAACGATATAGGCAGGCAATCAACTTGTATTTGAGATTGTTTGAAATTTCAGAAATAGAGCAAATAACGGAAGCCAACGTCCGACAATTCTTTTTTAATGGCAGGACCCAACGTAATTGGAAACCAAACTCCTTTATTTGCTTCTATCATTCCCTGACCGTATTTTTCAAATGGTGCGTAGCTGAAAAATATCTGACAAAGAATCCTGTAGAGGATATGGAAATACCAAAGGTGGAAAAACGACTGCCATCCTGCCTAACCAAACAGGATGCTCTCAAGCTTATTGAAGTTGTTTATAATTATCCGTACGACTACAAATTTTTGCGGTGCAGAAATCACGCCATATTTTCAACCTTCCTTTTCTCTGGCTTGCGAAAGAAAGAGCTTTTGAAACTGAAATACACTGATGTTGATGTGGAAAATCTCAGCATATTCGTCAACCAGGGCAAGGGCGGCAAAGATCGAATAATCCCAATGTGCAGCGCATTGGCTCAGAGCTTAAAACGCTATTTGGACGAACGAAAACGGCTTAACAAAACATGTCCAGAATTTTTTGCATCACTCAATCTAAATAGCGGATTTACAGACATGGGGTTACGAAATTTGGTAAGGAAAATAAAAGCAGCTTCCAAAATAAATTTTACTGTTCACAAGCTTCGACACACTTTCGCTACATTAATGCTCACGGGTGGCTGTGATATATATTCCCTTTCAAAAATGATGGGCCACAGCGACATTAAAACCACGACAATTTATTTGTCAGCCAGTGCGGAGCATTTGAGATCGCAAATGATCAAACATCCGCTTAATGATTTGATAATGTAATTTCTACTGACTTTGTGGACCTTAATTAAGCCAGTATTTATAAATAATAGTTGTTATCACAAAGACAATAATTGCAACCACTACATTCCAAAAAATCTTTGCTTTCCAACCATTTCTTCTTTCTAAGATAAAATTCCTTTTTGCCTCTAAAATTGCAATCTTTTCTCCCCTTTGAACCTTTCGCAGGTTAGCAGAGTTACCAAAGTTTTCACTATCGAGAAGGCCCTGGCCTCGTATGGTCAAAATTTCCTCTTCAATTTTCTCTAGTTTACTCTTTAAAAACATATGTGGACCTAGCCAGGATCGGACTGGCGACTCAGCATTGCAAATGCCGCGTAATACCACTTTACTATAGGCCCGTTATGCAAAAAGCATAGAATAGATTGTAGCAAAATTAGAGTGATTTGACTATTGAATAATATGGTGGAAAAACAAAGAGAAGATACCGGTTAGATTCAAAAAATAAACTCTTTTGGCACTGGTCCAGAGGTAAAAAAAGTATAGGGACCCGATTTCATGCGAGTTGTTTTAGTTTTTTGAAAGTGCTTGCCACCTTCATTTTTATAAACTTCAAAAATTTTCTTTGATTTTAGATTTGAGAAAACATAATTATCCGAAAAATGTATTATATTTTTATTTACCAATTTTATTCTTTCTCCACTTAACTTAATTTTATTTTTTCCAAGAGATTTATCTCTTAGAAGCAAGGCGAAACAAGGACCTATTGGGACCAGGAGTGTTCCATTAGCATACCCCGCATTCATCGCGGGAGGCACATATACTGGGCGATATACGGATACTGGGTTATCTGAAGTAATCAAAACTTGTTCCGAATCAGAATATAACAAATGCAATTTTTTTAAGTAGTAGTAGTAATTTGCAAGTCTTTCGGCTGTTTTTACTCCTCGTGCCATAAAATGACCCTTGGAATTGGGAAATTCTATGGAATATTTTTTATTTATTATTATTTGCCTCTGTTTTTCTATATCTTCCTCGCTTAAAGAATCTTCAGCCATTTCTTTCCAGTCTTTGTGAAATTTTTCTTTATTTAAGGCTTTTATTGCCATGAATTCTTTGGTGCCCTCTTCCTCAACAGATTCTTGGGATTTAATAAATCCTGGTGTGCGAATAACTAGCATGGAAATAAATATGGCCAAATTTTTATGTTCCTCTTCTGATAGATTCAGCTCCCCCTCTTGTATTATTTTTTTTATAACAGGAGAGGCCAACCCTTCTATGTGCGTAAGTAATTCGTCAACTTCTCTCATTGGAGCACCAGTTTTTTTGTGTGGAAATGTATAAAAATGTTTTTCGCTGGCCACATCTTTGATGCGAGCAGAAACTATCCCATCTGGCATATACTGATATATGTGTGGCTCCTTTTTTCCAGGACCTTCAATAGCAAAAGCGTCAAGATAACATTGAGGAACATAATGATCTTTTGGTGTAGCAGACATAAGACCAAATATAGCATCTTGCTCTCCGACGGTCATCATTTATGATTTGCGAATTAGGTGGAAATTCAGGGGGAAATGTGGGATACTAATTTCATTAATTATGATATGAAATATGGGTATACTTGATGTATTAAAAACCGCCGCTACCGTAGCCAAAGAGTCAGGCAAGCTAGAACTGCAGGGAGAAATTCTTGGGGTGTATGAAAAACTTTTGGAACAACAAAAAAAGATTTCTGATTTAGAGTCTGAAAACAAAGAATTAAAGGAAAAACTTAAAATAACAGGGAGTTTGAAGTACGAAAACAATGCTTATTGGGCTGTTCAAGATGATAAAAAAGATCGCCCATGTTGCTGGTGAAGAAGGGATAATGATAAAAAAACTATACGAATGCAACCTTGCGGAAACCCCGCTTATTTTAGTTGTCCTAAATGTAAAAACCAAAGTGTAAAAATTTATTCAGAACGAGATAACCCACCACAAGCAAGTCGCCTTGTGCCAAAGATTGATAGCTCTAGATAAAATATTATGATTCTATCTGATAATGAAAAAAGAGATGTTATAAAATATTTGGAAGCTGGCAAACCGTTGCCAGACAAATACCGCTTTTTGCTGTTTAAAGATGATAGAGAGGTGGAGTTGGTGTGGAATGGAAAGACAAATGAAGTGACCGATGTCGTTTTGCCATTTCAAGTCATAGAGCAAATAGATGAACCTAGAGGGGAAGAAAAAATCGGAATACAGGATTCACTTTTTGACACTTCAGGGAGACAAGTTACTGGTTGGACTAACAAACTTATTTGGGGAGATAATAAACTTATTCTCTCCTCTCTCAAAAATGGTCCACTCAAAAAAGAAATAGAAGCACAAGGAGGGCTACGGCTCATCTATATTGACCCCCCATTCGATGTTGGGGCAGACTTTTCTATGGATATAAAGATTGGTGACGAAGAAAATGAAGAGAGTTTTACTAAAAAGCCATCGGTCATAGAAGAGGTTGCTTACCGCGATACTTGGGGCAAAGGTGCTGATAGCTTTATTGCCATGATTTATGAGAGATTAAAATTGATGCATGATTTGCTAGCGGAAGATGGAAGCATTTATGTTCATTGTGATTGGAGATTAAATGGCTACATGAGGATGGTTTTAGATGAAGTTTTTGGAAAAGACAATTTTAGAAATGAAATTGTTTGGAAAAGAGATTCTGCTGGCAAGGGAGCAAAAAAAGTTTCCAAACAGTGGAGTCGTGAGTCTGAGTCTATTCTTTTTTATACTAAATCAGATAATTACATATTCAATCAGGTTTATGGAGCTCTTGGTCCCACCCAATTAAGGGAATATATGTACCAAGATCCCGACGGAAGAAAATTCAAAAAGGTTCCTTTGGGTGATTATTCGGAGAAATCT
>CAYQUJ010000026.1:0-5786 GCA_964420745.1 uncultured Candidatus Saccharibacteria bacterium | reverse complement strand
AAAACTTAATATATAAAACTGGTTCAGGTAGAGAGTACAAGAAGTATTATCTTGATGAAGCTAATTTTGTACTTGGTACAATGTGGATAGATATAGTCAATTTATCCAAAGGACAACACGAAAAGGTTGACTATCCTACACAAAAACCAGAAGCCTTAATAGAAAGAATTATACAAGCTTCTTCAAATAACGGTGACCTTGTTGCTGATTTTTTCTGTGGTTCGGGAACGACAATGGTAGCGGCGGAAAAATTAGGAAGGAGATGGATTGCTTCTGATTTGGGTAAGTTTGGTATTCATACTTCAAGAAAAAGACTTATAGGGGTTCAAAGAGAGCTTAAAAAAGAAGGTAAAGATTTCAGAGCTTTTGAAATTTTGAATGTCGGTAAATACGAACGCGACAGTTTCCTTAAAACAAATGATGACTTACGAGCAGAAGAAAAGGCCAAACAAGCAGAAAGAAAAGAGAAAGAATTTGTTAAGTTAATAATTTCTGCTTACAAAGCCGAGCCAGTGGAATCTTTTGTAAATATTGTTGGAAAGAAAAGAGACAGATTGGTGGCTATCGGCCCCATAAGCACTCCAGTTTCTCATAAATTAGTGAAAGACATTGTGGCTGAATGCAAAGACAAGGGCATTACTAAAGTTGATGTGCTTGGTTTTGACTATGAAATGGGCCTGGACTTTCAAGAATACAAGGACGAAGGGATTGATATTGCTTTCAAAATCATTCCGAGAGAAGTTTTTGACAAAAAGGCGGTGGAGAAAGGCCAAGTGAAATTTTACGATGTCGCCTTCATTGAAGTAAAACCGATTGTAAAAGGTAAAGGTAATACTAAAGAACTTTCTATTGAGCTTACGGATTTTTCTGTTTTCTATAATCAAGATAACACTGGAGAAATAGAAGAAGCATTGAAAGCTGGCAGTTCAAAAGTGGTTATAGAGGATGGGCAGGTAATAAAAATAAGTAAAGACAAGCAAACAGAAATTGTCTCAAGAGAAATTTTGACTAAAAAATGGAGTGATTGGATTGACTACTGGGCGGTTGATTATGATTTTGCCAGCAGAAAAGAGCTTATAAGATTGCCTAAAACACACGGGGATAATTTATTTGAGAAGGGCAAGGTGCAGGATCTGTTGGAATATGAAGAGGTTTGGACTGGAGATTATATTTTTGATAATGAATGGCAAGAGTTTAGGACCAAAAAGAAAAGAAATCTTGAGTTAATTTCCGCCCCAAGAGAAATGCCAAAAGGAACCTATAAGGTAGCCGTAAAAGTCGTGGACATTTTTGGGAATGATACGACAAGGGTAATTGAAGTAAAAATATGAAAACTAGAGAAGAAATCCAGGAAGCTTTTCGGACAATACATGACAACTTACAACTAATGCCAGATGAATTTTGTTGTTGGAAAAATAAAAGTGTTGGGAATTATAGATTTCAATTTTCATTTATTAGAAATAAGGAAATTAGAAATAATTTAGCCGAATTAAGAATCTGTATTGACTATCATCATAGTCTTTTTAAGCTTCATAAGCCTGGCTTAACTTTTGCTTGGCAGCATAAATTAGTAATCTCTCAGCTCATAGCTGGAATTTATGAAGGAATATTGTTTGATTTATTTGAACAACTTACCAAACCAAACAGAAAAGACCTCACTGCTCTATTAGCCAAAGAAAAAATAGACAGAAACTCATTGAGTTTAAAAAAATTAAATGATTTATTTTATGAAATAGGAACTTATCCAAAGCGTTGGTATGAATATATTGATGATTTTTACCACTTAAGAAATACGATTCATCCCAAAAGCCTTAATCATCCAAGGGCCACATACACCAATAATTATGCTTTAAGGAGGGGTATAGATAAGACACTGTTGGATCTGGAGGTTTTTGTTAAGAATATTCAGAGTAAATATTAATCATCATGGCACTTCATAAAGATTTTCCAAAAGATCCATATGCAATCTTGGACCCCGGCATCAGGTGGTTTCCTGCCGATGAGGATTTGAGAGAAAAAGGATTTGATAAACTCATTCCACCACTTGTTGCAAGTTTAAGGAAGGAAGTTAAGGAATGGAGAGACAAAAAATATGAAGGGGCCAGCGAGACATCCAAAGCCCTTTTGAATTGGTGGTTTAAAGAAGAACATATAATTTATAACAAAGACGGGACCTCTTATAACTTTCAATATTATTTCGCCCAAAGAGAAGCGTTGGAAACCGTAATCTGGCTTTATGAGGTGGCAAAGGTAAAAGATAAATATGATCTTATCCGCTACAATTCCACTGGTGTTTTAAGTCCTCAAATGTTCACTGAGGATTGGCTACGTTTTGTGATAAAGATGGCAACGGGCGCCGGTAAAACCAAAGTAATGAGTTTGGTTGTTGCTTGGGCCTATTTTCATAAAAAATATGAGAAGGATTCAAATTTGGCAAAGAATTTTCTTTTGATTACTCCCAATGTTATTGTCTTTGAAAGAATAAAAAATGATTTTGAGGGCAATAAAATATTTTTTACAGACCCGGTATTGCCAGAAAACGGATACAGAGGGCAAAATTGGAAGGATGACTTTCAGGTCACATTGCATTTGCAAGACAACCTAAGGGGTATTTCTGATACTGGCAATATTTTTCTCACAAACATCCATAGAGTATTTGAAGGTGATATAAAAGAGCCAAGTGCAAACGATGAGGATGCTTCTGATTACTTTTTGGGCGATAAGCCGGTAACAAAGACGAATGATTCTACTGTTGATTTAGGAATGATTGTGAGGGATATTGATGAGCTTATTATAATCAACGACGAAGCACACCATATTCACGATGAAAGAATGGCGTGGTTTAAATCCATTTTGGACATTGATAATAGATTAAAACAAAAAGGATCGGGTTTAGCTCTGCAATTAGATGTAACGGCTACACCAAAAAAGAATGATGGCTCTATTTTTGTGCAGACAATTTCTGACTATCCGCTCGTTGAAGCCATCCATCAAAGAATTGTTAAAAATCCAGTTGTGCCAGATGCGGCCAGTCGTGGCAAGTTGAAAGAAAATCAGAGCGCCTTATTTAGCGAAAAATATAGGGACTATATAAATCTTGGTATTGAAGAATGGCGTAAGACCTATGAGAGATTGGAGCCTATGGGTAAAAAGTCTATTCTTTTTATCATGACGGATGACACAAAGAATTGTGATGAGGTAGCAGAATATATCCAAACCAGTTTTAAAGACTTAAAGGACGCTGTTTTAACCATTCACACAAATAAAAGCGGTGAAATTTCGGAGACCGTTTCTGGAAAGAATAAAGAAGAATTGGACTTGCTTAGAAAGCAAGCAAACGAAATAGATAGCTGGGAGAGCCCATTTAAAGTGATCATATCCGTTATGATGCTCAAGGAAGGCTGGGATGTTAAAAATGTAACAACGATTGTTGGACTGCGGCCTTATGCGGCCGATTCAAAAATTCTTCCAGAACAAACTCTTGGACGAGGGCTAAGAAGGATGTTTTTTGGTAGAAATGATATTGAAGAGTATGTCAGTGTGATTGGCACCTCTGCATTTTTAGACTTTGTTGAGTCAATAAACGGTGAAGGTGTAATCCTTGAAAAGAAAGCGATGGGGGCTGGATCAAAGCCAATCGCTCCAATGGTTATTGAGGTTGATAAAGATAATCCCAAGAAAGATATTGAAAAACTTGATATTGAGATTCCCGTTATGTCCCCCAGAATTCAAAGAGAGTATAAGAATCTTGCAGAGCTAGATGTTTCTAGTTTTGGAAATAAAAAAGTTGAGGTTAAGACTTTTTCTGAGGAAGAAAAGAGAGAAATTGTTTTTAAGGATGTTGTTGACGAAAAGACCCACCACACCACCATCCTCTCGGGCGAGATTGAACCAGACTACCAGAGTGTTATTGGATTCTTTGCTCAAGCAATAATGCGAGAGCTACGGCTCTTTGGCTGTTATGACATTTTGTTTGGTAAAGTGAGAGAGTTTGTCCAGAATTATATGTTTGGGGGACAAGTGAACCTATCCGATCTTAATGTTTTGAGAAATTTATCAGAAATAGAATATATAAGGCTCATAAAAGATTCTTTCAAAAAGGCTATAAATGACCTTACTGTGAAAGACAAAGGCGACACGGAGATAAAAAATTATATAAAAATCAGTGAAGCCAGACCATTTGTTGTTAATGATAAACCATACATACCCAACCCAAAAAAATCAGTTTTCAATAAAATTGTTGGCGATAGTGGTTTTGAACTTGAATTTGCTTCATTTCTAGAAGATTGCGAAGATATTGTGTCTTATGCTAAAAACTTTCAAAATAAAGAAGCAAATGCTCTTAGAATTGAATACAAAAATTCAGAGGGATTTATCGCCACTTATTATCCTGACTTTTTTGTTAAAAAAGATGACAAAAATGTTTTCATAATTGAAACTAAAGGCAGAGAGGAAGAAAATGATAAGCTGAAATTTGATAGATTACTAAAATGGTGTGAGGATGTGAATAACAGACAAACCAGAATGATTTATAAGGCTTTGTATATCAAACAGGAAGAATGGGAAAAAGATAAAATTAAAAATTTTGATGAGGTTATAAGAATGTTTGATAAAAAATAAAAACATGAGTTATTACCGTCGCCGTTATTATAGAAGCAAAAATAATGGTCTAAATATATTTGATATGTTGGCCGAGATTATTTTTGGTTTTGGTATAATTTTAGGAAAACTTATTTTTTGGTTATTTAAAAAGATTTTTTATAACAGAAATAAAATAAAAGGGTTATTTAAGTTAAGCGATAAACCTATAGAAAGTTCAGAAGAAGATATACGAATCCAAGACAAACTCAATAAAATAGCGCAATCTCCTTATACTGGAAATGAACAGGAACAAGAATTACCAAAAGAAAATATTAGAAAATACGCTTTGAAGGAAAGCCAAATCACAGAGACAGAAAAAGATTTCTTGGAAACATTAAAACAGGCTGTTGGCGACAGTTATAGGATTGAACCTCAAGTTCAATTGTCCAGTATAGTAAGGCCCACAGATTCTAATGGCCGTTATACAAACTATACTGATTTCAACAAAATAAAAGCCAAGTCCATTGATTTTGTTTTGTTTGACGATAGAAATAAGCCAGCTTTGGCAATTGAACTGGATGACCGTTCTCATTTTAGATGGGACAGAATGAAGCGGGACCAATTTGTAGATGATTTAATGGACGAAGTCGGTTTACGCATTATTCATATACGAGCTTCATATTCATATGATATTGATAAAATAAAAAGGCAAATATTTGCAAATTAAAGATTATGTTCATACCCAAAAAATTTCTTTATATAGCAGGTGGCGTTGTAGTGATGCTTGTTGTTGGCATTTTGATTAGTTCTTCGTTGGGAAGTGAAAAAGAAAATCTGATATCGGAGCAGACTGCGGCTGTAAATAGTGTGGGTACAGTAAATACCGCTACAGCTCCTCAATCTGGTGAACTGGTGAAAGTAGTCCGCGTGGTGGATGGCGACACCATTAATGTTGAAATAAACGGCAAGGTAGAATCGGTGCGCTATATTGGAATTGATACACCGGAAACCGTTGACCCCCGTAAGCCGGTGCAATGTTTTGGGGTGGAAGCGTCAAAGAAAAATAAAGAATTGGTAGAAGGCAAAATGGTGCGTTTGGAAACTGATATTACGGACCGTGACAAATATAACCGGCTACTTCGTTATATTTGGCTTGATGATATCTTAATCAACCAAGAGCTGGTGGAGCAAGGCTACGCCAAATC
>CAYQUJ010000025.1:0-10776 GCA_964420745.1 uncultured Candidatus Saccharibacteria bacterium | reverse complement strand
TTTCCAACAGGCCCCAATAGTTTGTTCTTGGTTACCAACAATCGCGCTCTCGTGCGCGTTGAAGGCGGTCAAGCCAAGCTCTACAAAACGCCAAACCAAGCTCCGCAAGGAAACGCCATTATGGTGGCGGAGGTAAACGGGCAGACCTACTATCTGCAGCAAGAGGCTCGGAACAACGCAGTTTATCTGCTGTATCAGCCATCTCTGCAGTCTCCGGTTTCTGGGCGTCAACGCGACGTTGTCACGCTCTCCTGCAAAGAGTGCATTGTGAATGGTATCTTGCCGATCTTGCGCTTGAATTTGGGAGGCAGCCAAGTCGGTCCGTTAAGAGTGGATCCAAACGGCAATCTCGCGTTTGAAATTCCAGCCAATGCTACGGTCGGGACCTACAACGGCACGCTTGACGTCCAAGGGGTGATCTTGCCTCTAGTCGTCAACGTGCGCGGCGCGGGTGAATTGCCTACACCGGCAATCACCTCAGTTACCAACACCGCAGGCAACGCCGGCCCGTTTTCGCCTCGGCAAATCGCCTACGTCACCTTCTCTCCGCCATCGGGCCGCAAAGCCGAAGCAGGAGACCAAGCGTCTTTTGAACTCGGTGGCGTGTCCATGGAACTGGACGGAAGTCCGGTGCGCATGATCGCCAATGATGGTAAGGGTCGGCTGACCGTTGTGATTCCTCGGGATGTTGAGTTCAAAACCAGGGCCAACTTGGTTTTGAAAATCAGGGACGATAGGGGGGCAACGGCGACTTCTGCCCTTGCAGTTATCAACATATCGGCTAGAGCAGATGTGTTGTTCCACTATCCCGATCCGACGGATTTGGATCTCATTCCCATACTGGTGGATGAGCAGAACCGTTGGGTTGGATCTCGGCTCTATCCGGCCGAAAAAGACACGACAGTCTCGGCATTCGGCACTGGTTGTGGCGCGCCGGAAGGTGTTGCTGACGATCAGAATGTGCCGGAACCCGGAGTGGAAATGCCGGGCACTCCCATATTGCTCATTGGTGGGCAAACGGCGGAAGTGAAAACTATCGCCACGCCGTTCGTCGGCGTCTGCCAGTACCAGATCAAGTTGGGACAAGATTTGTTTTCTGGCCCAAACTCGATCGGCTTTCCGGCAGCGCAGGGTGAGTTCAGGAACTTCCACGTGAAGTAAGTGGAGCAGTGCGACAGCGTTCGCATCTGCTCCACAAGCAGGGACCAATCGGCCCCTGCTTTTTTTAATGTAATGTTTTACTCAAAATCTTTTTTAGAGAAACCCTCCAACCTGGAGATCCCATAATTTTTTGTAAAGGCCGCTATCAATATTTGATAATTCTTCGTGGGTTCCATCTTCAACAATAAAACCATCGCTCATAGATATTATACGATCCATTTTTTTGACGGTTGAAAGCCGGTGAGCAATGACGATGGTCGTGCAATCTTGCATCAAATTTTCCAAAGCGTCTTGAATCAGTGATTCGGAATATGAATCTAAACTTGAAGTAGCCTCGTCAAAAATGAGAATGGGGGCTTTTTTCAATATGGCTCTGGCGATGGCCACTCTTTGGCGTTCTCCGCCAGAAAGCTTAATCCCCCTCTCACCAACAAATGTCTCGTATTTTAGAGGTAAATTTTCGACGAACTCGTTGCAGTGAGCCAAACGGGCAGCTTCTTTTACTTCCTCGTCTGTGGCATCTCTGCGGCCATAACGAATGTTTTCCATGAGTGTCCTGTGAAATAAAATGGGGTCTTGCGGCACAAAGCTTATCTTTTCACGAAGACTGACCTGGGTGACTTTAGAAATATCTTGACCGTCAATGGTGATTGATCCTTTTGTTAAGTTATAAATTCGCATTATAAGGCGCGCAAGGGTTGTCTTGCCGGCGCCAGACGGACCAATAACCGCTACCTTTTGCCCTGGTTTAATGGTTATGTTTATGTCTTTTAGTACCATATTGTCTCTATTGAATTCAAAAGAAACATTATTAAAAACTATTTCCCCTTTTGTTACAAACAATTTTTTTGCATCCGGCAAATCCTTTATCTCATGTTTAGTAAGTAAAATATCAACCATTTCTTTCGAATCGGCCAAGCTTTGGTAGACACTACGAATAATTTTATTAAGCCCCCACAGTTGTTGGGATAAACCAATGATATAAGTTTGTGCCAACACAAAAGTACCGACGGTAATTAAACCTCGCCCCCAATATTTTATGGCGTAATAGAATACAAAAAACTCTACCAGAAATATCAACAAAACTTGCACCCCATCAACCAGTTCAGCCAGGCGCCAAGAAAACAAAGTTTTTTTAGCTTGATCGTTAGAAACATTTTGGAAGCCCTTTGATTCATGCTCGTGCCCAGTAAAAAAGGAGATTGTGTTGTTGTTGGTTATTGAATCGGCCATATAGCCCGTGGTGTGAGAATCTGACTCTGCCGCGGATTTGTCATATTTTAATTTCCAAGTGGAAAATGAAATACTAAATATAGATACAACGATAACCCATACGGTGATAATAATTGAAACTACTGGCGATATAAAAAATATAATCCATATTGAACCCACAACGGTGATAACTAACGGCATAAAATTAAAAGCAAGACTATCCGCAAGAGATTCAAAAGCGCGGCTAAACCGGCCTACTTTTTGTACGAGCCCCCCACTGAAATTATTAGCAAAAAAAGTATGGGAATGTTCCATCATATAATCAAAAGCGTTTTGTTTCAGTTTGGCCATTACTTTGGTTTCCATAAGATCAAACAAAAACATAGCCACTCTAAAAAGCACCCAGTTAATCATATGGAAAACCAAGATGAGAGTTACAATATGTATAAGTGATAACGCTGTAGTATTGGTGTCAGTTGATTTGCTAATAACATCAAAAAAATCCTTATAATATAATGGAATGAACAAATTAATTAAGGATGCAACAAAAAATAAAATATACGCAGAAAAAAACGAACCTTTCATTGGCCCAACTCCTTTCCAAAATTGACCAACTATTTGACTAATTGAAACATCCTTAACGGATTTGCCGCTTTTTTCCATATTAAAATACTATACCACAATATTAGCCCTTATTGCCGAATCGCGCAATTTGCGGTGAAATTTGATGGCGAAACGGTGCGCCTCACTGTTTGCCAAAAGTATTTCTTTCCTGTTTTTTTCTATCATATCTCGTATTTCGTATCTCGCACTTCTTATCTCCTTCGCCTTATGCCTCTCATCTTTGGTAACCGCCGCAATATTTATTTTTAATTTAGCGGACTCCACCACTGCTTGGGCCGCATTGAGTTGAGCCACTCCCCCGTCTACCACTATCAAATCAGGAAATTGCCACTCCGCATGTTTTAATCTCCTTTCCAAAATTTCTTGCAGAGCTTTAGTGTCGCTTACCTCTTTTTGTTTTTTTATTTTGAACATCCGATAATCGCTTTTTTTCAACACTCCGTTTTCCAAAACAATCATCACCCCGACCATGTTTGTGCCCGAAATATGCGCCACATCATATGCCTCTATACGAAATCTCGAGTCTCGAGTCTCGAAGCTCGAGTTTCGAATTAGAGCTATATCCTGAATATGACGCAAAGCAAAAATTTTCTTTTTTATTTCTGCCGCTTTTTCAAATTCTCTTTTTTGGGCCAAGTTTTTCATTTCCTTTTCCAAGTTCTTGACCAATTTTTTCTTATTGCCCTCAAAAAAAATTTTAATGTGGCGGATGGTTTTTTTGTAATCTTTTTCACTTATGACGCCAACACAAACTCCCGGGCAGAGACCGATTTGGTAGTTGAAACAGGGTTGTTGCTCTCGAGACCATTTTTGCCGGTCGTACGCTTGGCACTTATCTCTGAACGGAAAAATTTTGCGCACGATTTTGAGCGCTTCCTTGAGTTCTGTTCCGTGCGGGAATGGTCCGAATTTCTCTTTCGGTTCCCTCCTTAATGTAAGGGGGGTTAGGGGGGTTATTTCCCTTTCTCTCATAACCAAAACTCGCGGAAATTTTTCATCAGTGATAACTACATAATTAAAACTTTTTTGGTCTTTGTCAGCTGTGTTGTACGGCGGCGCGAATTTTTTTATGAGCCGGGATTCAAGCAAAAGGGCCTCCAAAACCGAATCGGTTTTTTCAAATTTGACGCCTCGCGCCTCACTCATCATTTTGGCGATAAGCGGGCTGCGCTTTTCTGTGAGGTTGCTAGCGAAATAACTCCTGACCCGGTTTCGGAGAGAAGTAGCTTTTCCTATATACAGAATTTGTCCTAAACCGCCCCCGCCCTGCTTTGGCGCGCCAAAAAACCTATAAACACCGGGCTCATCCGGCATTTTGGCAACTTGCTTTTTTAGCTTTTCTTGCGATTTTGCCATAAGTCAAATATAATTTATAGCATATGTTTGGCATAGGCAAAAACAAGATTTCGACCGAAAGTTACAAGGGTGTCAGGGATTTTTATCCCGAAGACCAGGATATCCAAAATTATATTTTTGGGGTAATGAAAAGTGTGGCGCAATCTTGGGGCTACATTGAATACAACGCCTCGGTTTTGGAGCCGTTGGAACTTTATAAATCAAAAACCAGCGAGGAAATAGTGAACGAACAAATTTATTCTTTCACTGACCGCGGCGATCGCGAAGTGGCTTTGCGGCCGGAGATGACTCCTTCGGTGGCTCGAATGATAGCCGCCAAAATTCAGGAACTGCCCTACCCCATCCGTTGGTATTCCATTCCAAATCTTTTCCGGTATGAAAAGCCCCAACGCGGCCGTTTGCGCGAACACTGGCAGCTCAACGTGGATATTTTTGGCGTGCCCAATCCGTTTGCCGATGCGGAAGTCATTTCCATCGCTTCGGACATTATGAAAAAATTTGGCGCTAAGGACCATGATTTTCAGATTAAAATAAATAGCCGAGAACTTTTGGATGACGTTTTCAAAAAAATAAATATAGATGAAGATAAAAGGCAGTTTGTGTATCGCTTGCTTGATAAAAAAGAAAAAATGGGAGATGAAAGTTTTAAACATTCTTTGGTTTCTCTTGTCGGAGATGAGGGTGCCAAAAATCTTTTGGAAACCCTGTATTTCGGAGAAGGCGTAATATCTATGATGAATGACAGCCCTGCCGCCAAACATCTCAATCAAGCGCTTGCAATTTTGCGGAGCCGCGGCATTACCAATCTGGTTTTTGAACCGACTCTGACCCGTGGTTTTGATTATTATACCGGCGTTGTTTTTGAAGTTTTTGATGTGAACAAAGAAAACGCCAGGTCTATTTTTGGTGGCGGCCGCTATGATGATTTGATCGGCTCTTTTGGCAGCCAGTCAGTGCCGGCTTTTGGTTTCGGTATGGGAGATGTTACTATGCGCGATTTTCTTTTAACTCACAATCTGATGCCAAAAATAAATCCAACCACCAAACTTTATATTTGTGTGGCGGCCGATACCGATATGAGGGAAGTTTACAAATTGGGCGATATCTTCAGGCAAAATGGCGTCAACACGGCGATTGATATTTCAGCCAGAAAATTGGCCGACCAGTTGAAAGGCCTTGATAAAAGAAAAATCCCATATGTTTTGACAGTTGGTCCGGAAGAATTGAAAAGCCAAAAGTTTAATGTCCGCAATACCGAAACCAGAGAAGAAAAAACAGGCAATATTGATGAGATTGTTAATTTTTTGAAAAAGGTCGGCCCCTAATGGACGTTGGGCCGACATGATTTCGCTAAATCACATGCGCAAAATAGTTTTTGATATAGAAACCAGCAATATTTTTCAGGATGTCGGATCCAACGATCCGGCCGATTTGTCCATTTCAGTCGTTGGTGTTTATGAATACGAAGGAGACAAATACAGCACTTTTTTAGTGGAAGAATTTGGCAAACTCTGGCCGATTGTTGAAAACGCCGATATGTTTATCACTTTTAACGGGGACCATTTTGATATTCCGCTTTTGAATAAATATTATTCGGGTGATCTTTTCAAAATAAAAAGTTTGGATCTTTTGAAAGAAATGCAAAAAAGCGCCGGTCGGCGCATGAAGCTCGACCAAATCGCCGAAGGCACTTTGGGCATAAACAAAAGCGGCCATGGGCTGGATGCGGTGAGATGGTGGCGCGATGGAGAAGTGGAAAAATTAAAAAAATATTGTTTGGATGATGTGCGTATAACCAAAGATTTGTATGAATATGCTCTTAAAAATAATAAACTTATTTTTAAAGAGGGGCCAAATTTAAATGAAATCAAACTGGATACCAAAGATTGGGAAGCTCCCGCCCAGTCGGCCATGAATTATACACTGCCGTTTTGATACTCACCTCACCCCTTACCCCTCTCCTAGATTTAGGAGAGGGGAACCATAGTTGACACAGTGACAATTCTTGATTTCTTTTTTCTTCCCTCCCCTGAACAAGGGGTGAGCTTGGGATTAGGGACCCAAGCGCAAGACTTTGAGCATTTGCAAAATGCGAAAAGTGTACAGCTCCTGTAAGGGGGGCGAGCGGAGCGAGGGTGAGGTTATAAAAACACCAAAATAATACCTGCCAAAACCAATCGGTAAATTATAAAAGGCGTGAAAGAATTTTTGGAGAGATAGCGGACCAGGAAACGCACAGACCAGATGCCAGAAAGAAAGGCGACGAAGAAAGCAACAATCGAGTTTGGAGATACGAAGTACGAAATAATATTCAAATTATCAAAACCGAAATCCAAAATAATTTTTAGCAAAGCTCCGATACTCACCGGGATCAAAAGTAAAAATGAAAATTTAATCGCTTCTTCTCTGGAGAGGCCGGCAAAAATGCCTCCGGAAATGGATGAACCGGAACGGGAAATGCCGGGCACCAGTGCCAGAGCTTGGAAAACGCCAACCAAAAAACCTTTGGCCGGAGTAATACCGCCTTTATTTTTTCCCAATTTATCTGCCAAAAACATAATGACGCTGCCGACAATGAGAGCTATCGCAACCGTCTTGCCGCCACGGCAAACGTACTCGATCTGGTCGCCGTACAAAAATCCTACCATACCGGCCGGTATGGTCCCCAAAACGAGCGCATAAATCAAAGTTTTGGATCGGGCTGAAAAACCCTGGGTAAACAAGTCGCGGACTATTGCTTTCAAATCTCCCCAAAAACAAAATATGACGGCAAACAAAGTTGCGGTGTTTAAAAATACGTCAAAAGACAAACTGCCTTGAAGCGGCAGATGCAACAGTTCTCTCACCAAAATCAAATGGCCGGAAGAAGAAATCGGCAAAAATTCAGTTAGGCCTTGTATTAGTCCGAGCAGAGCGGATTCAAGCACGTTCATATGTGATATAATAATCAGACTTATAAATAATAACATCAATATGTCAGATAAACTAACTTTACCAATTTCAATAATCATTGCTGGGCTTTTGGTTGGCGGCGGCATTTATCTAAACGGCAGAATGGCCAAAGAAAATCCTACTCCGGCGCAGCAACAAGAAGCCAAGTCTGCAAGTTTGTCTAGCACATTGCGCGAGATTGACGCGAATGATCATATGTTGGGCAGCTCCAAAGCCAGAGTTTTGGTGGTTGAATATTCCGATACCGAATGCCCGTTTTGCAAAATGTTCCACTCTTCTATGCTTTCTATTATGCAAGAATACGGCAAAGATGAAAAAGTGGCTTGGGTTTATCGGCACTTCCCTATCGCCGAACTTCATTCCAAGTCAGCCAAAGAAGCCGAAGCGCAAGAATGCGCTGGCGAACTCGGCGGCAATAGCAAATTTTGGGAATACACCAACAAACTTTACGAAGTTACCCCTTCGGATAACAAGCTTGATCCGAAAGAACTCACAACCATCGCTACCGACGTCGGGCTTTCTTCTGTCGCGTTCAACACTTGTCTGGAAAGCGGTCAATATGCCGCCAGAGTCAATTTGGATGCGCAAAATGCCCAAGAGCTCGGCGCGCTCGGCACACCGTACAGTATAATTATTGATACCAAAACAAACGAACATTACCCGATCGAAGGCGCTTATCCATACGCCAATCTCAAATCAGTGATTGATATTATTTTGGAGAGTTAATTTTTGGTATCCGCAATATTTGCAATCTTTGTCGGAGCAGGTGGAAGTAAGAAGAGCGCCGGACCAGACGGAATCAATAAGGGCGGCGATTTCTGATTTTAATTTTTCAATATCTGATTTTTGGATCGGCAAAATAATGGTCGGACAGCGGCCCTTTGAATCGGGTTTTACAAACACCAAAGCTGGCTGGATAATTTTGCCCACCCTTCGACTTCGCTCAGGGTCTTCGAGAAGCATTTTATAAAAAACCAACTGGCGGAAATAATTACTGTCACTATTTTTTGTTTGTCCCTTAATAGCATTTTCACTCATTGCTTCGCGGGTTTTGTAATCAAAAACTAAAATTTCTTTTTCATTCTCCACCACAGCGTCAAGCTTTCCGTGCAATTTTAATTCAATTTTTTTATATTCAAAATAACTTTCCACCCAACTTTCGGTTTTTACTATGCCGGTTTGGGAAAAATGATCCAAAAGAGCTACAGCCACTTTGGGAGCATTTGCCAAGAGTTCTTCAAGTATGGCTTCTTTTTCAAAGGAAGCTAAAAGGGATTTTTTGAAATAATTTTTGACAGAAGTGATGATTATTTGTTCGACCTCACCCCTTGTGTTTCGGGTGGGGTTTTCTATTGATCTCCACACATTCGCCAGCGCCTCATGCATAGCATTGCCTTTTTCCGAGCTCGCTGAAGGTGGCTCTGGCAATTTCAGAATGCTTTTGTAAAAAAATTCACTCTGACAATTTATGAAATGATTCAAAGCGGTGACCGAAAGTCCGTTTTCCAAAAGAGTTCTTTTGGCGTATTCTATTTTTTCTTTTTGCAACGCCGATTCTTTTTTATCAAAACTTTGAACAGCAGCTTGTTTTTTAGTTGGAGTCAGATTTGTTTTTGATATATGAGAACTGTCCAGTTCATCTATAAAGCGCAGAGGCGTCAAAATTTTACCCGAGCCATCCTCGCCGGAAAAACTGATAGTGACGTGGCACTTGGCGCGGGTCAAAGCGACATAAAAAAGCCGCCGCTCGTCGCGAATATCGTCCTCGCTTTCTTTTTCCCGCGGCAAAACGAAATAGGAACCGCGGTTTTTGGTCACCCACGATTCCTCAACTGCATAGGGTAAAAAAACATAATCAAACTCCAAACCTTTGGAGCTGTGAGCGGTCATGATAGTAATCTGGGAAAGCGCTGCTCCGGTTTTTATTTTTATAACTTTTCGTTCAGCCGATTTTTTGTAAGAAAGCAAAGCTTCAATCAACTCTCTCGGATTTTCAATATCATTTGCATTTGCCAAATTTTTGGCCAGTTCAAAAATGGCTCGCCAAACTTCGGCTGAAATTGGGCTTCGGCTTGCAATCTCAGTGAAGCCAGACACATCTGTCGCCAATGCAAGATATTCTGTTGTCCCCGACTGGCCGATAGCTTTTTGTAATTTTGATATCTCCGGAATTTCTTTTTCAATCTCTGTCATGTTGCCGCTTTTGGCCAGTTTTATAAAACCCACTTGTTTTTTAAAATCTAAATTCCACAATCCTCCTGCAAAAGTTTCGGCCAAACTTTCGGTCTGGCTCGGGTCAGCAAGAAATTCTAAAAGAGAAAAGAAAAGCGCGCCTACCGGATTTGCAAAAATGTTGGTGCCTCTCTCGGCCGAAGCTGGTACACCACTTGCTTCAAGTAACGAAATTATTCTTGAGACATCGCTATTGCGGCGGACGATTACAGCTACCGATTTGTCTTTTTCTTTGGCCGTCAAATGTCGCAATTTTTCAACCAGATAATTTTCTTCAGTTTCCGTATTTGGAGCGACCACCAAGTTCAATTGATTTGCTTCCTTCTTATTTGATTTGAGTTTTATACGAAGATTTTGGTATTCTTTTTCTCCGTAATTTTCTTCAATCATTGAAAACGATGCGTCCAGTATTTTTTGATGCGATCGGTAATTGTCTTCAAGTGAAATGACTTTCATTTGGCTCCATATTTTTTGAAAGCTCAAAAAATTTTCCACCGAAGCGCCTTGGAAGCGATAAATGGCCTGCTTCTCGTCTCCCACCACAAAAAGATTTGGCGATTCAAAAAAATCAGCGATCAGCCGCACAATCGTGTTTTGAGCATCGTTGGTATCTTGGTGTTCGTCAACCAAAATGTACAAAAACTTTTCCTGCAGAATTTGCAGCAGCAACTTGTCATTTTTCAAAGTCTGCAAGAGTTCAAATATCAAATCGTCAAAATCCATTTTTCTTTCCGCTTTCTTTTTTGCTTCGTACTCTTCGTAAACTGCGGCGAACAAAATAGTGCGCTCGCATTTTTCAATACGCTTTTGGGCTTCGCCCTTAAAACCGCCTTTAGAAGCGCCGCGGGATGATATGGAATCGGGGTCATTTTTTATTCTCTCAATTTCCGCCCTGGCGAAACTAAGAAGCATCTCCGGAGTCCAAGCTTCTTGCTTGGCATCGCTTATGGCGCCGATTATTTTGTTCAAATAAAAATCAGGCTCGCCGAGCGGGCGCAGTTTGGCAAATTTTTTCTGCTTCAAAATTTCCCGCAAAATCATTTCCGCTTCCACATCTGTGATTTGTTTGGAACGAGCAAGGTGCGGAAAATGGTCTTGAAATTCCGTGATCACCGAAGCGGCAAAACCGTGGAAAGTATGGATGGCTACTTCAAGCGTCCTTTCTCCCATTATCTCGCGCAATTTGGCTCGCATGGCTTTCACTCCGGCATCAGTAAAAGTCAGGGCCAAAATGCCGTT
>CAYQUJ010000024.1:2007-10918 GCA_964420745.1 uncultured Candidatus Saccharibacteria bacterium | reverse complement strand
ATAAGTATGATAAATCGGGCCAGAAACATTACGGCAGTAATGAGAAGTATTACCGCTGTTACTAGCAAAAATATGGAACTCATAACGCCTATAATGAGAATTTTTGTGGGGTCGGTAAGGTTCGGATTATTAAAAAAGCTGGGACTGCTCCAAGTTTGTAGACCCAACATATACATATAACCCGTAGATATGGTTTTTTCCGAAGTAACTGTCCCGGTGTCGGTTGTATTTGCAGTCACTATAGATTTATAAAATCCCACAGCCGCTATGTTTGAAGCATCAATAACCACTTTGGAGAAAAACAAGCTGAAGTTTATGAGCAGGGCTACTATTATAATATTCCGTATGGTTGTACCCACGCTACTGAAGTTAAGTTCAAACATTGCTTTAAAAGCAGCATAAAGAAGCACAAATATAAAACACATATTTGCTACGTCGCGCAAAGTTTCCCAAGCCGAAGTAATGCTGGCTCCTATGCCAGTGCTGCCAGGATTTGTTGCCATCTCCACGACGGTGTATTTCATTACGGCGTCAAAGAGGACTCCTACCATAGACAATATAAAACCAGATAATTTTGTGAGAAGTTCACCAACACCTTTTGCAAATCCTTCATATATAAAACGACCAAGTGACATGTCTTTTGCATTTTCAGCAGATTTTTTTTCTTCCGCTTTTTGTGCCGCTATTTGTTCTTCTGTAAGGCTGCCGGGCATCGGTTTGTTGCCCTTAGATGGATCATTGGCGACGTTCTGACAGTATGCAGTTAGGCTACCGTCGGGATTGGTGCCATGCACCCTTACGCAATTTTCGAGATAAGTTTCAGCTTTAACAAAAGAGAATGGAGCAAAAACTCCCATTAAAACTATGGCCAATATTCCTAATGTTAAAAATCTTTTGGGCATTTTATGGTTTTAATCAAATACGCATCAATCTTTAGAAATTATTTGGGTAAGGTGGTAGTTCTGGCGGTTGGCATTCTGGTAAGTCTGGATTTTCTCCACAGATTGGTGGTTCATATGGTGGTGTTGTGAGAACTTCCTCTACGCTTTCAGTTGAACTTTCATAATAAGAATCAATAATATTCTCGCTTCCCAAAGGAGCCAATTCATTTGTAAATATTCGATTTTCATTTGAAGAATCAGATCCGCTCAAGCCCCTTAAGCCTCCTCCAATACCGCCTATGATCCTACCGACAAGCTGATTTAGAAGCGCGCTTAATATCTCGTTTATTTCATCTGCCACCGCTAATTTTTTGCCGCCAATACTCAAAACTTCGCCAAGTTGTCCTTCAATGATTGCTCCTGGGGTGGCTATGGTTGCGCTGCCGATACAAACACCATCTTCGTCTCTGCCTTCTTGCCCACAAACTTCAAAAGACATAAACCCTCTACCCCAACTGAGTTGTTTGTCTTTCTCGCTTACTTCGCTGGCAACTCTCTCAAATAGCTCGCCCTCGGCCTGAATGTAAAGCCCAATGGGATTGTTTTGGCTTTCTTGGGTTAATAAAAAGAACTTGTCCCAACCACCTTTTTCAAAATCTCCCATGAAATCGTCAATATCTCCCATAACGTCCCTTAATGTGCACTGCCAATGTTCATTTCTGCCAGTATAAGTTTGAGATAAAGCTATTTTTATCTGAGCACTCATATTTCCACAAAGAAAGTTCAATTTTGGATTTGTGACTATGAATTGTCCTGCCACCCTGTCACCTATATCTAGAAAATAAGCTTGGGGATCAGTCACAAACGCCGGTTTGCCATTGAAACCCTCGTTTATCCACTTGACCGTGCTAGCAGTTATTCTTTGTATCACCAAATCCATTATCACATAGAGCACGGCATCAAGACCATATTCTTTCACTTCTTGTGCTACATTAGCTTGAGCTGAAATTGTAGTGCTTACTGCTGTGACGGTGTTGGGCACAAAATTACCCGGATCCCATACCACCCACTGTGCGCGAGCCTTGCTTGCAAAAATGGGAGAGAGGGATGAAAGAAATATTGTGAAAATAACTAAGGCGGCAATTATTTTTTTATCTTTTTTATTTTTCGTCATCTTTTCGTGGCTTTCGCATAATTTCGTATTAATTATATGCCGTAAATAAGGTAATAACCACCACTGCCCTGTTTATAGGCAACGTTTTGGTTTAAAAATATTGCGGTAGCTTTTAGAGCTTGGGCGAAAATCGTGGCGCTACTTTGATATAATTGCATTCCTTGCAAACTTTTTATGGGGTCGCTGAAAACAATCTTTATTTCTCTCAACGCCGAAGCAGCTCCTTTGGTGCCGTTCACCATATCCAGATGGGCTTTGACAAATGTTCGGGGCACTGGCATTTTTGTTAATTCGTTGGCAATCTTTTCATAAATAACAATAATACCGTCCAATTCATTGATTTTGGAAGAATCTTCAGAACTGACAGCCGCACCAACGATTTGCATTTCATTTTTTACTTCTTTAGGCCTGTTATTTCTCAAAATATTCCCCAAATTTTCTCCATAGTCTGCGATGGTTTGCTTCCCATTATCGGGAATGATGTTTAGCTCCGCCGCGGTGATTTTTTTGAATGATGAATTTTCCACATAGCTGGCTGCCTGGTCTATCAATTTTTGGGCGGATTCTTGATCCAATGTTCCATTTTGTTTTAAGGCCAAATAATTTGAAACCAGAGCGGTTGACACGGTGTCAGTGGTGTTTTCTTCACCAGAATTTTGGGAAGCGGTGTCAGATGATTGAGTTTGGTCGGAAAGCGGAGCCACATCACTAAGTTCGTTTTGCCAGTTTGGATTTTCAGGCACAGAAACTTTTTCTCCAGCCACAAGGTTGCTCGCGTAATTTATTGCCGCGCCGGCCTTATCTTTGCCAAAAGCAATAATAGTGGCCGCTACTAGCGCCCCCGTTAAAACAAAAACACTCAAGACTTTTTTGCTCGGCAAAATCATCACCCTAAGTATATCAAATTTATTTAGCGAGTTTATTTTCTATGGTGAAAACTCTGTCTTCGAGGGCTTTGAATTCATCACGAGTTATTTGATTATGCCTGATCAAAGAAATTTCTGTTCTCATCAAACGCATATTGTTGTTTACAACATCAAAACTTTTCTTATTTTCTTCTGTATGTTCGTCAAATTTTTCATTTATTTCTTTTAATTCTTTATATACATCTTTTAATCCGGTATCAATTTTTGTGCTTAATGTCAGTAGTTTATTATCCACATTTTTAAACCCCCTATCCATTTTTTCGTTTGTTGATGTTAGGCCTTCTGCCACTCCTTTGACTGTGCTTCTTATATCTTCCAAAACAACCGTATATTGGCCTCTTATTTCAGATTCTTTTTTTGGGGGAGTTTTGTTTTTCATACACCTATTTTACATCAATTCTCTCGTTAAGCAAACCCAATCCTCAACAGAAAGATCCTCCGCCCTTGCCTTCTCCGCAATGCCGCACTTCTTAAAAATTTCCCTTAAATTGTCAAGGTTGAACCTCGACACATCCTTCAGGTTTTTTGAAAGCAGTTTCCTCTTGTGGGCGAATCCAGCTTTTAATATTTCAAAAAATTTTTTTTCTATATCTTCTTCCCCTCTCCTGCTTCTAGGAGAGGGGCCAGGGCCGTTCAGGCTCTGAGAAGCCTTCAGGCTCGAAGAGGTGAGGTTATCAAATCTGTCTTTATTTATACCCCTCACTGCAATAATAGCCGAATCAACTTTCGGTTTTGGATAAAAACTGCCGGCTTTTATAACTCCTCCAAATTCCGGTTCACCATAAACTTTTATTGAAATGCTCAAAATGGATTCTTTCTTGTTTTTAGCAACAATCCTTTCCGCCACTTCTTTTTGAACAACAAAAGTCAACGACTTTGGAGGATTTTCGGATTCCAAAACTTTCTTAAACAACGCTCCGGTTATATAGTAAGGAATATTTCCAATTAGTTTATAGTCATTAGATTTTAGATTATAGTTTAAAATATCCTCTTCTATTATCTGTAATCTATTATCTATAATCTGCTTGTGAAATTTATTCTCCAATAATTTCGCAAGCTTTTCATCTTTTTCAATGGCAATAACTTTCTCTGCTCTTTCCAAAAGCAGTTCCGTGAGCGTCCCCTCCCCCGGCCCAACTTCCACTACCGTATCGGTTTTTTCAATCCGCGCGAAATCTACGATTTTTTTCAAAATCTTTTTGTCTCTCAAAAAATTTTGTCCCAATGATTTTTTTGTTTTTGTCATGTGATTATTTTCCTGTTTTCCCTCCCCTGACCAAGGGGAGGGCTAGGGTGGGGTTAAAATTCTATATGTAATAACGGTTTGTGTTTGGGCGTATAATCCAAAAATTCGCGCTCCAAAAATTCGTCCGGAATTTCCAAAATAAACTCGGAAGGAATATTGACGCCGCGACTGCCAAAGATAGTGCGGGTTTGGGCATAAGAAAGAAAAAGTTTTTTCTTAGCGCGGGTGACGGCTACATAAAAAAGCCGGCGCTCTTCCTCTGCTTCCTCGTCACTCACGTTTTCATCACGGTCTTTGTCGTGCGGGAAAAGGCCTTCTTCCAAACCGGTTATAAAAACATAAGAGAATTCCAAACCTTTGCTTGCATGCACGGTCATGAGCCGCACCCCGTCCTTTTCTTCCTTGTCGCTATCTTGGTCGCTTGCAAGAGAAGTATCTTCCAATAATTTTTCCACTCCTTCCTCCGGATCCAATTTATCATATCTAGAAGCCAAAACCGCCAGCTCTTTTATGTTTTCTATTCTCTCTATCCCCTCTTCGGATTTTTCCAAATTGGCGTTGAGGCCAATTTCCTCGGCGATGAACAAAATAGTTTTGGAAGGCGGATTGTTAATTGCAAAATTTTTAATCCGGCGCAGTAAATCGCGAAAGCTCGCCATCTTTATTTTCATCCCCGCCGGCAATGATTCTTCTTTGTTTTCAACTATTTTAAGCAAAGTGGTTTTGCCGATGCCTCGCGGCGGCACGTTTATAATTCTTTTCAAATCAGAGACACTCTCGGGATTAAAACAAAATTGCAAAAATGCCAAAATATCTTTTATTTCTTTTCTTTCAAAAAATCTGGTGCCGAGCACTTGGTAAGGCACGTCGCCGGCCAAAAAGGCTTCTTCCAAAACTCTGGATTGGAAATTGGCCCGGTACAAAACCGCCATTTCGGAAAGAACCGCCCCGTTTTTTTGCAATTCTTTGACTTTTTCCACAATAAATTGGGCCTCATGATTTTCGGTCAGAGCTTCAAACACACCCACTTTCTCCCCCGCTGCGTTTTTGGTGACGAGAGTTCGCTCCATGCGCAATTTATTTTTTTCAATAATCCGGTTGGCTACCGCCAAAATGGTTTTGGTGGAGCGGTAATTTTCTTCCAGGACCACCAGCTTTGAATTTTTGTAATCTTTTTCAAAATGCAAAATATTTTTGATGCTGGCATTGCGCCAAGTGTAAATATTTTGGTCCACGTCTCCGACCGCGCAAATATTTTGGTGCTCGCGGGCGATAGCCTCGGCTATTTGGTATTGCACTTTGTTGGTGTCTTGGTATTCGTCTATATGGACGTATTTCCACTTTTCGCCATAAAATTTTCTGATTTCTTCTTTTTGCAAGAGTTTGGCGGCGACCAAAAGTAAGTCGTCAAAATCCAAAGCGTTTTCTTTTTTCAAAATCGCTTCGTAATCCTGCCAGACTTTTGCCACGATGCCTCCGAAATATTCCGCTGAAGCAAATTCGAAATATTCATCAACTGAGACAGCATTGCCTTTTTCTCGAGAAATGACGGCCAAAATTTTGCCCGGTTCAAATTGTTTGGGATCGTAGCCGTTTTTGACCAGGGCTTCTTTGACCGCCCTTTTGGAATCTTCACGGTCGTAGATGCTGAAATGCTTTTTGACGCCGGCTTCTCTAAAATTTTCCTTTATTATATATGCTCCTAGCCCGTGAAAAGTGGCGACAAACGGTTTGTCTGTTATTGAAATTGGTCTGTTCACGGCGCTATTTTCTCCCAAAAGTTTGGAAATTCGCTCCCCCATTTCTTTGGCTGCTTTGTTGGTAAAGGTGACGGCCAAAATATTTTCAGGCGCCACTCCTTTTTTAATCAAATTCAAAATTCGGTAAGTGATGGTCTTGGTTTTGCCCGCTCCGGCCCCTGCCAACACCAAAAGCGGCCCCTCGGTCGCCTCCACCGCTTCTCTCTGCGCCTCGTTTAATTCCAAAAAATTATTTTTTTCTTCCACCCACCTATCTTACCAGAAATTTTTGAAAGTTTTTTAATCCACACCGAAGATTGAAAAAGTGGATGGTGAAGGTATAATGAACCTCGTCAGTGACGGATCCAGTCATTCCTCACTATGGCTCAACAGAGCCATATTTTACTGAAAATCCTGAATTATCATTAAGCATAGGCTTATTATAGAAACTCCCCATGACCCCGATTCAAAAAAGTGTTATTTCTTAAGCAGAATCGGGCGAAATAATTATTTTAGGTTGATACTCAATCCCAGAAGATTGTTTTTGGTATTCCTTATTTTACTCTTGCCAATTTCGGCTTATGCTGGTCTATTTAGTATTTTCTGGGGAGACTCGGAGGAGAAAGATTTGTTTTCAGGAAAAAATATTCAAAACATGGCTCTGCTTGTCGCCAGATCTACTCCCCTCGCTGACGCAACTTTTCATACACCGGTAGTGGAAGGAAATGCTTTGGTTGCCGACGCTGGACCATTGGGTACAGATACTGAAACAACCATCCACAAACCGACGAGCGACCAAATAAGCATTTATGTAGTGCGTGAAGGAGACACTCTTTCTCAAATTGCCGAGATGTTCAATGTGACAGTCAATACCATAAAATGGGGCAATGGTCTTTCATCAAACACTCTAAAAGTCGGAGACACTTTGGTAATCTTGCCCATTTCTGGCGTGAAGCATACGGTGGCCAAGGGAGATACCATCGCTTCTGTTGCCAAAAAATATAAGGGCGATATTGAAGAAATAATGGCCTATAATAATCTCCAAAAAGGAGATGCTTTGGCTGTTGGCTCTGTAATTATAGTGCCAGATGGAGAGGTGGTGGCATCGCCTTCATCAATGAGGCCAGCCGGTTCTTCCGGTTTGAAAGAATATGTAGGCTATTACCTAAAGCCGGTCGCGGGCGGTATCAAAACCCAGGGTCTTCACGGCTCCAATGGTATTGATCTGGGGGCTCGCATCGGCACTCCAATTTTGGCGACCGCTGATGGCGAAGTGATAATTTCTAGAGTTGGCGGCTGGAACGGCGGTTATGGTAACTATATCGTTATAAGGCATACAAATGGCACCCAAACTCTCTATGCTCATAACAACAAAAACTATGTGTCAGTTGGAGATACTGTCAAACAAGGGGATGTTATCGCCGAAGTAGGCACTTCTGGTAAATCTACCGGCCCCCACCTTCACTTTGAAGTCCGTGGCGCTAAAAATCCATTTTAGTATTGGGGAGCAAAAAATATTGTTTTTTCGTTAGGTCATAAGGATAAGGCTCTCAAAAACAATTTTTTCTTCCTCCCCTCTCCTGCATCTAGGAAAGGGGTTGGGGGTGAGGTTTATTTGTGCTATTCTTGTCGTGTTAGCAGATAATTTATAATTTTTGGCTATTAAACACAGGATCAATAATTTCATTCGATCGGAAAGCGTGCGCTTAATCGGGCCGCAGGGAGAAAATTTTGGAGTGGTGGCAACTAGAGACGCTATAGACAAAGCCCAGCAAATGGGGTTTGACCTGGTGGAAATATCGCCAAACGCGGTACCGCCAATCGCTAAAATTGTAGATTACGGCAAGTTTTTATATTCCGAAAACAAAAAACAGAAATCAATAAAAGCCAAGACCCATACGGTAGAAGTCAAAAGCTTGCAGATCAAAGTGGGTACCGGCGAGCATGACCTCAACCTCAAAGCCAAGAAAGCCTCGGAATGGCTCAAAGAGGGCCATCGGGTAAAAATAGACTTATTCTTGCCCGGCCGAACTAAATACATGAACGAAAGCTTTTTGAAGGAAAGGATGGATCGAGTGTTCAAATTGATATCGGAAGATTTCAAAATTGCCGAGGCGCCCAAGAAAAGCGTTAAAGGCTTGACATCCATCATAGAACGTGCAAAATAGGGTGGTCATATGAAAACAAACAAATCTTACGCCAAACGCATCAAAGTGACCAAAAATGGCAAACTCTTGACCCGCAAGATCGGCCAAAACCACTTCAATGCCAAAAATAGGACCAATACGACGCTCAAAAAGCGTCGCCCGGTCGCTTTTAGCATGACCAACAAGAATAGGGGGAGATACTTAAATAATATTTAATTTATGGCAAGAGTCAAAAAAGGAGTCAATGCGCTCAAAACACGCAGAAATATATTAAGCCAAGTAAAGGGTTATCGCTTTGGTCGTTCAAAAAAGGAAAAGCAAGCTTATGAAGCTATTGCCCACGCTGGCACCTACGCCTTTGCTCATCGTCGCGACAAAAAGGGCGATTTCCGTCGGCTTTGGAATATAAGATTAAATTCGGCCTTGCATGGCGTCGACCTCTCTTTCAGTAAATTTATCGGATCCCTAAAAAAGAAAAATATCGGCTTAAACCGCAAAATGCTCTCTGAAATCGCGGGAGATTTGCCGGAAACCTTCAAAAGAATCATTTCCAAAATATAACTAGACATGTTGATTGGTCACTAGTCAAGATATTGCCCAAAAAAGCTATTAAATATATACTTCCCAGTGGAGGAATAATGTGGAGGGTCGAGAAAATTATAAATTTTTTTAATTTAAAAAAATGAATAAAGCAGATTTAGCAAATGCGGTTCACGCAAAGCTCGGTGGCACCAAAGTTCAGGCCGAAGAAGTCGTTGAAACTATTATAAGCGAAGTTGTTGGCGCTCTTAAAAAAGG
>CAYQUJ010000024.1:0-1997 GCA_964420745.1 uncultured Candidatus Saccharibacteria bacterium | reverse complement strand
TAGAACGGCCAGGAATCCTAGAACTGGCGCTTCGGTCAACGTCCCTGCCATGAAAGTGCCAAAATTCCGCGCCTCAAAAGCTTTGAAAGACGCGGTCAAGTAAGGTGCTACGCACCTTGTTCCGACGTCGTTCGGACAAAATGAAAATGAATTTTCATTTTGCTCCTCACTAGTCGGAATAGACAGTCTTGTTCTCACTTATCAAAAATCCTCGTTCGCGAGGATTTTTGATTTTGGTGCCACCGGGGGGAATCGAACCCTCAACTATCCCTTAGGACGGGACTGTTATAATCCATTTAACTACGGCGGCAAATTGCAGACGCGAGTCCGCCCTCTAGGATTCGAACCTAGGACCCCAGAGGTATAAGCTCTGTGCTCTAACCAGCTGAGCTAAGGGCGGTGTAGTCCGAAATATAACACAAAACAGGCGTGTTTGAAAACTTTGAAATTTTTAAATGGGGCTTTTACTACGGATTATGGAAGGCAGGTGGCAGCGCTGTCCATATGGGCTGCGTCATGGGTCGCCCCTTCAATAAGAGTGGATTGGCCCGAAGCGTCCACACACCAAAAATCAGGATCGGCGCCACCGCTGTTTGAAGCCAAGCTGGCGCTTATGACGTAGGTGATGGCGGTTGAAGAGCATCTGATGGTAGTGCCCACGGGATAATTGGTCGCGGCATCAGTATATTGGACCATGCCGGAATCAACATCTTGGAACATTGTATCTCCGGCAGCGGCTGTGCAATCGGACGCAACATCTCCAGCCGTGCCATTATAGCCGCCATTTTTGTCAAAATATAATTCAGCGGAAGCGCGGGCGCTCGCAATCTGAGCTTTGACTTTGGCATCCGCTCCCCTGCTTCTTGCCACGTTTAAGCTTGCCAAAACCACCGAAGAAAGAATGCCTATAATAGCGATGACAACCAAAAGTTCTATCAAAGTAAACCCCCGGCCTTTATTCTTTTGCATTATTTAAAAAATTACGATTAATTTGAATTGACCGTTTTTATTGTAGAAGCATTTGACAAACCAAGCAATCTTTCCTGTTAACAAGTTTTAGGATAACTCCTCTTTTCTTTTGGGTTGGATACCGCTTGCTATCAAAATATTTTCAAACTCGTCCCGTTCAATTGTTTCCACTTCTATCAATCTTTTGGCGATGGTGTCAAGTAGAGTTCTGTTTTCTGTAATAATTTTCTCAGCTTTATTGTGGGCCTCCTTCATTATTTTGGAGACCTCGCTGTCAATCATGGCCCCTACCTGCTCCGAATATTCCTTTTCATTTACTCCTCGGCCAAAGAGAGTTTTGCCTCCCGCGCCCTCAAGGGCGACTGGCCCCAAACTTTCCGACATGCCGTATTTTGTGACCATGTCTCGCGCCATGGCGGTAGAAACTTGCAAGTCGTTTGAAGGACCGGTGGTCAAATCGCCAAACACCATTTTTTCGGTCACATAGCCACCCAAAGACATGGCGATATCGTCCAGAAATTCGTTGCGGGACTGGATGCGGCGGTCTTCGATCGGCAGTTTCAAAGTGTAACCGGCGGCTCGGCCGCGGCTGATGATTGAAATTTTATGGACCGGGTCGGCGTGTGGCAAGACGCTCGCGACCAGAGCGTGGCCAGCTTCGTGATAAGCGGTAATTTCTTTTTCTTTTTTGGACAATATGTGGCTGCGGCGCTCTGGGCCTAGCATCACTTTTTCAATGGATCGGATCAAATCAAACTGCGAAACTTTGGTGCGATTTTCTCTGGCCGCTAAAATGGCCGCTTCATTCATAAGTGAATACAAATCGGCTCCGGAAAGCCCGGGTGTGCGCTCAGCGATAACTACCAAATTGACATCTTCGGCAAACGGCTTTTCTTTCGAATGAATTTTCAAAATTTCTTCTCGATCGGCGCGGTCTGGCAGGTCAATAGTCACTCGGCGATCGAAGCGGCCTGGACGAAGAAGAGCAGGATCTAAAACATCTGGCCTATTGGTGGCCGCCATCACTA
>CAYQUJ010000023.1:8820-10950 GCA_964420745.1 uncultured Candidatus Saccharibacteria bacterium | reverse complement strand
CGAGTTCTCTCAAACAAAACTTACAGGGACCTTAAAATATCAAGATGCAAAAATCCTTTGGTCAAACAATTTTGGGTTAATGCCGAAAAAACAACAGGTGAGCAGGGTTTAGCCAATTATGTTCAATATGTTACCAACAAATTTGACGTGTTTTTGGCCAACGATATTATGCGGCCGGTCATTGCCCAAGAAAAATCTTCATTCAACTTCCGCGAAATAATGGATAACAAAAAAATACTTCTAGTCAACCTTTCCAAGGGCCGCTTGGGCGACATCAACGCAAATTTAATCGGGCTTATTTTGGTCGGCAAAATTTTAATCGCGGCCCTGTCGCGTTCGGACATGACGAATCCCCCTCAGGGCGGCTTCCCGCCGTTTTATCTCTACATCGATGAATTTCAAAATATCACTACTGATTCTATTGCCACCATTCTTTCTGAGGCGCGGAAATACAAACTTTCTCTAAATATTGCCCATCAATTTATCGCTCAGTTGGAAGAAAATATTAAAAATGCTGTTTTTGGCAATGTCGGCTCAGTATGCGCTTTCAGAGTGGGAGCTGAAGATGCTGAAAGTTTGGAGAATCAATTTGTACCCACTTTCTCTGCGAGAGATTTGATGAATATGGATAATCTCAATGCTTATCTGCGCCTTTTGGTAAATGGCAAACCAGCAAAACCATTCAATATTTTTGTGCCATTTCCACCAAAAGGGGACGAGGAACAAATCGAAAAACTAAAAGAAATGTCATATATAAAATACGGCGCGCCCCGCGAAGAAGTAGAAAAACTCATTTTGGAAAAATATAAAATTTTATAAAAAAATTGACCAGCGCTATCTTGCTTTTGCGCTGGTCGAGCTACCGCAACCGCAGGGACAGTTGTTTTGGCTTACGGGACCACGGTTTGATGATCCTCTTCACCCCGGACTTAACGGTAAAATAAAGATCTTGATCAAACTCGCCGATTTCCCGAAATGCCTTGTTGAAAGCTTGTGAGAATTCCAGCCCCTTGTCATCCATTATTTTCTCTACGATAGGGGCAAAACCAACAACTGACTCCTCAAAGTTATAGTCCATATCTTTCTCTATTATACCATACCAACATTTTCTGTCAACTGGGGCTGTGGATAGCAAAAAACTGGCAGTCATTATAAAATATAGGGGTTATTAATAATTAACTTTAATACTATGGATTGGCAAAGTTTTGTTGGTGCCTCATCTCCGGGTTTCCTGGGGGTAACAGGGGTGCTGTTTGTGCTCGTGATGCTGTGGTCATTGGTTTGGAAAGGCATGGCGCTTTGGAAAGCTGCTGAGCAGCGAAACAAAGTTTGGTTTGTCGTGCTGCTTATAGTTAATACGGTCGGCATTTTGGATATTCTGTATTTGTACGTTTTCAGCAAAAAATCCAACACGCCTACCCAGACCACACAGATGTAATAAAAAACTAAAAAATCGCCTCGGTAGACATCGGGGCGATTTTTTATTATATTTAAAAACGCAATGGGCTCATAGTATAGCGGTAATACGCATCCATGGCATGGATGAGTTCGGGGTCCGACTCCCCGTGAGTCCACCGTTTATTAGCCGAAAATTTTTTTGGAGAGGGCGGAGAGAGGCCCTTCGCCTTTGCCGTGACCGTTGTGTTGCATTGGCAACTCGGATTTATGATCGTATTTTAATCCGAGGCGCACCGGCGCTTTTTTGATAATTTCCAAAATTGTATTTTCATCATCGGTGATGGTATAAAGGGAAATGTCATCAGCGTCTATCATCTGTTCTTTGACCAGAATATTTTTGAAAAATTCTTCAAGCGGCCGCCAATGATTTTCTCCAACCAGAATGATGGGAGCTTTGGGGATTTTGTTTGTTTGAATCAATGTAAGTATTTCCGTAAACTCATCAAGAGTGCCGAAGCCGCCAGGAAAAAATACATAGGCCTCAGCTGAAAAAGACAGGCACACTTTGCGGCTGAAAAAATAATGGAAGTCGATCTGGTGGGTCAAATATTCATTGGTAAGTTGCTCGTGCGGCAGGGAAATGGTAAGCCCCAAAGAATTGCCGCCAGCTTCAAAGGCGCCGCGGTTGGCTGCTTTCATGATGCCGGGGCCGCCGCCGGTTAAAATTGAATA
>CAYQUJ010000023.1:3182-8810 GCA_964420745.1 uncultured Candidatus Saccharibacteria bacterium | reverse complement strand
TGCAATTCTTCCACGATTTTTCTCGCCAATCCTCTGGCTTTTTCATAATAATAGTCGCCTTCTTTGGTTCTGGAAGACCCGAAGAAAGTGACTGAGCGAGGATAATTTTTTATAAATTCAAAGCCATCGGCAAATTCTTTGGTAATAAGAGCCACTCTTTTTTGTGATGCCTCACTTATCTCGAAAAGCGAGAGAGGCGCTCCCTCTGCATCTTTTTGGTTGTTATCCATACCCATATTCTAATGGTTTTAAATAATAAGGCAATATGATATATTTAGGGCGGTTATAAATTAATAGAAAAAATTTATGAAAAAGTTATCTAAAAAGGAGTGGATTGCCGTTGCCGCGGCTGTCGTATTTGTCGGCTATACTTTGTTTGGCGGCAGTATTATGAATTTATTTCAACAAAATTCTATGAATGAAAATTCTTTGGCTGCAGCGGCAGCTTCCAACTCTGTGGGCGGTGTGATTGTGAATGATGTCGTGGTTGGTCAAGGAGCCGAAGCCAAACAGGGTGATCGCGTTTCGGTGCATTATATACTTTCTCTTTCCGATGGCACTCCTATCCAAAACTCAAAAGATTTCGGTCAACCTTTCCAATTCACACTTGGAGCCAGTGAAGTGATACCGGGCTGGGAACAAGGTTTTGCTGGTATGCGCGTGGGCGGAGTGCGCACCATCGTTATTCCGCCAGAGCTCGGCTATGGCGGGAACCAAGTAGGACCTATTCCTCCAAATTCCACCTTAACCTTTACCGTTGAACTTATAGATATTTTTTCGGCGCCAGCGCAGCCTATTCAATAACCCTCCCTTGTTTAAAATAACCAAAAAAATTCCAAACTCTCTCGGCCGAGCTGGTGTTTTGGCGACATCTCACGGCGAAATCCAAACTCCGGCTTTTGTGGCCGTTGGGACCAAAGCCACGGTTAAATCAGTCACTCCAGAACAAATCGCGGAAACTGGTTCTCAGATAGTTTTGGCAAATACTTATCATTTATATTTGGAGCCCGGAGAAAAAATAATAAAAAAAGCTAAAGGTCTGCACAATTTTATGAATTGGCAGGGGCCCATTATGACCGACTCGGGCGGCTTTCAGGCTTTTTCTTTGGGCGCAGCCTATGGCAATAAATTGAGTAAATTTATTGGGGCTAAATCTCCCAAAAAAGAAGAAATTAACGAGGCCTATGATGAAGAGAGGGAGAAAAAAGCCAAAATAACAGAAGACGGAGTTGA
The DNA here is from genome assembly GCA_964420745.1 of uncultured Candidatus Saccharibacteria bacterium. Classification (GTDB taxonomy): domain Bacteria; phylum Patescibacteriota; class Minisyncoccia; order Phycocordibacterales; family WO2-35-19; genus CAYQUJ01. The sequence continues at coordinate 7,577 of CAYQUJ010000023.1, read as the reverse complement.
GTTTAGGTCAATCATAGACGGCAGCAAACATTTTTTTACTCCGGAAAAATCAATGCAGATTCAAAACGATCTTGGCGCCGATATTATTTTTGCTTTTGATGAATGCACCTCTCCGCACGCCCCCAAAGAATATTTAAGGGAAGCGATGGATAGAACACATAGGTGGGCGGGGAGATGTTTGGGAGAGTTCAAAAAAGGCAACCCCACCCTGACCCTCCCCAAAGGGGAGGGAACTCAAAGAGGAATTTTTAATTATCATACAACAACAAATCCATTGGTCTGGAGAAAACTACAAGAGAGAGTTTTAGAAATGAGAGAAAACCCAACTAAAGCGGAAGAAATCTTGTGGAAGTCTCTTAGAAATCATGGAAGCGAGCACCATTTTAGGAGACAACATATAATAGGAAATTTTATCGTAGATTTTCTATGTTTAGAAAAATCTTTAGTAATTGAGGTTGATGGAGATATCCATGATTATCAAAAACAAGATGATCAAGAGCGAACAGAATTTTTGGAGCAGCAAGGTTTTCGTGTTTTAAGATTTAAAAATGAGGAAATCATGGGTGGTGTTGAAAAAGTGATTAATGAGATAAAGTTTTGTTTGGACTCCCTTCCCCTTTGGGGAAGGGTTGGGGATGGGGTTGCTCCTAAGCAGTCTCTCTTTGGCATCGTCCAAGGCGGTAGGCATGAGGACTTGAGAAAAGAAAGCGCCAGAACAATAGGAGAGATGGATTTTGGAGGGTTTGGCATAGGCGGCTCTTTTGTTAAAGAAGATATGGCAACAGCGGTGAAATGGGTCAACGAAATTTTGCCGGAAGAAAAACCGCGGCATTTGCTCGGAGTGGGGGAGCCGATTGACTTGATTTTGGGGGTAGAAAATGGCTGCGATACTTTTGATTGCGTTACCCCTACTCGCTTGGCTCGCAACGGCGCCCTTTATACCAAACGCGGCAAAATAAATATCACTAATTCAAAGTTCAAATCTCAAATGTCAAAAATAGAAGATGGATGCGAATGTTACACTTGCCAGAACTATACTGCCGCTTATATTTCCCATCTTTTCCGGGCCAAAGAAATGCTAGCCGCCACCTTGGCGACTATCCACAACCTTTATTTCCTGAACAAACTAATGTCCGACATTCGCGAATCCATTCTCACTAACACCTTTCCCAAATTCAAAGAAAAATTTTTGAGATCGTATAAATAAAATCAAATTATACACTTTTCCGCGGCCGCGGATTTTTGTATAAAAAGGAAAACCGCAGGTGTCTCACGACATGCTGCGGCTCTGCCAGATTCAGTTCCACGGTTTCTGGCGACCGGCTCGTGTGGTCAGGGATTCGAGTCCCCCTAGATACTAATCCCCAAGGTTCCTCCATCAGACGTTTCCTTTTGAGAGAACTTCGTATTTTAACGAGTTCTCTCACCTTGGATTATCACTGCCGCTCTGGTAGCCAGGGGAGCGGCGAACCTACTCTTCTAGGCGGGCTACCCCACCGGCCGAAAAGAAAAAGAGCTTCATGTGTACAGTATAGCATACTCACAAAATTTGTCAAGCGATTTTTGATTTTCTTTGGTTGAGTGGTAAAATTTGGCTTAAAATAAGGAGTTTTTGGCAGGCAACCAAAATTTCATTTTTTATGCTATATTTCTCCTGTGGAAAACAGAAAATTCAAACTGCATAGCAAATTTAAGCCCGCTGGCGACCAGCCCAAGGCCATTGAAGATTTGGTTAAGGGGCTCCAAAATGGCGCCAGGCGCGAAACTCTTTTGGGCGTAACCGGCTCCGGAAAGACTTTTACTGTGGCCAATGTCATTGAAAAAATGCAAAAACCGACTTTGGTCATTGCCCACAACAAAACTTTGGCCGCTCAGCTGGCCCAAGAATACAAAGAATTTTTCCCCGAAAACGCGGTTCATTATTTCGTTTCTTATTATGATTATTATCAGCCAGAAGCTTACATGCCGGTGACCGATACCTACATTGAAAAGGAGGCCATGATAAATGAGGAGATTGAAAGATTGAGGCATGCTTCCACCCAAGCGCTGCTAACGAGGAGTGATGTGATCATTGTAGCTTCGGTTTCTTGCATTTACGGTTTGGGCTCGCCTGTGGAATATGAAAAAGTGAATATGAAAATCGCGCAGGGTGACCGCGTAGAACGCGGCAAGTTTTTGCGAGAGCTTGTTAATATACATTATGAACGTACCAACGCCGACCTGACACCAGGTACTTTTAGAGTAGTTGGCAATGTGGTAGAAATAATGCCCGTATCTGAAAAAATAGTTTACAGATTACAGATAGTAGATAATAGAATAGGGACGATTCAAAAAATAGATGCAATTACCAGAAGTATCATCGAAGAACCGGAAGTTTTTTATCTTTTTCCGGCTAAGCATTTTATAACCGGAGAGGAGATGGTAAAAAAATCCCTAAAATCCATAAAAAGCGAGTTGGGGGAACAATTAAAAAAATTTGAGCGTGAAGGCAAACTTTTGGAAGCCGATCGTTTGAAGAGGCGTACTAGTTATGATTTGGCCATGATCAGGGAAATCGGCTATTGCAACGGCATTGAAAATTACTCGCGCCATTTTGACGGGCGTGAGGCGGGAGAGCCACCACATACTTTGCTTTCATATTTTGGCAAGGACTTTTTGACTATTATTGACGAATCGCACGTGACAGTTTCGCAGATCGGCGGCATGTTTAATGGCGATCGGGCCAGGAAGGAAACTTTGATCGAGCATGGTTTCCGATTGCCTAGCGCCAAAGACAACCGACCTCTTACTTTTAAGGAGTTTGAAGAACGAGTCGGACAGGTTATTTACACTTCGGCTACTCCGGCTAAATATGAAATTGAGCAATCGGAAGTGGTAGCCGAGCAAATCATCCGCCCAACCGGTCTTATTGATCCGGAAGTTTCAATAAGGCCGATTAGTGAAGCTAAAAATTACAAAGGTCAAATCGCTGATTTTATAAAAGAAGCCAAAAAAGAAGTGGCAAAAGGCGGGCGAGTTATTGCTACCACTTTGACCAAAAAAATGGCCGAAGATTTGTCCGAATATTTGAAGGAGCAAAAAATAAAAGCAGAATATTTGCACAGCGATATCAAGACCATTGAAAGAATTGAAATACTGACTAAATTTAGAAGGGGCGAGTTTGATATTTTGGTTGGTGTAAATTTGTTGCGGGAAGGGCTGGATTTGCCGGAACTTTCTTTCATTGGCATTTTGGATGCTGATAAAGAAGGTTTTTTGCGCAGCGAAACTTCTTTGATACAAACTATCGGCCGGGCGGCTCGCAACGTGAATGGCCGAGTCATTCTTTATGCCGATCATTTGACCGGATCAATGGAAAGAGCCATCGGCGAAACCAATCGCCGCCGGGCTTTGCAAATTGCCTACAACAAAAAGCATGGCATTACTCCGCAAACCATCAAAAAAGAAATCAGAGATATTACCGAACAAATGCAAACACAGCACAAAAAAGCAGTCAATGCTTTGTTGGCGATCGATGTAAAAGGTGTTAAGAATATTCAGAAATTAATCAAACAGAAAGAAAAACAAATGAACGCTTCCGTTAAAATCTTAGACTTTGAATCCGCCGCCATTCTGCGCGACGAGATTAAGGAATTGGAGAAACTGGAGCGGGCATAGTATCAAGCATTGAAGCTTCTATGATGGCGCCGCGGCGGCCTTTTTTGATGTCAAAAACAAGCTCTTTATTTTTGACGGAAACCGAAACAATGCCTCCTTTCATAATACCTTTGCCGATTATGAGAGAAGCTATTTGATTTAATATTTTGTTTTGGATCACTCGCTTCAGGGGCCTGGCGCCATATTGCGGGTTGTACCCTTCTTTGGCCAGATACTCATATGCTTCATCGGTCAGTTCCAGAGAAATTTCTTTGACAGCCAGTCTTTCTCGTACCAAATCAACTTGAATTTTGACAATGTCCCTGATCGCTGCCATAGGCAAAATGTCGAAGATGACGATATCATCCACTCGGTTCAAAAATTCCGGACGGAAAAAATCTTTCATGGCCTCCATCACTTTTTCTTTGACATTTGTATAGTCCGCGCTCTCATCACCCCGTTCGCCAAAACCCATTTTTTCCATCTTATCTATATAGTTGGCGCCGATGTTTGAGGTCATGATGATAATGCTATTTTTGAAATTTACCGTGCGGCCCTTGGCATCAGTTAAACGGCCGTTGTCCAAAACCTGCAGGAGCACGTTGAAAACTTCCGGATGGGCTTTTTCAATTTCATCAAACAAAACTATGGAATACGGGCGATGCTTGATCATTTCAGTCAGACCGCCGCCTTCGTCATAACCCACATATCCTGGAGGAGAACCGATGAGTTTAGAAACAGAATGCCTTTCCAAAAACT
>CAYQUJ010000023.1:0-3172 GCA_964420745.1 uncultured Candidatus Saccharibacteria bacterium | reverse complement strand
CAAGGCCTTGGTCAGCTCGGTTTTGCCGACGCCGGTTGGTCCCAGGAAAATGAACGAACCGATGGGTTTGTTGGGGTCAGCAACCCCGGCTCGAGAACGTTTGATGGTATCGGAAATTTTCTTGACCGCTTCATCTTGGCCGACGATGCGTTTTTTCAGTTCTTCTTCCATACGATTGAGTTTTTCGGCTTCTTCTTCAAGCATTCTGAAAACCGGCACACCGGTCCACTTGGCCACGATGTTGGCGATATCATTTTCGGTGATTTCTTCGTTCAAGATGCGGCGGGAGCTTTGCAGTTTTTTGAGTTTTTTGACGTTAAGATCCAGATCTTTTTCCAGAGCCGGAATCTTGCCATAACGGATCTCAGCCGCTTTGCTCAAATCCGCTTGAGCCTCGGCCGCCTCGGCCAGGAGCCGGCCATCTTCAAGCTCTTTCTTTATTTTTTTTATTTCTCCCACCGCTTCCTTTTCATTTTTCCATTTCAAGTCGATTTCGGCGGTTTTTTCTTTGAGGTCGGCTATCTCTTTTTCAATGTCTTGAAGCCGGTTTTTGGCCTTGCCGTTTTTGTTGGAAACTTCTTTTTTGAGAGCTTCTTTTTCAATCTCCAATTTCATTATTTTTGAATTTGTTTCCTGCAACACCGCCGGCATATTTTCCAAAGAAATTTTGAGGTGGCTTGCCGCTTCGTCAATCAAATCAACCGCTTTGTCAGGCAAAAATCGGTCCGCAATGTATCTGGAAGAAAGATTGACGGCCGCTTTGATGGCATCGTCAGTAATGTGTACGCCGTGGTAAAGTTCGTACTTTTCTTTGAGGCCGCGCAAAATGGTGATGGCGTCATCTATGGACGGTTCGGCCACATAGACCGGCTGAAAACGGCGGGTCAGGGCCGGGTCCTTCTCTATATGCTTTTGATATTCCTTGATGGTGGTGGCTCCGATGGCTCGCAGTTCGCCTCTCGCCAAAGGCGGCTTCAGCATGTTTGAAGCGTCGAGTGAACCTTCGGCCGATCCAGCTCCGACGATGGTGTGAATCTCGTCAATAAAAAGTATTATCTTGCCGTCTGATTTTTCGATTTCTTTTATTATGTTTTTGAGCCGCTCCTCAAACTCGCCTCGGTATTTGGTGCCGGCAACCAAAAGTCCAAGATCAAGCGAAACGATTTCCTTGTCCTTTAGAGATTCTGGGGCATTCTGGGAAATCATTCTGATAGCCAGACCTTCGGCGATGGCAGTTTTTCCCACACCGGCTTCGCCGATTAAAATCGGATTATTTTTGGTGCGACGGGAGAGAATTTGGACGACGCGGGAAATTTCTTCATCACGCCCAATGACTGGATCCAGTTTGTTCTCGCGGGCAAGTTTGGTCAAAGACCTGGTATATTTAACAAGGGCCTTATTTTTCTGAACGCTTTTGTTATCTCCGAGTCGGCCTTGTTTGATTTCCTGGATCAAAAACAAAACTTTTTCTTTTTCAATTTTGAAACGCGAAAGCATGTCCCGAGCCTGACCTTCTACATCAAGGCAGGCGATAAAAAGATGCTCGGTGGAAACAAATTCGTCACCCATGCCACTGGCCACCTTTGAAGAATGTTCTATGATGTGCGCTAGTTCGGGGGTGAGATAAATTTGATAGGAAGGCGCCATGGTGTTGCCGGTAACACCTCCTTCCATGGCTTCAAAGAGGGAATCGGTAAGCAATATGATATCAACATCCATGCGGTCCAAAATGGAAACCACCATGCTTTCTTCTTGCAATATTAAAGCGGTCAAAAGATGCAGCGGACCGACATGATTTTGGCTGCGCTCAATAACCAGCTCGTGGGCTTTTCTAATGGCTTCTTTGGCTTTGGTTGTAAAATGATTAAATGGCGTCATAGGCGCGTATTATAGCATTATTTATGCAAAAAATCTATTTTGCTAATTCTTCTAGAGCTTTGGCAACAGCGGCTTTGACCAAGTTTATGGGGGTGTATGAATATCGGCTGTCACTTTCCTTTTGTGGGGCTTCTATGCCAACAATCTCGCCAGAAAGATTCAAAACTGGGCTGCCAGCGTAATTTCTCAAAATTGAAATATCGGAAGTTATGTTATTGACGGTTTTTTTGTCTTCAGCAAAACCCAACTGGCGAACCCGGCCGATGGCAACAGCATTTGATTCAGCGCCGCTTATGGCGACCAGAGTTTGGCCGATTTTCAAAATATCCGAATCACCGAAAGTAGCCGGATAAAAAGTGTACTTGCTGGTGTCATTTTTAAGGATGACCGTTTTGATAAACACCAAATGATTTGTCTCGTCCAGATAAATTTTGCCGGTCGTTAAAATTTTGCCGTCATGGAATGCAATGTTGTAGGCAGAAGCTGAACTATAGTTTGATAAGTCAGTAACAATCGTGCCGTCAGGAGATATTACAAGCCCAATGCCTGCAAAAATGTCCGAACCATCCGCTCCGGTAGTCTTGAGCCGTACGATGGACTTTTCGTTTTTGGCGATAGCTTCAAGCACCCGGTCTTCCTCGTTTACTACCACCGTTGTGATCACTTTTTCCGGCTGGCCCGGCTCTGTGACCACTCGTTCAATGGTTTTTTCCACCACGCGGTTGATGGTCTGAGTGACTTCTACCGGCGCTTCCGAAAGCAGAGTAAAAGTAATGATACCCGTCCCGATCGAGGTGATGAAAGTGATGAGCAGAACCAAAAGTATGAGTTGATGTCTTGTTAGATTTTCCATCGGCTCTATTTTATCAAAATTAAAAAATAAAAACAACAATACTACTCCGCATCGTTATCCGGTTTTTCCAAAATCGGCACCTCAAATGATTGCGAGACGCCGGTGATGCGGACCACGTCTTTGTCCACTTTTTTGAACTCTTTGCTGGAGGCGTTGAAATGATTGACCACCGTTTCTAGGGAATTGCCCAGTTTGCCGTGGTACATTTCATATTTTTTTAGATGTTCGGAAAGCTCACCGACCCGTTTGATAATATCTTTTGCCGTTTCCTCTATTTGCATGGCTTTAAGTCCTTGCAAAACTGTTTGCAAATAAGCCAAAAATGAAGTGGGAGAGACGATGATCACTTTATATTTGCCAGCTGCCCTTTGAATCAAGTTTTCTGTATCTTCAGTAACCGCACCTATTTTATTTATCAGCAAATCATAATAAATCGCTTCC
>CAYQUJ010000022.1:0-10950 GCA_964420745.1 uncultured Candidatus Saccharibacteria bacterium | reverse complement strand
TATATTCTTCTGGTCTGTTTACTAAAGAATCTTTTACCGGGTTCATGTGTATATATGAAGACACAAGCATTAGTTGAGGATTTGTTTTTATACAAACTGATTTAAATTTGTCTTGGAACACATGGCCAGTCCTTTTATATTTTAAATTTATATATTTAGAAAAACTGGTAAAGACTTTTGAGATAAGTTTTGATATTGATTCATCGCCACATTGTTCTATCAAAAGATGAAAATGATTTCTCATTAAACAAAAAGCGTGCAATTTAAAACTAGTTGGGTCTAATCCTATAACTCTTATTCTGGATTTATGAGATCGGGTTATTTCGCTATTGTTTAAATCTCCTTTTTCAAATCCAAGTGCAAGTCCCAGTCTAAATAAAAAGGCTCTGTAATCTTGATCGGTTCGAAATAGGATTTCTTTATTATTGCTCCTGTTATAAATATGGTAAATAGAATCTTTTGTAAAATTTTTATAATCCCTGTTCCCCATAGCAAAATTATAGCACAAACAAAAAGTGTCAAAGACGGTCTTTGACACTTTTTAATGACCAAACTCGCAATTATACTTGGTGAGAGTTTTTCGTGCCGCCTCTCTACCTAATTCTATTGCCTGCTTGATGCCGCTTTGGCTTCCGTCTCTCCAATGAATTGGGAGCGGACGATCTGGCCGAATGACAAATAAATTCTGTCTGGCCTCAATTTCTTCAAGCACTATGTTTTCAGTCCTCGCTCTCTGCGACAAAAGTTTCTTAATCCTCTTATCTTTCACGAACCAAGAAGCCATCTTCCATCTCCATGCCTTCCTCCTATAGCCATGAGGAGTTGTAAGAATGACCCAAGTTTCTTCAATATCCTTAAGCTCATCCAGATACTGTAGGGGAATGGCGCAAATGATGTTGGCGTCATAATACTCCAGACCGCTGTTTGTCCGTGGCGACGCGAAGAACGGCATTGTAGTGCTTGCCATGAGAACACTAATGGGATCTTCCGACTCAGTTACTGACAAATAAGCCATTTTCATTTTGGCTGGGTCAGTCAGAGCCGCCACTACCTTTGTTTTGCTCTGTTTGAGAATTGATAAATTCAAAGGTTCTATTTCTCGCATAACTGCTTCTAAATGATCCCTGTCATTACGAGGCATAAGTCCGTCCCACTTCATAAACTTACCGTGCATATGGTTGGTCCAAATTCTCTCTCCTTCGTCCACTTGCCCCGTTGCGAAGTAGGCCTGTCCGCACAATCCGCCGGACGAACCCACTAGCAAGTCGAAATAAGATGCGCCAAAACCATTTTCGTGAAGTTCAACCAGAGCTCCTGCAGTAAACGCAGTTCTCATACCACCACCATCGGTCAACAAAACACGCATAAAGAACTCCTTCTGCAGCTAAATTAACGTTTTTGTACAAATAAATCAATATAAATAACAAAAAAATGTCAAAGACGGTCTTTGACATTTTAAGAGCAGTTATTGATCGTTATCTGTTATAATGAACTAATGAATAATTACCCTACTACTGTACGGTTGTTTTACAAAATAGCTGCCAATTTTATTTTTCTAATGCATTTAACACTGGTGTGTTTCGTCGCGGTAGGTTGGTTGATACCGGGATTTTTTTATGCGCACTTTATTTTGCTCATGATAACTATTTTATCGGAAATATTTTTGGGCTACTGCCCGCTCACTCGTTTGGAATTTAATATCCGCAAAAAACTTGACCCGACACTTGTGTTTGATAAATCATGCATCATGCACTACCTGCGCAAATGGAGGAGTCTTGGGCCCAGACCAGCCATTTCACCTCAAGCGTCGTTTTTTAGAAAAAATAGCTTTATCTTTATCCTGTTGGTTTTTGGTATGTTGAGTTTCGTGTTTAATTTTGTGTATAAAAATCAGGAAAAAAAGCAAGGGGTTTATCAGTCTTTAAGAATAGGAGGTACAACTTTAAATATAAAAGTGGCGGACGATGACACAGAGAGAATACAGGGGCTTTCGGGCAGAGAAAGTTTGGAAGAAAATGAAGGATTGCTTTTTGTCTTTGATAAACAAGGTTATTACGGCATCTGGATGAAAGATATGAATTTTCCTATTGATATTGTCTGGCTGGATCAGAATAAAAAAATTATCCATATCGAAAGCGCTGTCGGGCCAGAAACATACCCGAAAATTTTTAATCCGCCAAATTTAAGTTTGTATGTTTTAGAAACCTCATCTGGATTTTTAGGGAAAAATAACATCAAAATCGGAGACTTTGTTGCTTTTTAATTTTTTCTATTTCGTACACTGTTATCCACAGGGTATTAACACTTTTAAAAGTGTAAAATTACCCCACTTGTTTTCTCAAAATTATTAGAAATTTATTAAAAAAGTTAATTTTTGTACAAATTTATGGCAAAAACAACAAGAAAAACGTCAAAAAAGTCGGCAATGGAGGATTTTATCAAAAAAGTCCAAAAGCGGGACGGTTCTATTGTGCCTTTTGATTTTGAAAGAATTGTAATTGCCATAAATAAAGCCATGCTTGCCTCAAACGAGGGTTCGGAAGCGGAGGCCAGGATGGTAGCCCATCAGGTTTTGGCAGATTTGGTGCGCATCAGCAAGAAATTCAAAAATTTCGTGCCGACGGTTGAGGGTATCCAAGATAGTGTCGAAAAAGCGCTCATTCTCTCTGAATACGTGAGCACAGCCAAAAATTATATTATTTACCGCCAAAAAAGATCAGAACTGCGAGTCAAGGGCATTCGGGTACCGGAAAAAGTGCAGAAACTAGCAGCTGAAAGTAAAAAATATTTCCGAAATGCGCTGGGAGAATTTTTATATTATCGCAGTTATTCAAAATGGATTGCTGAGGAAAATCGCAGAGAAACTTGGATAGAAACCGTGGACCGATATGTTGATTTTATGAAAGAAAATCTGGGCGACAAACTCAAAGAAAGTGAGTACGAGGAAGTGCGCACGACCATTTTGAAACAAGAAGCAATGCCATCAATGAGACTGATGCAGTTTGCTGGTAAGGCGGCTCGTACTACCAATGTTTGCGCTTATAATTGTTCTTACATTGCGCCGACTTGTTTTCAAGATTTTGCTGAAATTATGTATATTTCAATGTGCGGCACCGGTTGCGGCTGGTCGGTTGAAAGCGACAATATAGAAAAGTTGCCCCAGATCCAACGCCAATCCGGTAAAAAATTGGCAACCCATGTTATTCCGGACAACAAAGAAGGTTGGGCAGACGCTTTGGCCTTGGGTATGAAAACTTGGGCCGATGGCAAGGATATTGAATTTGATTTTTCGCAACTCCGTCCAGCTGGAGCCAGGTTGGCCACTATGGGCGGCAAGTCAAGCGGACCAGAACCTTTGCGCCAAGTGCTCTCATTCACAAGGATGAAAATGCAGAGCCGCCAAGGTCGCCGGCTCAGACCCATTGATGCGCACGACATCATCTGCAAAATAGGCGAGTGTGTGGTTTCCGGTGGAGTGCGCCGCAGCGCCATGATTTCGCTCTCTGATTTGGACGACCAAGAAATAAGAGACGCCAAGAAGGGCCAATTTTGGAACACCGACCCGCAGCGAATGCTCGCAAACAACAGCGCAGTTTATAACGAGAAGCCGTCTAGCGATCAGTTTATGGACGAATGGATCGCTCTCATGAAATCGGGCGCCGGAGAGAGAGGTATTTTCAATCGCGCCGGTCTTGCCACCACCTTGCCAAAAAGAAGACTGGAAGTTTTGAAAGAAAATGATTTGGTTTCCGAAGATAATAAGATTGTCGGCATCCTGGGGACTAATCCTTGCGGAGAAATTATTTTGCAATCAAAGCAGTTTTGCAATTTGTCCGAAGTTATCGCGAGATACGAAGATACCGAAGAATCGCTCATGAGAAAAATCAGAGTAGCCACCATCCTCGGCACCTACCAAGCCACCTTGACCTATTTCCCTTATCTGTCCAAACAATGGAAAGAAAACTGCGACCAGGAAAGATTGCTCGGCGTATCCATCACCGGCCAATGGGATTCTCCGGTGGTCAGAAACCCGGAAGTATTCCGTAAATTAAAAGCGGAGGCGATCAAAATCAATAAACAGTTTGCCAAACGCTTCGGTATCAACGAATCCACTTGCGTCACTTGCGTCAAACCGTCTGGCACTGTTTCCAAAACTTTTGACACTTCTTCAGGCACTCATCCTCGCCATTCTCAATATTATATCCAGCGCATCCGCATCTCAGCCACCGACTCGCTCTTCAAAATGCTCCGCGATCAAGGCGTTCCTTATTACCCGGAAGTCGGCCAGAACAAAGATACCGCTAACACTTATGTATTTGAATTCCCAGTCAAAGCTCCGGATAAATCAATCTTCAAAAACGATGTCACTGCTCTACAACAGCTGGAATATTGGAAAATGGTCAAAGAAAATTATACCGAGCACAATCCTTCCACCACCATCTCAATTGGCGAAAACGAATGGATAGAAGTAGCTAACTGGATTTACAACAACTGGGATATTGTGGGCGGGCTTGCCTTCTTGCCGCGCGACAATCACGTCTACCAACTCGCTCCCTACGAAGCGACCGACGAAAAAACATACAAAGATATGTTGAAACGGTTGGAACATATCGATTTTGCCAAGATTGTGACCTACGAAGCGACCGACACCATCGATTCCAAACAAGAGCTGGCTTGCGCCTCTGGCGTCTGCTCCATCGACGACATCGCCGTTACGGCTGACACAAAAGCTGTATAGCATTGTAGATAATGGACTTATTAATAAAAAACCGAAAACTAATCCCAAGACTAAGCAATATCACACAAAGAGATTGGGTGAAGTTAGCTGAAAGAAAAGGTTTTTTAGTTGTTTATGGAAACAGTGGATCTCATTATATAAATATTAGAGACTCAAAATTTCCAAATCCTCAAGATGTAAATGGATTGATTACAACCTTAACTCCTAATTGTTTTAAACAAGCCAACATTCAAATCTTTAAACGATTCATCATTAAAGGTGGCATGTTGGAAGATGATGTTTGGAGAAATCTTGGTCTACTCTAGACAGGTAGAGTTTGTGGCAATTTCGTACTCAAATTTGTAAGGAGATTGCACAGATTTTTCTTCAAATTTAACTCCAAAAGCAGAAAGTATAGCCTGTCTAATCTCAGACTCAATTTCTACATCAGTAGGGTTCGTATTTTTATTTCCAGCAATAATACCATTTATTTCATTACATTGAGCTACCCAGCCACCCTCACTAATTTCAACCTTGAATGTGAGTCCTCCTACTTTCTCCATTTCTTGCCCAACTCTAAAACGCTCACTATCAGATACTGGCAAACCAGCAAATAACAAACCGAGTTTGTATGTTTTCATATAATTATTATAGCAACCATTTATGAATAAAAGATGATACCAAATGTGGATAGTTATTAGTATATTGACAAATTATGTAGATTTGATATAATATAGGTAGATGGCAGATATGTCGAGAAAGGAAAGGTAGAAGAGTGCCACGCAAAAACAATATCAGGTTCGAATACCAAAGCGAGGCTGGCGATTACATCGGCCAAGGCAAGAGCGACAAGTTTACCGCTGCCGACACATCGTTCTCTTTGTGGACATACGGAAAGGATAGTGTGGAGTTCGGCATCAACCGCGGGAATGATCGTTGGAATCTTGAGTTCGCGGCGCCGAAAGGACAGCGGCTCCAGGCTCGTACGTACGAAAATGCAACCCGCCGTGCGTTCCACAAAGACGACGAGGCTGGGCTCAGCATGTACGGCAACGGCCGCGCCTCCAATCATAGTTTCGGATCCTTCAGAGTGAAGGCTATCCGCTGGAGCAAGCAGGGGCAGCTCGTTCATTTCCACGCTTTCTTCATACAGCGAAGCGAGCGGACCAATGCTCCCACACTCAGGGGTCAGATTTACTACTACATGGCACCAGTCAAGTAGTCCCACCCGCCCGCCGCAATGGAAAGCCCATTGCAGGCGGGCTTTTCATTTATAAAATGTTGTCCACTAGATTTAAATATTTGACGCACTGGTTTTGATATAATGGGCGTATGGAAAACAAAATTATTCGTATCGCCATTAATGGCGCAGGGAGGATTGGCAGAGCATTTCTCCGGCTGATTCAAAATGTGCCAGAAATTGAAATTGTGGCTATAAACGATTTGGGCGATATTGATAACATCGCCTATCTCATCAAATACGACACCGCTTACGGCGCGGCGCAGTTTCCTGTTTCCGTTAAAGATAATAAAAAAGCGCTGATTATAAATGGCAAAGAAATTGAATTTCTATCCGAAAAAAATCCGAGTGATTTGCCTTGGAAATATTTAAATGTTGATGTGGTCATTGAGGCCACCGGCGCCTTTACCTCTTACAAAAAAGCCAAAGCTCATATTGATGCCGGCGGGAAAAGGGTAATTATCACCGCGCCCGCCAAGGATGATCCAGCGGACGAAACCCAAGCCACTATTTTGATGGGTATAAACGACCAGAAACTCACCACTTGCCAGATAAGTTCAAACGCTTCTTGCACTACCAACGCGGCGGCGCCTTTCATGCAAATTTTGCACGAAAAAATCGGCATTGAAAAAGCTGTTTTAAACACAGTGCACGGATACACGGCGAGCCAAAGTGTTGTGGACGGACCAAACAAAAAAGATTGGAAGGAAGGCCGGGCGGCCGCTCAAAACATCATACCCACTTCTACCGGCGCAGCCAAAGCGGTGACCAAAGCGATCCCAGACCTTCTCGGCAAGTTTGACGGCATGTCTATGCGGGTGCCGATTGTTGCCGGTTCTATTGTTGACGTTACATTCGTTGCCAAAAGAGAGACGTCTGTTGAAGAAGTCAATAAAATTTTGCAAGAAGCGGCGAGTGAAGCGAGATGGCAAGGCATATTTGCAGTAACGGAAGACAAAATAGTTTCCGCTGACATCATCGGTTCGCTTTACGGTTCTATTGCCGACCTTGGACTCACCCGCGTCATTGACGGCAACCTAGTCAAGGTCTGTGCTTGGTACGACAATGAGATGGGGTACACAGCAACACTTATTAAGCATGTTTTGAAAATGGGAGAGTCGTTATAACTTATTATGAAAATTTTTTTTGCATCTGATCATGCCGGATTTGAGATGAAAAATGCTTTGATGGAGTTCGTAAAAGAACTTGGTTTTGAAGCGGAAGATTGTGGCGCTTATGAATTGAATGAGGATGATGATTATCCTGAATTTGTAAAAAAGGCCGCTCAAAAAATTTCTGAAGACCCAGAAAATTCAAAAGCTGTAATTCTGGGAGGTTCGGGACAGGGCGAGGCTATGGTGGCCAACCGGTTCCCAAATGTTCGGGCAGCAATTTTTTATGGTGGTAATAAAGATATTATAAAATTATCCCGCGAACACAACGATGCCAATGTTTTATCTTTAGGATCTAGATTTTTATCATTAGATGAAGCCAAAGAAGCGGTCAAGCTTTGGCTAGAAACAGGTTTTTCAGATGAAGAAAGACACAAAAGAAGGATTTTAGAAATTGAAAGTTAAATTGCCATGGCAGAAATAATCCCCGCTTTAATTCCACAAAATCTTAACCTTGTCAGAGAAAACTTTGGCAAAGTTTTGGGTTTGGTCAAAAAAGTGCAAATAGATATTGTAGATGGGCAGTATGCCAAAGCCAAAACATGGCCATTCAATGACAACCAATTTGAAGAGATGATGAATATAGTGAGAGGAGAAGCTAAATTTCCGTACATCGATGATTTCATTTTGGAAGTGGATATGCTGGTTTTGCACCCCGTTGAGTATTTGGGCGATTTTATTTCATTGGGAGCCAAAAGTTTTGTGGTTCACATTGATTCTACCGATCATGTCAAAGAATGTTTGGAGACAATGAGAAGCGCCGGCTGCGAAGCGGGTCTCGGCATCAAACCATCGGGCGATTTGTCTTTGCTTGAATCTTTCATTTCCCAAGCAGATTTTGTGCAGTTTATGGGCAATGACCGGGTGGGTTACAACGGCGTGGAGATGGATGAAAATGTTTTAAAAAAAATTTCCGAATTTCACGAGAGGCACGAGTCGGTACCGATTCAGATTGATATTGGAGTGAGCGGAGAAACTATTCCCAAGCTCAAAAAAGCCGGCGTCTCCCGTTTCATTTCCAGCTCCTCCATTTTCAACGCTCCGAATATCAGAGAAGCGATCATAAATTTGCAGCGTTTGTAATCTGAGAAATTATCTAAAAATTCTAAATTAAAAATTAATCATAAAAATCATGCCCCCGCAATTTCAAAACCCATCCAATCCCGTTGTTTCCACCCAACCATTATTGCCGCCAAAAAGATCCCATGCTTTTCTTCTAATATTAACAGCCCTTTTGCTCGCCGCCGGCGCTTTCGGTTTTTGGTATTTTTCAAATCCTTTGCCTGAAGAAGAAACGGAAACCATTGCAGTTATTAGTGAGTTTGCCGACTGGAAAACTTACAAAAACGAAAAAAATGAATACGAATTGCAGTATCCGCAGAATTGGGAGGTGCTGGTTAATGATTCCGATTCTGTGTCCCTTAGGGATAAAAAATATAATGGTTCGCTAGAATGGCCAGGTTTAAGAATAAACACAACAGACTTATTGGGGGAGTGGGCAAATGCGGTGGATGCTAAAATTTTCGATGGTTCAGATGGAAAAAATGAGGTTATACAAATACATTTTTCCGAAAGTGGAAAAGATTTTTATGCAAGTTGTAGTTTGTATATAGATAAAAGTATCGTGCAATTATGCAATCAAATCCTATCCACTTTTAAATTCACAAAAAATGAAAAATTTTCCATAGCTACGGAATCAGACCTGCAAGCCATTGTCGGTCAATCATTTAGCGCGATCTTTAAACCTGTTGGTGGAGCAAGACCATATAATTGGGATGGAGAATTAACATCTTTTCTTTATAGGGATGATTCATGGAATTTGAAATCTTTTATGAATTTCAGAAAAATTGATTGTGACAATATGCCTGCCCAAAACATGCAATGCTACCAGATTTACGGTACACCATCACGAATCCAGTCATTTCCATTTGAAATTATTCTTACAGATTCTACCGGGGCTAAAGTTACAAATCATTTTAATCTTGTCGTAAGTACAAAATAATAAAAAATGCTCCAACTGAGAGATGAAAAAATAATTTATGAATAGGACCAGATTTCTAAAAGATGACACTTATGATTTTCTGAAATCACTTGATGATGACTTGGCAACAAAAGTTTTTGGATTACTAGAAATACTTGATGAATTAGGGGTTCATCTTGGACCGCCAAAATTAAAGAAAATAACTAAAGATATTTATGAATTAAGAATTGTCGGTAAACTTCAAATAAGAATCCTGTGCAGTTTTCTCAAAGACGAAATACTCATACTTCATGCATTTGTAAAGAAAAGCCAAAAAATACCATCAAAAGAGTTGGAAACCGCTATCCACAGGTTGAATTATTTGCAATAAGATAGCATATATGCTATCATGTTCAAAATGAAAACATTAGAAGATTTTAAAAAAGAGGTTTTTAAGAGGCCTGGCGTAAGAAAAGCATACGCTGAAATGCAGCCGGAATTTCAAATTATCCGCAAACTCGCTTTGGCTCGGATGCAGAAGAAATTAAACCAAAGGGAACTGGCAAAAAAGATTGGTGTTACCCAGTCAGCTTTAGCTCGCTTTGAATCTGGTAAAGTTGATCCTGGATTAACATTTCTTAAAAAAGTTATATCCGGGTTGGGTTTGAAATTGATTGTGAAATAGTGAACAAAAACTGTTGGTTTAATGCTGGCAATAGTTTTATAATTAGATGGATTTTATAAATCTAATTATTTTTTATGCCCCCACAATTTCAAAACCAAACTAGCACTTCAAACACCGTTCCTCAGATCTTGCCGGCCGCAAAAAGATCCACGATTTTTCTTCCGATTTTTGCTTTTTTGTTCTTTGTTGTTGCCATCAGCTGGCAACTCTTTAACGAAAAAAAACATGTTGGAGTTATTGATAAATTTTATATTTATGAAGGAAATTATGTCATTGAAGGTAGAAACTTAAGTAAAGTTGAAATTTGGCAAATTCCAACGGGTACAGACATAACTGAGGACAATTTCGCTTTAGTCAGCGGTGCCCAATGGATTAGTGGTGATGAAGAATCAGGTAAAAAATTTGTATCATTTATAAAAGACTGCCCTCTTGCAACAAACATTTTCGCCAGAGGATTTAACTTAAAAAATAAAAAACTGGAACAAGACGTCTATTTGTCATACAATGGAGCGTCAGAAATTTTTGACAATGTCTGCAAAAAAATATCAAAAATAAGAACGGATTGGAAAACTTATATCAACAAGAAGTACGGGTTTGAATTGAAATACCCGGCTTTTTTTGAGAGGGATATAAGTTATAATAGTGAAACATTTTTGCTCAGACTTACCACACTTAATCCATCCGATTCGTTTGAGGTGGCAGTATCGGAATTTCCCTCATATGACGATAAATATATTTTAAACCATCCGGATGGAGGGATTACTTGCGAATTTAGCTTGGCATCAAAATCGTGGGAACGATATCTTTATGACGAAGAAAAAAACACGTGGGAGCTGGCGGATTTTAGTGTACTAGATTGCCCACACAAAATCCAAATTAATGACAATACCTTCTATCTTTCCGAAGACAAATCGGCATACATTTTTTTGAGGGACGACTCCATGTTGAACATTTATTTAAACCAAGACAATAATAGTTGTGGATATACAGATAATTGCATAGCACAACCTCCTTTGACCAATAAGAAAACTTTGGAAAGTATTCTTTCTACTTTCAAATTTATTTCTACCTCAACCCCAGTAGATAATTTATAAAAAATGCTTCAACTGACAGATGAAAAAATAAAATGGATGGAGGGGAAGGCCAATGAAATACGGCGGTCAGTTATTGAAATGT
>CAYQUJ010000021.1:0-11344 GCA_964420745.1 uncultured Candidatus Saccharibacteria bacterium | reverse complement strand
TGGAGGAGACGGAAAAGTGGCCTGGGTTTATCGCCATTTTCCTCTTGTTCAACTCCATTCAAAAGCGCCAAAAGAAGCAGAAGCTCTGGAATGCGCGAACGAGCTTGGCGGTAACGAAAAATTTTGGCAATACACCGACCGTATTTACGAAGTTACTCCAACCAACAACGGCCTTGATCTAGCCGAGCTTCCAAAAATCGCAACTTACGTCGGGCTTGACGCCGCTCAATTCAACGCCTGTTTGGATAGCGGTAAATATGCGGCGAAAGTAAATGCAGATTTGGATAATGCCATAGCTACCGGCGGCAACGGCACCCCTTGGAGTGTAGTGGTCTCAAAGAGCGGCAAAAGCTATCCGCTTTCTGGCGCCCAGCCGTATGACGCAGTCAAACAACTGATTGATATAGCTTTGAAGGGGGAATAAATAACATTCTAACTAAAAGCATATGAAAAATTTTATTTGGATCGGAATAATTGTTTTGGCTGTGGCCGCCTTGATGTTTTGGGGTAGCGGAAGTGAAAGCATCAAACCGCCATTTGAAATCGGAGTTATTAACCCTAAAGACCATATCAAAGGCGCCGCTTCAAGCAGCGTAGTCATCATGGAATATAGCGATTTCCAGTGCCCGGCCTGCCGAGCGTACTATCTGGTCGTGAGGGAAGTTATGGCCGAATTCGGAAGCCAGGTGGCTTTGGTTTACCGCCATTTTCCGCTTATCAATATCCATCCCAACGCCGAACTGGCAGCTCGGGCAGCTGAGGCGGCTGGGCAGCAGGGCAAGTTTTGGGAAATGCACGATCTGCTTTTTGAAAAGCAGAATGAATGGTCAGGGGTGGCAAACATAGCTCCTTTGTTTGAATCTTATGCCACCCTTTTGGACATTTCAGTTGAGCAATTTAAAACAGATTTTGTTTCCAACGATGTCAAAGCTCTGGTTAGAGCCGAGAGAGAACATTCAATCAAATCCAGGTTGCAAGGCACCCCCACTTTTTTCATTAACGGCAAACAAATCCAAAATCCGGCCTCGGTGCTTGAATTCAAAGATATCGTGAGAAAAGCGCTCACGGGAGAGCCGTTCTAAAATTTCTAATCAACAGTTATTTTTGACAACTGCTTGCTTTGTTTTAAAATGTAAGTATGAGTTTTTCCGAAATTAGCTTTTCTGAAGTTTATTTCGCGGTCGCCTCGGTCTCTACAATCATTGTTGCTTGTTTTGTTTTGTCCGCTCTCCTGTACGTGCTCTCTATACTTTCCGACATCAAGCGGCTTTCATCGATTGCCAAAAAGGAAGCGGAAATTATAGCCAAAGGTTTTGAAAAAGGAGCCGGCATTTTCGGTAGTGAACTTTCGGCTGAAACAGCCGGTTTCGTCAGGACTGTTTTTGCTCTGCTTCTGGCGCATTTTGCTCCGAAGAAAAACCGCCGTTCCAAAACTTCCAAAATTAAAAATCCTGAAATTTAATCAACCCTATTTGGTATCAACCTTTGGAATAAAAAGTAAACCAAAGAGAATGAAAAACGATAGGAAGCAGAAAGAGATTGAATAAGAGAAGAAGTAAATAACCGGCAAAGCAACCAAAGGCGCGATAGCAAAAGAAAGCGGTCGCGCCAAACGGAAGAGACTAATGAGACCCGTATCCTCTTCTTTGACGTGCTTGAAAAAATAGCTTTCGGCGGATATTTCCACCAGCGCGGCACCGACACGGGTGGCAAAAAGCACTGCGGCCCAAATCCAAAATACTGGGGCGGAGAGCAACGGGATTATAAAAGTAGTGGCAAACATGATGAGAAATCCGGCAATCAAAAATTCTTTTTCGCCTATTTTTTTGTCGCTCAAAATGCCGGCAGGCAATTCAAAAAGCAAAAATGGCGAGAGCATGATCATAAATATAAATCCGATTTTGTCCCAACCGAAACCGATTTCTTGGTTTAAAAGTAAAGGCAGATAAATGACCATCCAGGCGTAAAAAAAGTTGAGCGCAAACTGTGCTCCTATAATGCGTGCCCGATCCCCACCACTCCAAAGCGAGCGAATGATGATAAAAACATTTGCTTCTTTGGTGTCCGCTTTTTTGATATTTTTAAAAAACAGAATGGTTATGAGAAAGAGGGGAATCAAAGCCAATCCTGACAAAAAATAAACTTTGTTAAAACTGTTTTGGGTTATGAGAAATATTAGAGCCAAAGGAGAGAGTATCCAAGCAATGTTTGAAATGGCAAGCAGGATGCCTCTCTTCCCGCCCGTCTCACCTTCTTTTTTTATTTCTTGTTCCAAATTTACATCCAGACAGAGATAAAGTATTGAGTCAGCCGATAAATGAACAATAAAAAAGAAAACAACCAGAGCGGCTACGCTGACGCTGCCCAGACCGAAGACCGCCAAAATTTCCAGCGCGATAAAAAAAAGAAAAACCAGAACACTGCCGTATTTGCGCAACAAAAACGGGGCCAGAAGCAGGGAAGCGACAGCGAGGAGTGACCCTAAAATATACAAAATGCTCAAAATATTTTCACCGACAAATTTTCCCAAGAGGGAAGAGTTGATGTAAGAAATAGAGGCAAAATGCACCGCCATCAAAAACCCTCCCAAATATATAAGCCCCAACCTTCTTTTTGAATTCATGAAATTATTGTAGCACACCCCACCCTTGTTCAGGGGATGGAAGGCAAAAACAAAAATTACATCACACGAAAAAAGCCAAGGGGCACATTTGACATTTTATACAACAAAAAAGACGGTCTGCAGAGTCCGCAAGACCGTCTTGTGGAAAGTGAAAATAAGTTTTCACTTATTCTCGCTCTTCACGTCTTGATAAAATTCTTCGATTGCCCGGGCTCGTTTTCCCAAAGGCCCGTCTGCACGCTTTGCTCTCTTGAAGATTGCGAGAGCTACTCTGCGAAGAAACCCCTTTTCTTCGTCGTTGCACTGCTCGTAGACCGTAACTATCCGGCAGGCGCCGAATATCACTACCACGACCATCGCCACAAATGCGAGCAAAAACGCTGGTATGCTCGCGAGAAACGGGGTTGGCTCACCCGAACCCGAAAAGATATGGTTGATGAGGGCAAATACACAAACGCCCAAATAACCAACCACGGCAACCGCCATGCTGACTAGAAGCGTTTCCGGCCAGGTACTGTTGGAAAAATTTTTCATGTTCAACCTCCTGCCTTGTATTATAGCAAATTCGTATCAAAAAGTCAATCCAACTAAAATTTTAATATTACACCTTTCCACTTAAGAGATTTTCAATATTTTCAATATGTTTGTATGCTCTTTTTGATTTTTCTATCATTGTCCCAATCCATCCTTCCTGTTCAATAGTCTCTTCCTCTTTTTCGGTTGGTTTTATTCCACCGATACTGCCAAAAAGTCCCGTTGGTATTGAAACATCATACTTGCCGGCGGCTTTTAACGCTCCCCATAGCACACCACACGTGATAGCTGCAACCGCCTTATCTCTTTGGGGAATTCCTTCTTGTTCTTCTTGTTTGTTTACATTTGGCCCTTCAAGCATAAAATTATTGATTAGTTTTTTCTTTTTGCAAAATACTGTCCCATTTATTGGTGTCTTTGCTTTCAACTGCTGCAACCTTTTCTTTAATATTTTCAGTCAAAAAACCCAGCTGATTCGGGTCTTTTTCCAAAGCAAGCAAAATTTCTTGCGATAGATTTTCCGGGAGATTATTCAAAACATTTTCCCACAGGCCGATTTCGTTAGGAGAAAGTGATCCTTTATTAATAATTGCAATAATTTTTTCTCTATTGGTATCCATTATGTAAATAATAGCACAAAAGAAGAGCGGGTTAAACCCCTAAAATAACCGGAATCACAATCGGGCGTTTGGCGGTTTTTTGGAAGAGGAAGCGGGCCACGGCGTCGGTGACGTTGTTTTTGATAAAATCAAAATTAATCGGCCGCATGCCCCTTGTGTCTTCTTCAATGACTTTTTTGATAATGAGCCGCGTTTGCCCTAGAAGTTCTTGGGACTCGCGCAGATAAACGAAGCCGCGGGAAATCAGGTCCGGCGATTTTTTCAACTTGCCGGTTTTCAAATCAATCACTGCCACAATGACAAACATGCCGTCGTCTGCGAGCATCTTGCGATCCCGCATCACCACTTCTTGCACATCGGCGACTGCGAAGCCATCAACCATAACAGGCGAGGCTGGAGCTGTTTGTTTCAAAGCGACAATCTTTTCACCCTGGTCTTGGATTTCTATAATCATGCCGTTGTCTGGCACCACGATATTTTTTTCCGGCATGCCCAAGGTTTGCGCCAATTCTTCGTGAATGCGCAGCATGTAGTGGTTGCCGTGAATGGGAATGAAAAACTTCGGTTTTATTTTTTTGTGGATCCATTCCAATTCGCCGCGGTTGCCGTGCCCGGTGGAGTGGATGTAAACGTCCGAAGTGCGGTAGTGGATTATTTTGGCGCCGAGCCGAGCCAGGTTGTCTTTCAATTTTTGGACCGAACGTTCGTTGCCGGGAATGATAGAAGAAGACAAGAGCACCGTATCCCTTTTGCCTATTTTTACATTTTTGTGGCTTTTGTTGGACATACGCATCAGAGCCGCAAACTCGTCTCCTTGGGCGCCAGTCGCCAAAATTACCACTCTGTCCGGCGGATAAGTTTCTATATCTTCCACCGATATGATGGTTTCTTTTTTCACTTTCAATCGGTTGAGAGCAATCGCTATTTCAATATTTTGCTTCATACTGCGGCCTTCCACCACTACCTTTTTGCCGTATTTTTCGGCGGATTCCACAATGGCGATAATTCTCTCCAACTGCGAGGCGAAGGTGCCGATAATCAGCCGGCGCTTGGTGTTTTTTATAATCTCATCCAAATTTTTGCAGACCACTTTTTCTGAAGTGGAAAAGCCGGGATTGTCCACGTTGGTGGAATCCATCAAAAGCAAAAGCGTTTTTTTATCCGCAAATTTTTTGTATTCTTCCTCTTCTCTTTCGGTCGGCACGCCGTTTTCATGCTCCAGTTTGATGTCTCCCGGTGTGGCTATCATGCCGTAAGGAGTCTCAATAATGATGCCCATGGCGTCCGGAATAGTGTGGGTGACATTGAAAAATCTTACTCGCAGTTTGCCTAGCACAATCACATCTTCTTTTTCCACCACCCTGATATCCAAAGGCGGCAGGTGAGGGAATTCTTCCTGTCTTTTTTTGATCATGACAGTGGTCAGAGCCCGTGAATAAATGGGCGGGTTGCCGATGCGATACATGATATAAGGAATGCCGCCGATGTGATCCAAGTGCCCGTGAGTGATGATGACGCCCCTGATTTTTTCTTTTCTTTCTTCTAAATATTTTGTGTTTGGCAAAATATAATCTACGCCCGGCGTATCTTCGTCTTTGAACTGGAAACCGGCGTCAATGATAATAATGTCGTCGCCAATTTCTACCACTGTCAGATTTTTGCCGATTTCTTCAACGCCGCCAAGCGGAATGATCCTGATATTTTGTTCAACTTTCGGCAGAGAAAGAGTTTCGGTAGTCGGTTTGGTTTCCCGTTTTTGATTTTCGGCATGGCCAAAACGGCTGTTGCTATTTACAAAACGCTTGCGGGTAAAAGGCTGGGACCTTTTTCTTGGCGCTGCCACTTGTGTTCCTGTGTTTTTAGGCGCGTCGCTCGCGTGAAAGCTTCTAATTACTCTGATCCTGTTGTGTTCAGTCATATTTTTTATTCAAGTTGGTTTTTGGGGACAAAAATCTTCCAGACTTTGTCGGTTTCAATAAACCATTTATTAATGGAGAGAAATATTTCATTTTGGGAGGAAACATCTTTGAGTAAAACATTTTTTACCTCATCTGCCGCCACATACAGTAAATTTGGGGAAAACAAGAAGATTACCGGAATGTCATTTTTTATTTCAGACACAACCACATCTTTTTTGTCCATGCTCTCTGTGCTGCTTGTACCAACGTTCCTTTGGATTTCTTCCAGCATTTTATCAACTGTGATGTTTGTGTAGAGTGAAATATTGAGTCCCGGGTCAATTCTTTGGGAAGAATGCCAAAAAGGATAAAGATCGCTCTCGGCGCCCACCATTTCTCCGAAAAGCAAAGCATCATATTTTCTGCCTCTGATTATGTTTTGGCTCAAGTCACCGGGTTCAAAAATTTTAACATCAATTTGAGCTCCCAATTTTTCCCAGGCCTCTTCCAAAATCTGGGCGGTTTTTTTGAGCTCGGGCGCATCCGAGGTGGTGATGGAAAAGCTAAGCAGGGTAGTGCCAGTTTTGGTCTTTTTTTCCAGTAAGCCGTTCTCATTTTCTTTCCAACCATTCTCAAGCAGTATGGATTTGGCTTTCTCCGCATTTCCCTGAACTATTTCTGAATCAGTTTCTTTATCCAACGGCGTCGGGCCATTCAAAACTCGGCCAAAACCGTAAAGCACTTCATCTACAATCTGCTGTTTTGGAGCCGCTATATTCAATGCCTCTCTCACTTCTTTGTTCAAGAAAACGGGAGCCAAGTTTTGGTTCAAAAACACTCCAAACACTCTAGGCAGAGCGGCATTTTTCAAAAGGTTTTTATTGTCGCCAAAACTTCTTGCCACAGTCGGACTTAAACCCGCCATACTATCAACCGACCGGTCCTCGTAAGCCAAATGAAGGTCATTCTCGTTTTGGAAAAATTTAAAAACGATCGATTCTATTTTTGGCCGGCCCAAGGCATAGTTGTGGAAAGAGGACAGAGTAATTATAGTCGGTATACCGCCGCCGTTTTTGCCAATTTTTTTAATTTTGTAAGGGCCGGAACCGATCGGGTCTATGTTGAATTCGCTAAAAGGAAATTCTTCAGACGAAGCTTTTTCCCAAATGTGTTTTGGCAATATGCCTACCGTGAGCGCTTCCAAAAAAGGCGCATAAGGCTTTTCCAACGTAAATCTAACGGCTTGGTCGCTAATTTTTTCTACTCGCACTCCCTCCCAATTTGCTCGTTTGGGACTCTTGATAACCGGATCCAAAATTTTAGCTACGGTAAAAATCACGTCATCAGCGGTGACTTTTTTGCCGTCATGAAAATAGGCGCTGTCTTTGATGACAAAATCATAAACTGTGCCACCTTCTTTTATTTCATACGAACTGGCCAGATCTTCAACAAAACCGTCATCCCCAACTTTCAAAAGTCCGGAATAGACGAGAGTGACTAGATCTTTGTCGGTATCTGAAATAGCTAGGACCGGATTTATAAATCTGGGAGACCCCACAACTCCTTCGGTGAAAGAACCGCCAAAGCTCGGCACTGCCACTAAAAACGAATTGTGCACTCGAATCAGAAGCACAAGGCCGCTCACGACGCAAACCAAAGACACCAAAAAGAAAAATATTTTTTCCGAAGGATTCATCCTGTCAACCACCTTTTCAATTTTCGCGATAATATTCAAATGCCGAAAATCCACAAATAAAGCATTAAAAAAGGATGCTATTTTACTGTTAGGTTTCATTATAGAGAATCAGTCTGCGCAAATTTTAGTATAACAAATTTATCAAAGTCGAGGCAACAAACAAGCAAGCAAGGCCTATGGTGATCCTAAAAATCCAAAGTTCCGGTCCGCGCCTTGTCCTCGCGCCAGCGTCCATATTGCTGCCGCCAAAAGCGCTGCCCAAAGAGCCTTCGGATTGCTGGATAAGTATAAGGGCGCTAAGCAGGACGCCTAAGATTATTTGAATATAGGATAACATTACGATATTGGATCAAAGCATATCATATCCCCAAATTCTTGCAAATCCATTTTTAAACGTGAGATAATATGCAGGTATCTGTTACGCTTATTATTAATCAGATTTAATTTATGAAAAACAAAAAATTTTTATTGGCAGTTTTCACGCTAGTTGCTGTTGTGCTCGGTATTTTCGTTGGCGCCAGCACGGTTTTGGCTATCACTGCGGAACAGGAAGCGGCGCGCCAAATACTTGCTACCGGTAAAAACCCCGATGGCACCACGGCTTCTCCAGCATTGATTCAATACGCCAATGAGGTTTATTACGGTACCTATTATAACAACCAGCCCAGTGTTACTGCGGGAATTAATCTTGAACCAAGCGCTACCAGTTTTGCCGGAGGAAGCGCCATTACTTTGGCCAATGGCAGCTCGGCAACAGTAAATCATATCGGCAATGTGATATACATTACCGCTAACGGCCAGAATCTGGTTATAGACAGCCAAACCGCTCTAATCCAATTTGCCAATAGTTATTTGGGCGGCACCAATTCATCCCAATACCAAAATTTTGTTTCTTATATGAACGAAAGCGGCGTGAGTGCCGGCTCTCTGCCTTTGGGTGGAACCGGTCAACATACTTATAATGAGATTTCAGCGCTGGTCAGCAGTAACAACACCACCTCGCTAAACAGCACCTTAAATAGCATTACTCCTATAAACATGCAGGGACCGAGCGCGAATTTTACGGAAGAAGCGATTGCGGTTTTAGCAAATTATTTGATAGAGAGCGGACAATATCGCAATACATGGCAGACGGGCTCTGTGGGCGGACAAATTATGCAAATGCTCGGACAAGCGCAATACCTGCCCAGCTCCGGCGTTAAGGCAGCAGTGTCTGTGCCGGTTATTACATTTAACGGCATAAATTTAAGCAACCGTCTTACCCAGGCGATTCAAAATTCAAATCAAACAGGAGTAACTGCCACAAATGTTTCCACTACTGGCTCGGTTGGCAGCCAAACTACGCTTAGCGCTCCCAATGATCCTCAAATTACTGTTCGGGCTACGCCGGTAACATTTACTGGTGGCAGATGGACCTATAATTTTTCGTGGACGCGCCTTGTCAATCCTCACGAGGGTATGGCTACTGTTGCTCTTGGGGCTAATCCTGATTCTGTAGTGGCCCAAAGCGACCCGGCTCCAGGCATAGGATCTTTCACCGCCAATCTCAATCCGGCTACAAACTATGTCTTTAGATATTACTCATACCCGAGCGCTTATTGCGACCATGATAATATTACTGCTGATCCGGAATGCGCTATCATTGCATCAATCTCTTTCACTACCGTGGACCAAAATGGCAATGTGGTGGTGGGCATGCACGGAACTCTTCCCGGAGAAACTACGACTGTAGTAAATAACGAGCCATCTCCAGGAACTGCTCAAAATCTTGCTATTATTGATCGTTTGGCTACTCTTGCTATTCAACGCGCTAGAGAAGTTATCGCATCTTTTCCTTCCAATAACGGCACGCTTCCAACCACTTCTGGTTCCAACTCAACTTATTCTTATACAGGTGTTAGCTCTGGCATTACTTCTGGCACGGGTACAGGTAGTAGCATAGTCGGAACCATCACTTCCGCGTTTCCAAAAACAATAACCGTAAATGTAAATCTTCTGAATATTCGCAACAATCCTGATACAGCCGCCACCGTCATCGGACAATTGAGATTGGGCCAGACATTTGTGGCGACCGGAGTTGCTACCGGCGAAACCGTTCATGGTGAAAATCGTTGGTGGGCTAAGCAAGGCGGAGGATATGCTTGGGTCGGTGGAACCGATAGCGGAACAACTGGTTCTGGTAGCGGTACCGGGACAGGTACTGGAACGGGAACAGTCACGGGTGGCGCAGGTGGCAGTTCATCGTGTCCAACAAAAGTTTACAGCATGCCTGCGACCACCATCGTACCTCTCTCAACAACGCCATTACCGCCAGTTGATACCAATGTCGGCGGCATTCAGCGCCCGGAGGATTTCATTACAATAATGATAGATCCTCTCTATTACACAGGTGTTAGTGATATGCTCAAATACATAACTTACACAGAATTGGAACAAAGGTTTATTGACCAAGCGGCAAGCCCGTTTGACGCAAGAGTGGCAGCTGCCACTACGGAACAATGGCGCAAGATGCTCGGACAACCGAGTGTCAGAACCGCGCTAAATAATTTGGTCAATGTCACAAACAACGCATACAGAAAATTCGGCAACGCAAACATAGTAGGGACTCCTCCATCTGGAGCTACCGTGCGTCATCCGATAGTTTATTGGAATTCTATTTCAAAACAGTACAATTGGCTGCCAAGTTTTTCTCCCAATGAATTGAGAGCAGGTGTCGGCGGTAATTCATTAAGCCCCAACTGGGCACTGCCACCATGTGATTAACTACTGGCTTCTAAACTAACGAAAAAAGGCGCCGATAAAGGCGCCTTTTTGGCTCTTGCATAAAGCGAACAATGTATTATAATGCCAACGCTTTATAAGATTAAATAATTTTAATAAATCAGATGAAAAAGAAAGCTAAAATAAGAAAGGTAATTAAAAAAATTAACAAGCCAAAATCAGAATTTAAAATAAGGCCTTTGGGTGACAGGATTTTGTTAAAGCCGCTTTCGGCTGATCTAATGAACACCACTTCTTCGGGCATTATCATTCCTGATACAGTAAGCAAAGAGAAGCCGGAACAGGGCATAGTGATAGCTGTGGGGGAAGGCAGGTGGGACGATGGCAAAAAAATACCGGTGGCCGTCAAAGTAGGCGATAAAGTGGTTTTTTCCAGATACGGATTTGAGGAAGTAAAACTTGATGGCGAAGAATATTATATATTAAAAGAAGAAAATATTTTAGCGATTATCAGATAATCTTTAAAACGTCATGGCAAAAATAATTATATTTAATGAAGATGCTAGAAAAGCGCTGAAGCGCGGTGTGGACGCAGTCGCCAATGTGGTCAAAGTCACCATTGGTCCGCGAGGCCGCAATGTTGTTTTGGACAAAAGTTATGGCGCGCCTATGATAACGAACGATGGCGTTTCCATTGCCAAAGAAATTACTTTGAAAGACAAGTTTGAAAATATGGGGGCTGAAATTATAAAAGAAGTGGCCAACAAAACCAATGATGTGGCTGGAGATGGCACCACCACTTCGGTCATTTTGGCCCAGGCTATCATTGGCGAAGGCATGAAGCACGCAGCCATGGGAGTCAATGCTATGAGTTTGCGCGCTGGCATTGAGGAAGCTTCGGCCAAAGCGGTGGCGGTCTTGAGCCAAATTGCCAAACCCATAAAAAATAAAGAAGAGATCAGGCAAGTGGCCGTGATTTCTTCGGAATCGGAAACCGTCGGCAATATTATCGCCGAAACCATAGAAAAAGTCGGCAAAGACGGAGTGGTGACGGTGGAAGAATCCCAGACATTTGGAGTGGAATCCGAAGTGGTAGAAGGTTTGGAATTTGACAAGGGCTATGTTTCTCCTTACATGATCACTAACCCGGAGAGAATGGAAGCCGAATACAAAGATGTGCCGATACTTTTGACCGACCGCAAAATTTCCGGCGTCAAAGAAATATTGCCTTTGCTTGAATCATTGGCTCAAA
>CAYQUJ010000020.1:0-11689 GCA_964420745.1 uncultured Candidatus Saccharibacteria bacterium | reverse complement strand
GGTGGTTTTATACTGCAAATTGCCTACGAAAAGCTTTTTCATTGCGTACTTTGTTACGTTGCGATTAAACGACCAAGTGTTCCGTTTATGCTGTCCGCGATTTAAAGCCGCAAAACAAACAATCTAGAACTTAACACTTACCCTATAAGTATATACCCTTGCATTCCAAAAGTCAAGGTGCTATACTGGGGGCATTAAAAGAAGTCCAAAAGCCTAACCTTCCGCCTCCCTATACGATAGACCGCGGAAAAGCTTGCGGTTTTTTCATTTCATGCCCAAACAAATAATTAAGGAGGTTGAACAGGAGAAAGAAAGTGTCATGTCCAAGTTTTTGAATGAGTCGTCATTGCCGCCAAGCAAAGACGCGATCGTAGATGGCACGGTTATTGCTATTGCCAAAAATTCTATTTTTGTGGATTTGCCGCCTTGGGGCACCGGCATTATTTTCGGCAAAGAGTATATCAATGCCCGCGACATAATTAAGAAGATAAACATCGGAGACAAAATCACCGGCAAAATAGTCGGCGATGACAACAAGGAAGGTTATATAGAAATCTCGCTCAAAGAAGCCAAGCAAGCGCTCATTTGGAGCGATGCCGAGGAAGCGATCAGAGACAAGAAAGTGTTTGAGCTTGCAGTGACGGAAGCCAACAAGGGCGGTCTTATGATGACCTGGCAAGGCATCACCGGTTTTTTGCCAGCTTCACAATTGAAAACAGAACATTATCCAAGAATTGCTGATGGAGACAAAGATAAAATACTAGAAGAGTTGCGCAAATTGGTGGGTACCAAACTCTCGGTAGCTATCATCGGTGTTAATGCCAAGGAAGGCAAACTTATTTTCTCTGAAAAAGATCCAAGCAGCAGCGAAAAAGAAAAGATAATAGATAAATACAGCTTAGGTGATGAACTGGAAGGCGAAGTGACCGGCATTGTGGACTTCGGCATCTTTGTAAAAATTGAAGAGGGGTTGGAAGGTTTGGTCCATATATCCGAAATTGACTGGGGATTGGTAGATGACCCGCACAAATTTGCAAAAGTGGGAGATAAAGTCAAAGTGAAAGTGATAGAGGTGAAAGACGGCAAGATTTCCCTCTCCATCAAAGCTCTCAAAGAAAATCCCTGGAGCGAAGCCAAAAAGAAATACAAAAAAGACGATGTGGTTTCCGGTGTGGTCATCAAGTTCAACAAACACGGCGCCCTGGCTTCCATTGAAGAGGGAGTAGCTGGCTTGGTGCATGTTTCCGAATTCGGCTCTGAAGAAAAACTGCGCGAAAAATTAGAGCTCGGCAAAACCTACAATTTCAAAATCACCATTTTTGATCCAAAAGAACAAAAGATGGCGTTGAGTTTTGTGGAGAAGTAAACCCCACCCCGCTTTTTCGACCCCACCCCGTTCGCCTTATGGCGAACTGCCCCTCACCTTGCGAAGGTGAGGGGAAAAGCTAAAAATTAAAATCAAATTTCTTGCTCAGTAACTCCATATCTTTATAATCAGTATCTTTTAATTTTCTTTTTTCTGGATTATGGGTTTTAATCAGTTGTTCAAGACTTACACACCGAACTTCTTGTGTGTTTATTACACCTTTTCCCGACAAGGAGTCTGATGAATATCCATCCCAATAGTTTTCCTCAACAATCTTGCCGTTGTCATCAAAAGAAAAAGAATGAACTTCAATTTCATGTTCATCATTGTCTCTTAAAACCCAATCCCATTTTTTATCTTCATCTCTTTCTATTTCTTTATAATTTTGTTTTTCGAGATATTCACGAAGCTTGGAAAGATTTTTACACTCAACAGCAATATCCAAATCCTGATGAGATCTTGTTTGTTTACCTAATAAGGCATCGACTGCCCAACCACCATCAATCCAAATTTCTATGCCCAGATCGTTCAAAATTTCATATAATTCAATAACATATTTTGAGTTCATAATTTCAATTATTAATGAGATTTTCAATTTTTTCTAAGACCATTTTAACACCATCCTCAACTTCTCTATTCAAAAATCTCAAAGTTGTATAACCGAGTTCTTTAAAATATTTATCTCTTACCGCATCATATTCTCTAGCTTCTTTTGTATCGTGTACTTCCCCATCAAGTTCAATAATTAATTTCTTTTGCGGACAATAAAAATCTAAAATATATCCTCCGATACTATGCTGTCTTTTAAATTTATAACCTAATTTTTCATGTCTCAATTCAAACCATAATTTTTCTTCTGCTTTGGTTTGCTTTTTTCTCAATTCTTTTCTTCTTTCTTTTAATATTTGGTTATTGTGGATGAGTTTGGACATTTTGTTGTTTTTCTTTTTTCCTCTTGCCCCTCACCTTCGCAAGGTGAGGGGCAATCTGCCGTAAGGCAGATGGGGTGGGGTCGTTTTTAATTGAATTGATTCATCGCCCTTTCTTTGCCCTCTTCGATTATGGCTGTTATTGCTTCCGAGGCTTTTTTGAAAACTTTTTTCATTATTTCCATTTCTTTGGGTTTGAATTTGCCCAATATGAAATCCAGCACAGCTTTTTCGCCTGCCTGCGCAGGCAGGCCTTGACCTGGTTTTTTAATTTTTCCAGATGGTGTGGTTGGAGAAATCCCAATCCTAATCCTTACAAATTCTTTGGTCTTTACTGCCTTAACAACTGAGTCCAATCCCCTGTGGCCCCCGGTGCCTTTGTTATAAGAAATTTTCATGGTGCCCAGCGGCAAGTCAATATCGTCGTGCACCACAATTAAATTTTGCGCCGCTTTTTTGCTTTTAATAAATTTGGCAACGGCTTTGCCAGAATGGTTCATGAACTCTGTTGATTCTATAATCTTTAAGTTTCGGATTTCGGATTTCGGGTTTCGGGTTTGAAAATGACTGACAGCCATTTTCCCCGTGTTGTGCCGGCTCTCTTTATATTCATCTCCCGGATTGCCCAAACCTACGACATAAAACATGAAATTTTGAATTAATCCTAATATGTAATATAATGACGCAAATTATGGAAGAAAACAATCCAACTGAAGCCAAAGGTTCCGCCTTTTGGGAATTGGTAAAATACGCGGTCATTGCCTTGCTTATAGTAGTGCCCTTCCGCATATTTATTGCCCAGCCTTATATGGTCTCCGGATCTTCCATGGACCCAACATTCAAAGATGGCGATTATCTGATAGTTGACCAGTTGAGCAAAAGATTTAAGGAACCAGAGAGGGAGTCGGTCATTATTATCAGATATCCAAAAGATCCTTCAAAATTTTTCATCAAACGATTGGTAGCTTTCCCCAACGAAAAAGTAGAAATAAAAAATGGGATAGTCACAATCTTCAGCGAAACCAGTCCCGAAGGTCTGACCTTGGACAATTCGTATGTTGTGTACAAAAAGAACGACAATTTTTCCATGCAGCTTCATGATAACGAATATTTTGTTATGGGCGACAATCGGGCCGGCAGTTCCGACTCCCGCATCTGGGGCTCTTTGCCAAAAGAAAACATAATCGGCCGGCCGATCGTGAGATTATTCCCTTTAAACAAAATCGCGGCTTGGCCCGGTATTTTTAAATCCAATGAATAACAAACCGGAGTTTGACAGAAACCAAAAAGAAACAACTGAAGCGGGTGAGATCGCAAAATTTTACGGCTTCAAGCCGATAATGGCGCCAGCAGTTTCAAAACAGGATTTTGAATTGGTAAAAAACTTTGACCAAAGTTCACATCCAGCCGAAAAGGCCGCCCTTTTGCGCATTTATTTTGAAGAAAAAATGATGGCTTTGCCCCAGCCAGTTATGCTCTATTGCGAACGGCCGTTTCCCGGCTCCAAAGATAAAAAGAAACCATTGCGACTTGAGAGCTCTATTATTTCTTTGGGTTCCGGAAAGTGCGTTTCTGAATGCCTTTCCATACAGACTGGTATGGCAATTTTGAGCGCTCTCGGCTACAAAGATTTGGAGGTGCATTTGAACTCAATTGGAGACAAGGATTCCATGAACGAATTCCAAAAAAATTTGGCCGCTTTTATCAGAAAAAATATCAACACCTTTCCGGCTGATTTGCGGCAGGCCGTCAAAAAAGATCCTTTTATAATCTTGAAGGAAAACAAAGAAGAATGGAAAAATTTTCAAACAGAATGCCCAAAATCCATAGATTTTTTATCCGAATCCAGTCGGTTGCATTTCAAAGAAATTTTGGAATTTTTGGAAATTATGGATATTTCTTACACTATTGACCACCATTTGGTTGGTGATCCTGACATCGGCTCGGAAACTGTCTTTTCCATAAATAATAATGGCGACGAGTTGGCTTATGGGTTTCGCTTCAACCGGTTGGCAAAGAAAATCGGCTGCAAAAAAGAACTGCCATGCGTCATTTTGAACTTTTCCGCCAAACTAAAGAAAAATCTTAAAAAAATCAAAGCTAAAACAGTTAAGCCCCAGTTTTACTTGGTACAATTTGGCGCAGAAGCAAAACTGCAAAGCTTCCTCATACTACGGGAGCTTTATAAGGCGCGAGTCTCCGTCGTCCATTCCATAGACAAAGATAAACTGGGCGGCCAAATGAGCATCGCCGAAATGTCCGGCGCGCCGCACATAATCCTCATCGGCCAAAAAGAGGCCTTGGAAAACTCTGTTGTCATTCGCAATACTTTGACCCGCGCCCAAGAAATTGTCCCCATCAAAGACCTGGCCGCGAGAGCCAAAGAACTAATCTGAAAACACTTGACAGAATATATTGGTTATGATATACTTAACACAGTAGTTGTTTTACAACGGTCGACTCTGGAACGCACTGGGGCAAGTAGCTCCTAGCCTATTCCGAGCGACAAGAAGGAGAAAGAAGAAATGTCCGTCAATGTGTATGTAAAAGAAGAAATCCGAGAACTCCCCGGATTTAGGACCACGGATTTGGGAACCATGAAATACAGCCCGGAAGTTGGTGTTGAGAACACCATCCACAAGGGCTACTATTTCATGTGGGAGCTGGACGACCAGATTCCCGAAGAGCTACGAGACCTCGTGAAAGAGATCTCTTGCCACATGTTCATTCCAAAAATGGCTGTTCGTGAGGCGGGAATCTACCGTCTCGGAAGTGGTGAGTGTGAGCTCGTGCCGGAAGATCGCGGCAACAGGATGGATTATAAGCTAAGGATCAAGGCGAATAACTTGGAGGACATTCGGGAACTCATTCACCTTATCAAAACCGGCGCCATCCGCCCCGATGAGAGCTACCAAGCTCCTCAGGGTGGAAAAACTCGCCGACAGCTCGAGATTGAGCTAACAGCGGCCCAACAACTGTTGGGTGAGGCGTTGATGGAGATTGAAGGTCTCCACGCAACGGCAGAACAACGGAAAGCGGGGGGCGAAAGGTTCAAAGAAGTGGACGGGAAGCTTTTCCTCCTCAGCCGGCTCGCAACTCAGTTTCGTGCTGGCCGGTGGCCGCTATGCTGGAAAACGAATGCGGCCGATGAGATCGACGCGATTATCTACGGCAACGGCAAACCTGAATTTGACAGTGAGTGTCAAATTTAGGATTCTCCTCCACCTCCCCGCACCAGACAAAGCCCCCTGCTTCGTCTGGTGCGGGGTTTTGTTTTATCCAGTAAATTTTATTGCGCACGATTTCTGATCGCATTTACCCCATTTTTATCATCTTTATAAAAACAAATCCTCTGCAGTACCTATACTACAGAGGAAAATGTGACGATTGGTGAGATCAGAAGTCGTGCCGAAATGGCTTTATATTCCACATCCTACGTCGAGGTTTTGGCTGCTTCTCTCTCCACTCCACTCGCAACTGATTTGCACGCACCAGCGCTTGTTCGAAGTCCTCACGAGTCCGAACACCTACGAGAACTGCTTTTGCTTTGCGACTGGCCGTCTTTTTGCTATTTTTGATTTTCATTTAAAAAGCCTCCCTAAATAAAATAGTACAAACAAAAAATAAAAACAATAAGGGCCCGGTGGAGGGGGTTTTGTTTTATTAAAGATTGTAAGTATTGTCGTTTCTACGATCAAGAGCAATGATTTCAATGTTTTGATTCTCCCAGAAAAATATAATTCTGATGTCGCCAGTTTTAACCCTATACAAATGTTCAAATCCGGTTAATTTCTTAAGGTTAAGATTTTCGAAATTCCCCTCTTTAATAAGTTTTAAATATCTACCAATCTTTTCCCTTTCTTTGTATGTGAGTTTATTTAGAAATTTGTCGATCTTTTTCATTGAGTCGCTTTAGGGATGCAAGAACTTCCTCTATAGGAACACCTCTTTTTCGTATCTTAGTGAAGTCAACTACAGTCTCCCAGAGACTATTATCATCCTCATCAAATGGTACTAGCTTAAAAACAGGTTTTGATCTGCGAACCACGGTAAAGGACTGTCCTTTGTTTAGGTAGCCAATATACTTGCCAGTATTCAGTCTTAATTCTTTCAGCCCTATTATTTTAGTTTTTGGTTTGGTTAACATATTTGAAGTTTACCTTAAGATAAACTTTGAGTCAAGTGTCCACACTGTGGATTGCACACTTTTTTTGTTTGTTATATATTTTCAAAGGAGGTTTTTATAACAGGATGAGCAGTTCTCAAACTCTTCTCGAGCCGGCCGGGTATCTTCCTGATGCGGAGGAAGAATCAAATAGGAATGTTGGGAATATTTCTTCCGTAAGGGAGGAAGTGGCCATAAGCAATTTTTGCTCGCGTCCAGACCATTTCATGATAAAAAGGTCTCTTGCCGATCGCCGCCACCTGCGCCGATTTGGACCTAAAGGCAGAAGAAAGTAGAGCCTGTTTCCTTCCCGACCCCCGCGCCAGCTAGTCCGGCGCGGGGTTTTTGTTTGTTTTGCATAAAAAATACGGGTGTGTTAAGATATTCCCACCTATGGCAATAAATGTAGAAGTGGCCAAAAGCGGCAATGATAATAATTTGGGGCTTATCAGAAAATTCACCAAAAGAGTGCAGGGCTCTGGTATTTTGTCGCGCCTGCGCAGCAAAAGATACAGCGCAAGAAAACCTTCCGAATATGTAAAAAAGAAAAAAACCCTCAAAAAAATCGCGGCCAGAAACAAAATAAGAGAACTTATAAAAATGGGCAAGATGGCCGGAACTTTAGAGTAAATTGAAAGATTTGGAAATAGAACAAATTAAGAATGAGATTTTGGGAAAGCGGTACGAGCTTTCTTTTTATTTTATAAACAAGGACAGAATAAAAGAACTGAACAAAACTTATCGCAAAAAAAACGAGCCAACAGATATTCTTTCTTTTCCCCTAGATAAAAAATCAGGAGAAATCCTGATATGTAGAGAAATCGCTCGAAAAAAATCTAAAAACTTTAATCTAACAACTAATGACTACCTACTATTTTTAGTTATCCACGGAATGCTTCATTTGAAAGGCCTGCAGCATGGTGTTAAAATGAGAGCTTATGAGCTCGCACATTACAACCGGTATAGACATAGGCACTTATGAAGTGCGGGTTGTCGTGGCGGAACACAATTCAGAAAATTTTATGCCGACCGTTTTGGGCACCGGCCGAGCCGAATCAAAAGGTTTGAGGCACGGTTACACCGTGAATACGGTAGATGTGATCAAAAGTGTAAGCCAAGCTGTTGCCCAAGCCGAAAAATCTTCTGGCATTAAAATCAAAAGGGCTTTCATTTCCATTGGTGGCGTCGGCCTTTCCGGCATCAATTCCCAAGGTTCGGCGGTCATTGGCCGGGCTGATCAACAAATAACGGAACCAGATATAGAACAAGCCATTGCGGCAGCCGAAGAATCAATTCCTAGCGGCCTGATTCAAAACCGCAAAATTATATATTCCATACCAACTTCCTGGAAAGTGGACGGCAAGCCGGTTTTGGGCAGAGTGCTTGGTATGAAAGGCGTGAAGATTGAAGCCAAGGTTCTCTTTGTGTCCTGCATCGAATCCCATTTGGATGATTTGGTGGAAGCGGTGGAAGAAGCCGGGGTAAAAGTGATTGACGTGGTCGCTTCCCCCATCGCCGCCTCGTTTGTAACTCTTTCTAAAAGCCAAAAGATTGCTGGCTGCGTCTTGGCCAATATCGGAGCCGAAACCGTTTCCATTGTGGTTTTTGAAAATAATATACCTATTTCTTTGGAAGTTTTTGGTTTGGGCGGCAGCGATATCACCAACGACATTGCGCTCGGATTAAAAATTTCTTTGGAGGAAGCCGAGTCCATCAAACTCGGTGGCATTACCGCCACCAGTTATTCAAAGAAAAAATTGGAAGAAATAGTTTCCGCCCGTTTGGGAGATATTTTTGACTTGATAGAAGTGCACCTGAAAAAAATAGACCGCTCGGGACTTTTGCCAGCCGGCATCATCATCACTGGCGGATCTTCTTCGGTTGGCTTGATTGAAGACTTGGCTCGCAGCTACTTGCGCCTGCCAGCCCGCATCGCTTCTTTAAATATCGGAGATGGCCTTTCTCCCAACAAGGCAGGCAAGTTCCAAATAAAAAATTCTTCCTGGTCGGTGGCTTACGGATTGTGCGTCATCGGCAATTTGCCGGACGAAGAAGGACTCGGCCTCAAAAAACACAGCCAAAATCTATTTAAAAGTCTGTGGCAAGTACTAAAGCAATTTTTGCCGTAAATTTAGAACATAGGTATAATTTTTAACAAGTTTTGTAATTTCAAAGCTTTTTTGGTAGCATATGCCTATGCCTCAAATAAAACCAGAAATAGAAGCTTTCGCCAGAATAAAAGTGATAGGAGTGGGCGGTTCTGGCAAAAACGCCATAAATCACATGATTTATTCCAAGGTCAGGGGAGTTGATTTTGTGGCTGTCAATACTGACGCTCAGGACTTGCATCATTCGGAGGCCAAAAGAAAAATACACATCGGCAAAAATTTGACCAGAGGGTTAGGCACCGGCATGAATCCGGAACTAGGCAGACGAGCGGTTGAAGAAACGAAGGAAGAAATTCAAGAGGCTTTGAAAGGATCGGATATGGTATTTATTGCTTATGGACTTGGTGGCGGCACTGGCACTGGCGCAGCGCCTGTCATTGCCCGCACTGCCAGAGAACTTGGCGCTCTCACTGTTGGAGTAGTTACCAAACCTTTTTCATTTGAAGGCAACCAGAGAATGCAAATTGCAGAAACCGGCCTGGAAGATTTGCGCCAGTCGGTTGACGCGCTTATCGTCATACCAAACGACAGATTGCTCGCTACTATCAATAAAGAAACTTCGGCCAAAAACGCCTTCGCCATGTGCGATGATATTTTGAAACAAGCGGTTGAAGGCATCTCGGACCTGATCACTACTCCGGGCACCATCAACATAGATTTTGCCGACATCAGAGCCATCATGGAAGGCGCCGGCGGAGCACTTATGGGTATCGGAAGGGCTAGCGGAGAAAAGAGAGCTGAGGAAGCAGCCAAGCTGGCCATCAATTCCCCGCTTCTGGAAGTTTCTATCAATGGCGCCAAGGGTGTGCTCTTCTCTATCGCTGGAGGAGATGACCTCACCATGTTTGAAATACACGATGCCGCCAAACTTATTACCGAATCAGTAGACCCGAACGCCAAAATTATTTTCGGTACTGTGCGAGACGACAAGCTGAAAAAAGGCGAGGTCAAGATAACCGTCATCGCTTCCGGCTTTCCGGAAAATTATATGAAAAACAATATCCTCTTTGCCGGCAAAGAAGGCGAAGCGGCTAAAGGCAAAATTTTCAATACTGTATTTAGAAAAGATGGAAGAGAAGAAAAAAAGGAAGAAGAGCAGGAAGAAAAAAAACAAAACGTTATTTTAGACGATGACGATGAATGGGGCTCGGTACCGGCGTTCTTGCGAAGATCCAAACTAAAATAGTATAATACCCCTCATGTACGAACTTATAATTATCGGCGGGGGGCCGGCGGGGGCAGCGGCTGGCGTATACGCGGCGCGCAAACAAATAAAAACAGCGCTCATTGCCGAGTCCTTTGGCGGCCAGAGCGTTGAATCAAACGAAATCCAAAACTGGATAGGCACTATTGCTATTTCCGGCATGGACTTGGCCAAAAATCTGAAAGAGCATGTCAAATTTTACGGTAAAGATTTTATAGATATCAAAGAAGGCGAAAGGGTAAGTGAAATTCAAAAAACCGGCAACGAGTTTACGGTGACAACAAACAAAGGCGAATATAAAACCAAAACCGTTTTGGTGGCTACCGGCAGCTCGCGTAAAAAACTGGACATGCCAGGCGCTAGAGAATTTGAAGGCAAAGGCATCACTTACTGCGCTTCTTGCGACGGGCCGTTTTTTGCCGATAAAGATGTGGTAGTAGTGGGCGGCGGCAATGCCGGATTTGAATCAGCCGCCCAACTGCTCGCCTATTGCAAAAGTGTAACTTTGATCAGCCGCGGCGAATTTAGAGCCGATCCGGTGACAGTAGAAAAAGTTTTGGCCAATCCCAAAATGAAAGCGTTGGACAATGCTTTTCCTGTTGAAATAAAAGGTGATAAATTTGTAACTTCTTTGGTTTACCAGAGGACTGCGCCTTTTGTTGATAATATTGAAATTGAAACTGACGGCATATTTGTGGAAATCGGCCACACGCCAGCCACTGCGTTTTTGGAAAATACGCCTGTTGAAATGGACGAGTTCAAGCGCGTCAAAATTGACCACAAAACCCAGCGCTCCAGTTTGGAAGGCCTCTGGGCGGCTGGCGATTGCACCGACACCCTCTATCATCAAAACAACATTGCCGCCGGCGACGCCGTCAAAGCAGTGGAAGATATTTATTTGGAACTACAGAGGATGAAATAGCAACATATTTTTATAAAAAATCTATATTAGACGCTGAGCGTTTAGTATATCTTTTTTGGACTTTTGTTGTACTGTTTTTTATTTAACAGGAGCCCCGAACATCTGGACTACAAAAACGGCGGTGCGGCCTTTGTAAATGCCGGTAGAAGTGGCGATGCCGATTTCGGTGAATTTGGGATTCATGATATTCAAAAAGTGGCCGCGGGAATTCATCCAAGCGGTTTCCACGTCTTCGCTGTTTTCAAAATTTACCGCCAAGTTTTCTCCAGCGTAAATATATTTATATCCCGCCTGTTCCACAAAATACCACGGCGTTTTGCCCTCCGGAGTGTTGTGGGCAAAATAACTTTTGCTTGCCATATCGTCCGCTTTCATTTGAGCCGCTTTTTCCAAAAGTGGATTTATTTTTAGTTCCGCTATGTTGGCTGCCGCCCTGTTTTGATTGGTAAGACTTACCAAAACCGAAGCATAAATAGCCGAGAGAGAGTTCAGAACACTGGTTCTGAAAGACGGAATGACACTTATCAAAACAATCAAAACAGCCAGACAAGCAATTGCAATTTTCAGCTTCATAATTTCCTTAAACTTCACCATCCCTTGATTTTAGAACAAATCTCCAAAAAAGGTAAGCGGCCAAAAGTATGAGCAAAATCCAAAGCCACCAGGAGGATGACAAGAACCCCCAGCCGCTAGCAAATGCCGCCGCCAACTGGCTGCCATCAAATGCTCCTGCCACTTCCCCTTCCGTCGAAGTAGCTCCATTGTCTTCCGAATCAGCGCCGAAGATATTGCCGCCACCTTGGCCGCTAGAGAGCCCCAGAGAGCCTCCTGCCGCCTCACTTTGGCCAGCGGTTGGTACGGTAAATTGGTATTCGTAGCTAACGGTGGGTGGTGAAGCGCGTGAGACCACTCGGTATTTGTAAGTTTGTCCGGGA
>CAYQUJ010000019.1:842-11823 GCA_964420745.1 uncultured Candidatus Saccharibacteria bacterium | reverse complement strand
CAGTCGCCTGTCGATTAGGCAGCTTTTCTCTGAAAGGAGAATTGAAAAATTCCGGGATAACGGTGAACCCCTTTAATAAAAAGGGTAACACCGTGGGAACTCCGATAAACATCGGGGAGCGCCGTAGAGACTAGATACCGGAACACCTAAGTCCTGAGTTTACGAAGGATAAGGTGGTGATATAGTCCACACCATCAGTAATGATGGACAATGTGTAAGCGATTGGTCGTTGGTTCGAATCCAACCCGCGGAGCTTAGTGATTATTTAAAAAATATAAGTAACGGCTCAACGACAGACATCGTTGAGCCGTTCTTGGTTGTGTAAAAAAATGCTTCCTTTTTTGTCCAAATTATGGTTAAATTAATCAGATGAAGCCATACGAAAAAATGACATCTGAGAACACAGCTCTTGTTGTAATAGACATTGTAAATAGCTGTTGCCATGAAAAATGCGAGAATCCCGAATGGAGTATTACATTTTCAAAAATAAGGGATATGGCCCCGAAGCTTGATAGGTTCATTGAAGAATTCCGCAGCAAAATCGGAGGCAAAATTATTTTTACAAACATAACTCCCTGGACCAAAGAAGCTTTACCAGAAAATATAAACGAACTATACACAGACCAAAATACTACATATTACGGAGACGGCGATAAATTTGAAGAAGAATTTTATTTGGTTAAGCCTAAGGCAGAAGATATTGTAATAACCAAAAACAATTACGACGCTTTCTCAAATCCTGAATTTGATAAAGTCCTTAAGCAAAATGACATTCAATATTTGGTTATAACAGGAGCTTTTACTGACGGCTGTGTTATGGCTACTATCATAGGAGGATTCAGTAGAGGTTACAATTTTGTAATTTTAAAGGATTTGATTGAAACAACCGACAAAAAAATAAGACAGGAACTTTGCCAATACCTTATAGATTACACTTTTCCAATTATGTACGGCAAAACCATAAATTCCCCTGAATTCTTAGAGGGTTGGAATAAATAACATGAAATTGCAGCACCAAAAAGATTTGAACGGTTGTGGAATTGCCTGTTTAGCCAATCTTCTTAATAAACCATATGACACGATCAAAAAAGATTTTGAGAGTAAATTTTATACGATTGAAAGAGGAACAAAAATGTTTGACCTTGTAACCTATCTAAATTCCAAAGGATTAAACTATAAAAGTAAATTTTTCAATCAAAACAAAAAGTATAAATTTAACAAAGAAGAGGGCGATAAATTCTCAAAAATCCCAAATTCAATAACTCTTATTATTAAGAGCAAAAAATACCCGGTGGGCCATTACCTTTTGAGAGTCAAAAACGGCTGGATTGACCCATGGTTTGATTTCCCAAGCATTGATAAAGTTAGAGCTGGAATGAGAAAAGAACTTCCAGAAAATCCGTGGTATGTCCTATATCCTATATCTAAGTATGCCTAAAGCAAAAATCACTTTCAAAAAAGATAAATATAAAAAAGTAAGAGGCGGATATTCCCGTCTTTTAAAAATTTCTTGCCAAAAATGCGGTGAGCATATTTGCCAATATCAAAAAGACGGCCCGGGAAATTTGAAAAGAATGTATATTGATAGAATTATTGACCCAAAGGTATCTATTTCTAAAAAAGATTTATCTTGCCCCAAAGGCCACCTGCTTGGAGTGAAAATAATTTATGATAAAGAGAAGAGACCCGCTTTCAGGTTGTTTGTTGATTCGATAGTTAAAAAAATAACAAAGGTATGAAAAATTTAAACGAAGAAATCAGAGCAGTTATTGACCCTTTAATCTGTAACCAAGAAATTGCGGATTATTGGCTTTTGCGGCTGGAGAAAGGAGAGCTAACCAGGGATAATGGAAATCCTAGCCATTTTTGCTGCTACTTTCTGCCTTACAATCCAGACACCAAAGAAGTTTTTATTGTCCACCACAAAAAGTCTGGACTTTGGATTTTCCCCGGTGGACATATTGATAATAATGAAAATTTAATGCAGACAATTAATAGAGAAATTGAAGAAGAATTGGGAGTAAAAGAAAAAATAAAAGAAGAAATCAAACCTTTTCTGCTCACAATCACTCCGATCGAAAACAGAGTCCAACCTTGCAAAGAACATCTGGACATTTGGTATCGCTTCACAACCGATGGCTCTGAATTCAATGTTGACCCGAGAGAATTTCATGACACCAAATGGCTAAGCATAGCAGATGCCAGAAAGTTAATAACAGATCCTCCAAATTTGGAAGCTTTGGATAAAATGGAAGGTTTTTTAAAACAACAGGAACAAATTAAAAATTTTTTTGTTTAATGATGTTTGCACTTTTAAGTAAAATAATATAATTTGATGACAGAGGAGATTTAAATTGACTAAACAAGAAGATTCTTTAAAAAGATGCGTGTGTGGTGGGGTAATGCAAAAAGAGGAGATTCGTTACACTAACCCGCTTTTCTTGCATGCCTGCCAACATGCGTACCTTGGCATGTGGTGGCCATCCCAGTTCGTTTACATTACCCAGTATCGGTGTCAATCTTGCGGTGCTGTTGCCAAATCCTAGTGATTAGCCAGCACTAATTATCGCGACCATTCAAGCCGGTGGGCCATGCTTCCCGGCTTTCTTTTTATCCCAAAAAATCCAAGTTCCTCTGTCAAACGAAACAGATACGTCTTTAAATTAATGGTCCAACTTCGCATTTGCCTCTCTTTCTTTGTTCTCCTTTTCTAGTGCTTCTTTTTGAGCGGCTTCTTTTTCAGCATGGGCACGATCAGACTCTTCTTGGAGTTGTGTTCTTTCCTCGTCTCTTTGTCTGTTTTGTTCTTCTTGTAATTGTTCTTTTTCTGCCGACTGCTTTTTTGCAAGTTCTTCTTGCTCTCTAGCTTGATCATTTTTTGATGTATCCATAATTTATTTTTTAAACTGATAATATAATGTGACACACAATAAGCCGATGCTTCGTGTATTTGATTACACAATCCGATTTTGTAATACGATGATGTAGATATCGGCATATTTAACACAATCTATAAACATGAAAACCCACTTTTCTTTACTTGATGTTTTACGATTTTTTGCGGCTTTTTGGGTGATGAATTTTCATTATTTATTCAACCAAACCGGTGATTTGGAGTGGTATAGGTATGGAAATCTGGGAGTACAGTTATTTTTCATAATTAGCGGATTTGTCATAGTTCAATCTTTAAACGGAAAAAGTGTAAAAGAATTTGCGGTGAACCGCTTTTTGCGGCTTTTCCCGCTTTTTTGGATACTTTGCACTGCTACGTACCTGATTACGCTCATAATACCCGGCACCGCCACTGTAAATTTTAGTGAATACCTGCGCAGTATGACAATGTTCGGCGATTTATTTAATAGAATCGTTGGTTACACCAGATTGATTGATCCTTCTTATTGGACTTTGACAGTAGAATTAATTTTTTAT
The DNA here is from genome assembly GCA_964420745.1 of uncultured Candidatus Saccharibacteria bacterium. Lineage (GTDB taxonomy): Bacteria > Patescibacteriota > Minisyncoccia > Phycocordibacterales > WO2-35-19 > CAYQUJ01. The sequence continues at coordinate 8,394 of CAYQUJ010000019.1, read as the reverse complement.
ATTGGCATTGGAATATTTACTTACTATTTTTCTGACAAAAAAATACGATATTTCCTGGCGTTTTGGTTGGTGTTTAGTGTCATAGCATTTTTGTTCAGGATGGATCATAATTTTTATATTAAATTACTACTTGTGCGCCATGCTTCGTATTTCGCTTTTGGCGGAGCGCTAGCATTAATTGCCACAAAACAAGCAAGAAATGTTTTTGAAAAATATTTTGACTGGATACTTTTATTTGCGAGCGGCATCTTTGCCACATATATTCATCCTCTGGCACTGGAGCCGTATTATACCGTTAACCCGCTTGATACAAAAATAATAACTTTACTGCATATTTTATTTTTTATTACTGTTCCGATTTTAGTTTGTTTATCAGCTTATATAAAAAATACACGCGTAATTCGTTTTTTTGCCGTGTTGGGAGGAATTACCTACCCTCTTTATCTGCTTCATCAAAAAATAGGTAATGCAATACTTAATTTTGTAATCGCTCGCTATGATAAAATTTCTTGGTCCGATCTTTCAATAGGTTTTGAAGTGATCATTATAGTGGTTGCATATTTTGTATATCTGCAGGACAAAAAGATGCGCGGTTGGCTTAAAGAGAAGCTCGCTGCTAGACACAAACTCCAAGCTCCTCCGCCAAACAGAGCTGAGTGATTATTTTAAGCGACAAAAAACACCTCACACCCGTATGAGGTGTTTTTGCCAACGTCGGATGTTTGCACTTTTTCAAAATTTTTGACTGAAAAAATTTTGAGTCGAGGGAGAAATTCCAACTCGCGGAGCTGAGTGATTATTTTTAAAAGATACAAAAAATGGCTTAACACAGCCCTTTTTTGCCATTTTGCCTGAGTACTCATTTTGCCCTTGACAGACAGTCATAAATTTGCTATACTATATACGGAGGATATGGAAATGTTGAGATATATCATTTTCGCAGGAAGAACTGATGACGGCGGCAATGAAGGATGGAGATCCGTTCTTCGCGACGAAAACAATCAGATTCTCTCGTTCAACAACGCCGACGAGGCAATCGCGAAATTACCCAAGACGAGTGGCTTCGACGGGTACGACTGGTCCCACGTGGTGGACATTCACACCGGCCAGATCGTCGTTTCTCGATAGCCTCATCCATAGATCATTCCGAGGCCACGCAGTTTGTGGCCTCCTGTACTGGACTCATCAGTTACGACTGGTGAGCCGAGATTCAGGAAAGTTCTTTCAAATTTGCCGGCGGGCATAATACGCGCAGAGGAGAAAACATGAACACAAAGTGTGTCGCGATGTTGATTGCTGTTGTGATCATTTCGTTGGCTCCAGCAACAGCTGAAGTCTTCGACATTCCGGCTACCGGCACTTGGATAAAAGTCCAAGACGGTGAAGCAACTCAATGGTCAGCCATCCCTTCGGCAGAACCGAAGATGAGAATCGACCTGGTGAGCTACGTCGAAAACGGCAACCGCACTACCTACTACCTGATTCGCACTGCCTGTGCCGATAGCGGCAAGGTTGCCTCTGCTGTAATCAAGGCGGGTAACAAGCTCGGTATCGGCGTGGACTGCAACGGCTACACGGTAGTAAAAGATGCAGTGGTGCTGGACAAAGTCCAGAAACTTCCGGCAGAAGCCGCGACGTTGTTAAAACGCTAACCTTGAAAAACAAGGCGAGACGACCTATTTCTCTTCGAGGCCACCACCATGTTGTGTTGGCCTCTTGTATTCAGATCATCAAGAGATTGGTGGTATGAAATTCAGGAAAGGAGCTTTTTGTCCCGAGCCGCTCGCTCTCCCAACTACGCCGCAAGGTTTCGCTGGGCGAGCCGAGCGGCTTTCTTTTTATATAAAATAATTTACAGCACCTTCGGTAACTTTGCGAGGTGTTTTGGTGTCTGTTTTATTGTATGTATTAATAATTTAAATTTAAGACTATGAACCCAGTAGTACATTTTGAAATGCCAGCTGAGAACAAATGAAATAAATTTATAAAAAATAATCATAAAAATATGCAAAAAATCACACCGTTTTTATGGTTCGATACGGAAGCCGAAGAAGCGGCAAACTTTTATGTCTCCGTGTTCAATGGAAATTATAATAGAAAGGTTGAATCAAAATTGGGACAAATAAGCCGTTACGACGAATCCGGAGCAGAGGCTTCGGGCATGCCAAAAGATTCTGTGATGATTGTCTCGTTTGAACTTGAAGGCCAGCAATTTACGGCATTAAACGGCGGCACGCATTTTAAATTTAGCGGGGCTGTTTCCTTTTTGGTTGATTGCAAGACACAGGAAGAAGTTGATTATTTTTGGGAAAAATTGGGAGAAGGCGGAGAAACCGGGCAGTGCGGGTGGATAAACAGAGACAAGTTTGGCCTAACATGGCAAGTTGTTCCCACTGCTTTAGAAGAACTCTTAAACGATCCCGATCCGGAAAAATCCCAAAGGGTAATGCAGGCCATGCTGAAGATGACCAAGATTGATATAAAAGAATTGAGGAAAGCGTATAATTTTACAAAAATATAAGACAAGCTTTATCAAGCAGAGTAAAGTTGACAAAATTAAATGTTGGTAGTATTGTTCTGCCAGAATATTGCTTTCAAGGAGAACAATATGGAAATCATCGTGAGCAGTGAGTTGGTTAGCGAAGGTGCTCTGAAAATGAGCTCCGAGCTGAAAAAGATTTTCGACGAGGCAAAAAAAGATCAAGGGAGCAAATTATTTGCGTCCTTTGGTGCCATCGGCGCACACATAGCAAATCCCAATGTAAGTGTCAAAAACACACTCCGAGCGGTTGGCTTGAAAAAGCCGCCGCACGAGCTCGTCCAATTCTTCAACAAAGACGGCTTGCTGGATGACGCTAGAACCGCGCTCAACTTGTTGGCTAATGTCGACAATGCAGATCCTGACTCGTGGGGTTCATTCATGGAATTTTGCCGCCACCATTACAGCTAGTGTATAATGGAAAACGGAAGAAAGGAGCAAATATGAAGCGTTGGATGATTCCGGCCGTGGCTCACTGTTGCGGCGGGTCGTGTATGGGGGGGGGGGGGCAAGCCCCACCCTTTTTTTTTTTTCCAAAAAACTTTTCTTTCCCTTTCTTAGGGTCAAAAGCTTTGGTATCATTTTGTCATGGACAAAATTCAGGGTCTATCCCAAGCGGAAGCTGATAGGATTTTAAAAGCGGAAGGATTTAATGAACTGCCTTCCCAAAAAAAGCAGGGCTGGTTTTCCGTTTTGCTGCGGGTCTTTTCGGAACCGATGCTCTCTTTGCTTTTTGCCATAGGAGCGATTTATTTTTTTATAGGAGAATTACAAGATTCGCTGGTGCTCTTTGCCGCGGTTGTCGTTATTATCGGCATCACTTATTATCAAGAAAGAAAAACTGAAAAAACTCTGGAAGCGCTACGAGACCTCTCCAGCCCCAGAGCTTTGGTGGTGAGGGACGGCGAGCAAAAAAGAATCGCCGGGCGGGAGGGGGTGAGGGGGGATATTGTGATAGTGCGCGAGGGCGACCGAGTGCCGGCGGACGCAGCGGTGCTTTTTTGCGAAAATTTGTTTGTTGATGAATCACTCTTGACCGGAGAATCAATTGCCGTTTCAAAAATAGAATGGGACGGAGAAGCCAAAACCCCAAGACCTGGCGGAGATAGTTTGCCTTTTATCTACGCCGGTTCAATGGTAATAGGCGGACGCGGCATGGTCAAAGTAAATTCAACCGGCATCAATACCGAGATCGGCAAAATCGGTAAAAGTTTGGAAAATATCAAAGACGAGGACACTCTACTCCACAAAGAAACCAAAAAAATAGTGCGGCTGTTCGCCATGGTCGGACTTTTCTTGTGCGCGGTGGTGGCTGTGTTATACGCTGTTATCAAAGGCGACATAATAGCCGGACTTTTGTCAGGTTTGACGCTCAGTATTTCCATGCTGCCGGAAGAATTCCCGGTAGTGCTTTTGATATTTATGACTTTGGGAGCCTGGAGAATTTCCAAAAGAAAAGTGTTGACGAGGCGCGCCGCGGCCATAGAAACTTTGGGAGCGGCCACAGTGCTCTGCACAGACAAAACAGGCACTCTGACATTGAACAAAATGCAGCTTGATACTTTGTACGCCAAAGGGTCTTCTCATGAATTAAGCAGTCAGGCAGGAGAAAATCTGCCAGAAAAATTTAAAGATTTGCTTCTGTGCGGTATTTTGGCCAGCCAAAAAGATCCCTTTGATCCAATCGAAAAAGAGTTGAATAAAGTGGGCAGTTTGTATCTCAAAAATATTACAGACAACTTAACAATGATAAAAGAGTATCCCCTATCTAAAACACTTTCTGCTATCTCGCATGTTTGGCAATCAAAAGATAAACAGGAGTTTATAGTTTCGGCCAAGGGTTCGCCGGAAGCCATATTGGAACTATGCGACGAAACTAAAGAAGAGCACCGAGAAATTATCAAAAAAGTAGAAGAGATGTCGGATAGAGGCTTGCGCGTGTTGGGAGCGGCCAGAGCTTCATTTCTCGGAGAAGTTTTGCCGAGTGACCAGCATAATTTTAAATTTGAATTCGTCGGCCTTTTGGGATTTGTAGACCCCATCCGTGACACAGCGCAAGAAGCAGTCAAAGAAGTGTACGATGCCGGCATGAGAGTTATTATGATCACCGGAGATTATCCGGGCACGGCTCAATTTATCGCCCAAAAAATAGGCATTAAAAATCCGGAAAAATATTTAACGGGGGAAGATTTGGACAAAATGGATCATTTGGAACTTCGAGAAAAAATAAAAGACGTTAACATTTTTGCTCGAGTTGTGCCGGAACAAAAACTGCTGATTGTGAACGCCCTCAAAGCCAACGACGAAATCGTGGCCATGACCGGCGATGGTGTCAACGATGCCCCGGCCTTGAAAGCGGCTCACATCGGAGTGGCCATGGGAGAGCGAGGCACCGATGTGGCCAGAGAAGCTTCCGCTCTGGTTTTGCTCAATGATGATTTTTCTTCCATCGTTGCCGCGGTTCGTTTGGGGCGCCGTATTTATAGCAACCTCAAAAGGGCCATGGGATATATTTTGGCGGTCCACGTTCCCATCGCCGGCATGGCCGTCTTGCCTTTGGTTTTTGATTTGCCGGCGGTGTTGCTACCGGCCCACATCGCTTTTTTGGAGCTCATCATAGACCCGGCTTGTTCAACGGTTTTTGAATCGGAAAAAGAAGACAAAGACATAATGAAGCGGCCACCCAGAAATCTGCGAGAGCCTATATTCAACCGCCGTACCATATCAATCAGTGTTATTCAGGGGCTCGGAGTTCTCATTGCCACTTTTGTTTTGTTTGTTTTTTCCATTAAGTCCGATGTGAACGAACTTGAAGCGCGTTCGGTCGCCTTCACCACTTTGGTTTTGGCCAATCTGGCTCTCATCGCCATCAATCTATCTTGGAAAAAGAATCTCCACAAAATTTTGCTCTCTCCAAACAAGATGTTGGTTTCTGTTTCTGCTGGCGCCTTTTTGTGTCTTTTGGCTATTTTGTACATACCGTTCCTTTCCAATCTTTTTCATTTGGCCCCAATACATTTAAAAGACTTTGGGCTTATCTTTATCGCCATCTTCGCCAGCCTGGCTTGGTTTGAAATATTTAAATTGTTAAGAAACAGCAAGCAACCCAAATACAGCTAATTCAAAAAACCAAAAATAAAGTATAATTAGCGCATGCAAGCGGTGGATCAAAATGTGTTGCAGTTTTTTGCCGAAAATAGAACAGAGTGGCTCTCTTTCTTGATGCTTGTCGTGACCTACGCCGGCGGGTACATGGTGGCGAGCGTTGTAACCGCGCTTTCCGCCATATCTTTTCTTATTCACAAACACACCAGCAAAATTTTGCCGCTCTTTATTTCGGTAGGAGGTAGCACGGCAACTGTTTTTATAATCAAAAATATTTTTGACAAAGCCCGACCATTGGCAGAAGCCCTTTATCTTGAGCCAACATCATCTTTCCCGAGCGGCCATGCGGCTGTTGCTATAGCTTTGTACGGTTTTATACTTTTTACCATTTGGCAATACGATCGACATCATCTTCGCAACCCGTTTATTTTTTGTCTTGCTTTGCTGATCTTATTGATCGGCATAAGCCGCCTCTATTTGGGAGTGCATTATTTGAGCGATGTGCTGGTGGGATATATTATTGGTTTGGCATGGCTCCTGATTTCTCTTGCAATCTCAAAATCAAAGACCGGGCTTCTTCCGGACGGGAAGCGTCTCTGATAACAATCTCTCTGTTGTGGCCGGCAGTTTGGATATGCAGAGTGCCAAATTTGAAAAAAGTTTCTATGAGGCCGCGGGTTTCTACGGTGATATCTTGAATTTGACTATAATTAAAACTGGTCACCTCGCGATGGAAAAAACCTTTTTGCTCCACATCCAAAATCCGGCTGTCGGTAATAACCCAGAGGTCCAAATAATAGTCGGTCCATTCTATAAAAAACATAATCCATAAAAGCAAGAGCCAAATGGAATATCCAAAAACATTCCAACGCAAAACAAAATTTTGGATAGCCCCCACGATATTCTGATCCAAAGATAGAAAATTTGAAATCAAAAAATAATACAAAATCAGAGGCGCCAGGGCCATAAGCAAAAGCGACACGACCATGGGCAATATTACAAAATAATGCCTTCTCACAATTTTTATGATTTGCTCTCCTACTTCAAGTTTGATCATTTTATTTTTAATTTATGGCAAAAAAGGCCGCCCCAAGCAGAGTGACAGCAACGGCTAAATAAATAAGTTCTATAATGGCGACAACCGCGCCGCCCAAGCTGTATTTCCGCCAATGAAAAAACAAAACCACCGATATTATCGCGGTAATGCCGGCCACTACGAAAAAAATAAAATCCGCCACCGATTCTGCGGTCAACGAAATTCCGCCAAAAAAATCAAAAGGGAAATTCATGCTATTTATTATATAAAACTAAGAAATCATTTACCACACGCTCCACTTCGCTTGCGTTGTTGGTAAGCATCAGTTTTTCTTTCAAATCCTTGGCGCCGGTTATGCCCGAAAGGTAACTTTTGAAATGCTTTTTCATAATGGCAAAAGATTTTACGCCCATAAATTTTTGTTCAAAAAGTTTGGTGTGTTCTATTAAAATTTCGAGTATTTTTTTGACCGCTTCCTGATCTTCCCTATTCTCTAATTCGCGCGAATTAGAGAATAACCATGGGTTGCCAAACACAGCTCGGCCGAGCATGGCTCCATCAGCTCCGGTTTCTTCACACTTCCTCCTAGCGTCGTCAGTGTCTGCGACATCTCCGTTGCCGATAATAAGAGTTCTGAACCCCACCCCTCGCTTCGCGTGGCCCTCCCCTTGGTCAGGGGAGGGAAAAAAGGAAGAATCAGAATTGTAGATGTTTGAGATATGTTTCCCCTCTCCTAAGTCTAGGAGAGGGGAAAGGGGTGAGGTCTGGATTTTATCTCTTATTTCAACCGCTCTTTTTATTCTCTCCCACCTTGCCGGCACTTTTGACATTTCTTTGCGCGTACGGGCATGAATAATGATAGCCGCCGGATT
>CAYQUJ010000019.1:0-832 GCA_964420745.1 uncultured Candidatus Saccharibacteria bacterium | reverse complement strand
AGCTAACAATTCCGGCAACCATGCTTCTAGTTCATCTTTGTTATAACCCAATCTGGTCTTTACTGAAACTGGAATTACACCATACTTTTTAGAATTACAATGACGGTCATTGTAACTATTTTGTACTCCGCGTTTAGCGGCAGCAATTATTTCACGAGCAAGAGACGGATTTTTCATCAAAGCGGCGCCGGCGCCTTGCTTTTCAATACTTTTGTCCGGACAGCCCATGTTGATATCTACTCCGTCAAAACCAAGTTCCGCCGCGAGAGCAGCCGCTTTCTCCATCATTTCCGGTTTGCTGGTAAAAAATTGAGCCACTATCGGATGTTCAATTTCAGAATACTCCAAATCCTTCAAAAGTTTTCGTCTTCCTTCTTCCGGCGCCCTAACCAACCCATCAGCCGAAACAAATTCGGTGTAAGTAATATGGGGTATGGTGGAATACTTAGATATTATGAATCTGAAAGCCGCGTCGGTCACATCAGCCATCGGCGCTAAACAAAGTATTGGTTTATCCCGCGAAGCTTTAGCGAAGTGGGATTTTTTCATTTCATTCCAAAAATTCATATTTTTATCTTATCATAAATAACAAAGCCCCCGGTGTTTTGGGGGCTTCTTGTCGGCGCGCGGCCGGCGAGTCCGTTGTGGGACTAGCTGGTCGCGCCGGCGCCGGCGGCCGGGATCACGTTGACGCGGGAATCAATAAAAAAGTGGGCTCGGACCGTACAATGGGCAACATGGTTGTTTCCTTTCCTTTTTTGCGAACGTTTTTGTACTAAAGATCTAGATACCTTTAAATACGAACTTTGGATACTATGTTTGTATGGCGAAA
>CAYQUJ010000018.1:0-12678 GCA_964420745.1 uncultured Candidatus Saccharibacteria bacterium | reverse complement strand
TACAAAAGTGGCGCCGGCACTGAGCATTAAAAGCAGGGGATTAAACGGCTCTTCAATCGAGCCAAATGGAGTGGATTTGCCTTTGAAACCCTTGGGGCTCACGGCATCAAACTGGCCGGTGGTCAGGGCAAAAATTTGGTTATTGTGGATAAAAAGATTTACGTCTGAATTGCGTTTGGCGGCATGAATCAAATGCTCCAGACCTTCATCGTATGAATCGCCATCACCGGAAAAGCCGACTATGGTCAGCGTCGGATTAGCGCACTTGGCTCCGGTCATAGCCGGGATCATTCGGCCATGCAGTGAAGTAAAAGAATTTACATTTAAATAGTCGGAAATTTTGCCATGACATCCGATGCCGGCAAAAGCCGCCAGATTTTCAATTTTAAGTTTGTCTTCATTCACCAATTCTGTAATAGCCTTTCTAAAAGACACCAAAATTTGAGAGTTTGGGCAACCCGGACACCAAGTGATTTTTGATTTTGTAGATAATTCTAAGTTCATAAGTTGGGGTAAGTTACATTACCTTTTTATTAATTTCCTCCGCCAATACTTCCGGATCAAATGGCTGGGAATCGTACTTCAGAATTTTTTCGGTAATTTCAATGCCGGTTTTTTCGCGGATCAGAGATGCTAATTGGCCGCCACGATTGCCTTCAACACAGATAATTTTTTTGTTTTCTAACTCTCTTTTCACCCTCTCAGCATCAAACGGCTCTAACCAGATAATCTGCAGTAACTTAACTGGTTTATTGAAATATTTTACAGCTTCAAGCACCGGAGCTTTGGTAGAACCCCAAAAAACGACAACATTTTCACTGGTTGGGTCTCCATAAATTTTGGCTGTTTCTCTGTTTTGCATTTCTGATTTTATATTTTCCAGTTTTGCAAATCTTCTCTCCACTGCTCTTTTGATATCTTCCGCTTTTTCGGTAGTAATACCGTTTTCATCATGCTCATAACTGGTTACTTTGACCACTTTATCCGGCGTGCCCGGGAAAATCATATTTTCATTTTTTTCCACCAAAACAGAGTCCGTATTGATAGCGCTTGTCATCATATGTTCAGACAAAATTTTGTCCAAAAGCACAATAACCGGCACCTGAAACTTCCAAGCCAAGTTCATGGCATCTGCGCCGGCCTTAAAACTTTCTTCCGGATCCCCGGGTGTAATTACAATTCTTGGAAACTCGCCGTGGCCGGAGTGGATAGCAAAGCGCAAATCGGATTGGGAAGAATGAGTGGGTGCGCCGGTGGCCGGGGCCTGTCTTTGTGACACTGCCACTACCAGCGGCAATTCAGCCATGCCGGTAAAACTAAAAGCTTCTTGCATCAGGGCAAAACCGCCAGTAGCCGAACCGACCGCTACTCTTTTGCCAGCGTAAACCATGCCGAGCGCCATATTGATTGCGGCAATTTCATTTTCCGGCTGAATAACTTTAAGCCCTTCTTTAGTTTGCTTGCTGGCCAGATAATGTAAAATAGAAGTTGAAGGGGTCATGGGATAGGCAAGATAAAAATCAAGCCCGGCTGCCTGCAAACCTCTGGCAAAAGCCGTATTGCCGTCAATGAGTTCGCCCTTCGGCTCGCCGAAGCTTTCGGCAAAAGCGGCTAAATTTGTTCCTTCAAAAATAACTTTAGGATCTTCAGAAATTTTGGGAAGCGGTATATCAGAAATTATTTTTACCCCTTCTTTCAATTCTCCTCTGTGGATTTCTACCGATCCTTCATTTGAGACAATCAAAATATCCAGTTTGGCATGGTCGTTCCAGATTTTATTTTTACTGAAGCTGATTCTGGCAAAATTATGGCCGCCGCGGATGAGAGAAGGGTAGTCAAAAGATATATAAACTTGGTAGCCCAAGCTTTGCAAAAATGCTCCTATTTTAATACCGGCCTTTTTGACACCATCCCCAGCCGCCCCGCCGACCCCGATTGTAAATATATCGCTTTGTGGATTTTCAGACATAAAATAATTATAGCATTAACTATATAAATTAATAAAGAACTAAAAAATCAAAAAGATAAAATGTTCATTGCATTGCGACATGTTTTGTAAAACAAATAAAGCCATTGACAGAAAAAAGTAGTGTGCTAATATTCACAACGGAAAGGAATTTACTGTGGAAAAAATCAGTGAAGAACTTCTGAAACGGTTGGATTTGTTGGCCCAGAAGCTGGGCGTGACAATCGAACATCTGTGGCAAGTATTGGTTCGGCAGGCCTATGTCGAAGCATACTTCGCCATCTTCTCAATCATTTCGTCGGTTGTTCTGGTAACGGTTGCATGCCGTTACATCGTGAAGACAATTGATATTGCCGTTGAGGACAATTACGACAAGCGTTTGAGCGGAAGAATTGTTTTGTCTTTCGTACTTGGGATTCTCGCCGTCATTTGTCTCCTAACAGCACTGTTTCAGTACTCGAACTTGGGGTATCTGTTTAACCCGGAGTTTTATGCTCTGGAACAGGTCAGGATTCTTTTGGGCGGCGCAAGGTAAGATTGCCCCAACCTTGGATGCTCTACTTAGTAGCGAAATGCGAAAAGTAGGGCTTTTTTTATTATAAATATTCATGATATAATTTCGCTTATGGATAAAATCAAAATCGGATGGTTTTCGTATAGTTGCTGTGAGGATAATACGGTAGTGATGACCGAAGTGCTAAACGACCACTGGCAGGAATGGAAAAAATTGTTTGATTTTCGCCACGTGAGAGTTTTGAAGTCCAAAAACATTTTTGATGAATTTGATATCGCTTTTATAGAAGGAGCAGTGGCTTCTCCGGAGCAAGAAGAAGAGATAAAAGACATTAGAAATCGTTCCAAAAAATTGGTGGCCATCGGTTCTTGCGCGGTAGTCGGGCTGCCGGCCGGCCAGCGCAATACTTTCACCCCCGAACAAAACCAGCATATCAACTTTTTGGTGGCGCGCTTCGGCGCTTTGCCCCAGGTGAAAAAGGTGTCCGATATTGTTAAAGTAGACGTGGAAGTTCCGGGGTGCCCTATGAGCCCGGAAGTTTTTTTGGAAAAAGTTAATGCTCTTGTCGCAGAATTAAGGCCGGCTGTTTAATTTTAATTTTATGCATACATTTGATTTATCGCTTGAACACATGACCAAGATGGAGGGCAACGCCAACCTCAGTTTGAAAATCGTTGACGGCAAAGTGACGGATGTTAAATTTTCGGTAAAGGAATACAAGCGCTTTTTTACCGAAGCCATGAAAGGTAAAAACATAGTCGCCATTCCACAACACTTGGCACGCATTTGCGGCACTTGCTCCAATTCCCACATTATGTGCAGCATAGAAGCGTGCGAAAACGCGCTCGGCATCACACCCACCACCCAAACAAAAATTTTGCGCGCGCTTATGATGCACGGGCTTATGATCCGAGATCATGCCCTGCATTTGTATTTGTTTTCCATGCCGGATATTTTCGGCAAAGACGCTTTTTTGGATTTTGACGAAAATGACCCGGCCCAACATCAAATTTTGCACGATGGTTTTGACGTGAAATCGGCCGGCAATTTTTTGGCCACTTTGATTGCCGGCCGCAGTGTGCACGCTACCTTGCCAACTATCGGCGGCTTTTTGAAATTTCCGGACCAGACAGGCATGGATGAAGCTATTCAAAAATTGCAAAATATCCGCCCGGCCGTTTTGCGCTTGATTGAAATTTTCAAAAATGCTCCATTCCATTTTGACCGCAAGACCAAATACATGGCCTTGGTGCCGGACGACACTTTCGGCTACATCAATGGAAATATTGTGACAAGTAGCGGCGAAAAATACGGAGAAAAAGATTTCCGAACGCATCTGGAAAGCACGGTTTTGCCGTATTCACAAGCCGTTGGTTATACATACAAAGACGAAGGTTATATGGTTGGCGCTCTCCCGCGCGTCAATTTGGCCAAAGATAAATTGCATCCAAAAACCAAAGAATCAGCGGCAGAGGCTTTGAGTTTGTTTCCGTCAACCGATATTTTTTACAACAACCTGGCCCAAGCCATTGAGATTTTACATTCAGTGGATGAATCCATTGACATTCTTTCAAAAAATAAATTTGTGCCGGAGCCGCTTGTTAAACCTCTCTCTGATTCTGCCGCGGTAAGCGCCGTGGGAGTGGGCGTCATAGAAGCGCCGCGGGGTACCCTTTACCACAAAGTTATTTTGGGCGGAGATGCCAAAGTGGTGGGTGGGGAAGTGGTGGTGCCGACCGGCCAAAACCAGATAAATATTGAAAGAGATATCGGTGTTTTGGTTCAAAAGTTGATCGACGAGTCCAACTCCACCGCGTCAGACGCGGCTCCGCTGGACAAAGCCAAGATTGGCTTTGAAATTGAAAAATTAATTCGTGCTTATGACCCCTGCATGTCCTGCGCCGCCCATTTTCTAAAAGTTGAGTGGGAAGAAAATTTGTGATATAAATTTATCGGGAGGTTCGTTATGTCAGAACAATTGTCCGGTCCGCAGCTTTTTGCGCGTTATGTAGTACCCTGCGCAGAAAGCAGGGGTTTGAGCCAAGAAGATATAGAGAGACTCATGCGTATTGCAAAATGCGAAGAAGATCCGGATGTTATCTTTTTGGAGCGTTGTTTCCCAAAACCAGTGGGGGAGATGCGTGAATTTTGGCTCTCGTCTGGCTTTGTATGCCTTTTGTGGGATAAACACATGGTCCAGATGTTTTGGTGGCAACATAAGGGACAAGGTGGTGATTGCGCTGTAAAAATCGCCACAGTCTGTTTTGCTGTCGGTCGTGGTGTCAGAGTGATTTCCGGAAGCGACACATTTGTCGCTCTAGATGCACTTAACCTTTGTCCTCAACTGGGAGACAATGTCCGCATCCACCTCAGAACCGTTATTGAGATAATTGGGCCCGAAAGCGCTATCGCAAGATAGCGCTCACTTTTTTTACGGCTTCCGACTCTTCCATATTTGGCGGCAGGCCAATAATTTTTATTTTTTTAATTTTGCCGAGCTTCCAAAGGTATTGGAGATTCGTCAAAAAATCAAAGTCGTGCATTGAGACCCTCGGCGCAGATAAAAATTTGTCCAAAGTTTCAAAAATTCTTATTCCTTTTATGCCAATAACGGTATCAATAATGATAAATTCATCCGGCACGCCCCATTCTTCATTCGGGTCTCTGACTTCAAATTGGATGTCTGGAAATTTTTCCTGCAATTGCGGCATAATCCGCAGCGGCAGCGAATCATTTTCTAAATTTATATTTCCAAACACAAATATTCTATCAATCATAAAGTTAGGTTAGCAAAAGCAATATTTTTTAAAGTATATTTTTTGAGAGTTTGAGCTTGCTTGGGAGTAATCACTTCACATGGCACGCTCCAATGGATGGAGACGATTTGCCCGGGTTTGATTTGTTCAATATCGTACTCTGCTTCCAATTGCCGTGTCAGCACCTTTGAAATTACAGAGCCGAGAGCAAACTTGCCGTTCACATAAACCAAAGGTTCGGTAGAAACGGTAATTTCCGGTCCGCTTATTTTTTCAACCACACCAGAAGAAATGCGGCACTCGTCCATTCTGTTTAAATTTTCCAAATGATCGCTATGCCCTTTTTGCTGCCAGATATTCAAAACATGGAATGAGTGGTGGGGCAGGGCGCCTTGGTCTATCTTTTCTCTGAGCCAAGTAAATTCTTTGTTGTTGAATCTATTTTTGATCTGCAAATTATCAACCAGAAAATCATGTAATTTTCTTTTTTGTATTTTTTCTAAAAGGTTGTTGCCCAACCAATAGGCCTCTACTACCCGCACATCAAAAGGATCGACGATTTTATTTTCCTCGGCAATGTACCGCAGGTACGGATAAAGAGTTTTGAATTGCCGCAAAATAATTTCCAGGCCAAAATCTTTTTTGCCGTTTTCAATCAAACCGCGCAGTTCCCGGTTGGCGTCCGGTCCGCAATAATGCAAACGGTTAGGCCCAAAAGAATAACGGCTGCAACGTAATATGCCATCCATAACGCTTAGGGTACCCTGTTTTTGAGCTCGCCGCCAGCGAAAGAATTGATGTTTTCAATAGTAGTGTCCAAGATTCTTTTGACGGCCTCTGCCGTATTGAAGGCGATGTGCGGCGTAACGATGACTCGCGGGTGGCGGATCAAATAATGGTTGGCCAAAACATTTTTTAGTTCTTCAATTTTTGGATTGGGGTTGTTGAGCAAGCTCAATTCGTCGGACATATCTTTTTCTTCTTCCAAAACATCCAGTCCGGCGCCCAAAACTATGCCATCTTGAAGCGCTTTTTCCAACGCTTCGGTCTCAATGAGGCCGCCCCGAGCGGTATTTATAATAAAGACGCCTTTTTTTAATTCCTGAATATTGCCGCTGTGGATCATGTGACGGGTGTGTTCGTTGAGCGGCGCGTGTAAAGAAATAATGTCTGACTCGCGCAACAATTCTTCAAAAGAAACATAACGAAAACCCATTTCATTTGGCAGATTTTCTTTGGGGAAAGGATCATAAGCGATAACATTCATGCCAAAACCTTTGGCCATGCGTATCATATTGGTGCCAATCCGGCCGGTTCCAACCACACCGATTATTTTGTCTTTCAAATCAAAACCCCGCAAATTGCCCTGGGTAAAGGAACCTGTTTCGGTAATTTGCTCGTGAGCGTCAGAAATTTTTCTGGACAAAGATAAGAGCAGAGCAAAAGCAAACTCGGCTACTGTGTTTTCGCCATAAGAGGGGACATACACTACTTCCGCGCCCCGCGCCCGCGCCGCGGGAACATCCACATAATCAAACCCTGTTGAACGGGCAGCAATTAATTTTAAATTTGGTAATTTAGCCAATTCATCTGTCTTGCACTGATGAGAAACAAAAACTGAAAGAATTTCCGCCGTGTTCAAAACTTCCGGCGGCGTTTCTTCAAAACTTTTTGAAAAATAAACCTGGTGTCCGCCAAATCTGCTGCCAATATATTCCTTCTCCCAATCCTCTTTGTGCAAATATAGGATGTTCATGGGTTAATTATAACTCAGTTTTATATTTTCTTACAACAATAATTTCTAACCTCCCTAACCCTCCTTACTTTAAGGAGGGAATCGCGCAGCAAATTTCATATTACAGCTAAATAACAAATGGCAGCCACCCCTTCCTTAAAGTAAGGAAGGGGTTGGGGGAAGGTTAGGTAATGGAAACTTTTAAATCTTTTTATTGATTTAATTTATTCTCCTCTTCCGCAATCGCGGAGAGCATGGGAATGACTGAGTCGGGGCTTATAAAAATGAATTCAATACACTGCTTTTTTTAGATATACAAAAATCCGCGGCCGCGGAAAAGTGTATAATCATAAGTTAAAATTTTCTTTTAACTGTTTATCGTTTTGGATTGATTCTACCGTCATATAAATAACTTCTTTGTCTAATGATAAATATTGTTTTAATAAGTCAATGATTTCTTCGCAGTCGTATGGATAAACCCATACGCTACCTTGCAGACAAACAAAACCAAAGGACCTCAAGATATCACGCAATCGATCACGGGTTTTCTTTCTTTGCTCTGACACATCAAAAATTACCACCCTATATTTTTTATCCCATTTTGGCGGTTTATTTAAAATCAATCCTTCCAATTGATATTTCAGAAGCAAATGCCTGCCTTTTTCTGTAACCTCCAAAAATTTGTAATTTTCATCCTCTTTAATTTCAATAAGTCCTCTATTCAATAATCGCTTTATGCCTTGGTTTATTTCAAACACCTTGAGTTTGGATCTTTTCATGATAGGAGTGTACTTCAAAAGCTGTACGGCATTTCCCGCAGCAGCTGCCACAAAAACTAATCCTAACGCTCCAACAATAAGCAATAAAGTTTTGCTGGCAGATAAAACTTTTTCTTTTGTTTCTTCTTTCATCTTATCTGGTTATCTTATTGGCAACATAATTATACAGAATTCCGCGGCCGCGGAAAAGTGTATAATTTATAGAATATGAGAGGTTGAAGTGTAGGGAATATGGGTGACAAAACCAAACCTTGCAATTTTTTTGAAATAGTGTTTAATGTGGAAGGAAGGAGAAAAAGATGAGACCACCAAATGCAGTAGGAGGTCCGTTGGCAGTATTTTTTCTAGCTGTTCCGCTTCTGTGTATGATCGCGTTTTTTGCTGTGACAGAAGCAAACGAACACTTCGGAACCGAAGTGATTTCTGCCAAAAACATATCTGGTTGGATCACGTGTTGTGAGAGTGCTAATTACATCACAATTCAGGAAACCAGACCGACACGAGCGATTATTAATCCGAGGTTTGGACCAACGAACATTCCTGCTGCTAGTACGATTCACAAGTTTCGTAATCCGGGGTTGGATTTTGGGATCAAGGTTGGTGATCACGTTTCCGTTCGAGCGACTTGCATTGGTAAGCAAGCGCTACCGATTAACACCAACACTATCTGTATAATTCAAGAAGCAACTTTGCTTCCAAACTAAAGCAACACGCTGCTCCGAGAGCCCGCTTCGCAAGCGGCTCTTTTTTTAATTATTTAATTTCTCCCACTTCGCTCTTAATCAAAGCTTCGCGGGGCAAGTTCTCTTCCTCCGCGATCGCGGAGAGCATGGGGATGACTGAGTCGGGGTTCAAAGAGACTGATTCAATTTGATTTTGGATGAGGAAGCGCAGGAAATCGGGGTAGTCGGAAGGAGCTTGGCCGCAGAAGCCGATGTATTTGCCGCGTTCGCGGCACTTTTTGATAGCCATCGCGACCAGAGTTTTAACTGCCGGGTCGTTTTCGTTTGAAATATGGGCGACAATGCCGGAGTCGCGGTCAAGGCCGAGAGTAAGCTGAGCCAAATCGTTTGAACCGATTGAGAAGCCGTCAAAAATATCCAAAAATTCGTCGGCCCGCAAAACATTGGCCGGTATTTCGCACATTACATAAACTTTGAACCCGTCGCGGCCTTTTTCCAAACCTTCTTCTTTCAAAATATCCAAAACTTTTTGGCCTTCGTCGGGAGTGCGGCAGAAAGGGATTAGAGCGACAATATTTTTTAATCCAAAAGTTTCTCGAACTTTTTTCATGGCTCGACATTCCAGCTTGAATGCTTCTTTGAATTTGGGATCGTAATATCTGGAAGCACCGCGCCAGCCGAGCATGGGATTTTCTTCTTCGGGCTCGTATTCGGCGCCGCCGAGTAAGGTGGCGTATTCGTTGGTTTTGAAATCGCTGAAGCGCACTACTACGTCACTTGGCCAAAAAGCGGCGCCGATTTGGCTCACGCCTTCAGCCAATTTATCAACATAAAAGTCTACTTTATTTTCATAACCAAGAGTGGCTTTTTCAATTTTATTTTTTAGGGCCTCGGGTTTTATGTTATCAAAATTGAGCAAAGCGTTCGGATGCACTTTGATAGTAGAAGCAATGATGAACTCCTCGCGAGCTAGCCCCACGCCTTTGTTTGGTATAAAGGAATACATAAAGGCACTTTCGGGCGAACCGACATTCATACAAACTTTTGTTTTGGTTTCCGGAACATTTGACACATCGTGCACTGTTTCCTGCCATTCCAATTTGCCTTCATAAACTTTGCCTACAGTACCGCTTGAAGTATCCACTGTCACCAATTGGCCGGTTTTTATTTTGGAAAGAGCATTGCCGGTGCCGATGACCGCCGGGATGCCGAGCTCGCGGCTAACGATCGCAGCGTGGCTGGTGCGGCCGCCTTTTTCGGTGATGATGGCCGAGGCCATTTTCATAATCGGCTCCCAATCGGGGTCAGTGATTTCGGTTACCAAGATTTCGCCTTCTTCAAACTCGTGAAGTTTTTTGACATCGGTAATTATTCTTGCTTTCCCGGAAGCTATTTTAGTACCGACCGAAATCCCTGCAATAATAGGCGCAGCTGTAGTTTCCAATTTGTATTCGGTAATTTCCAGATGTTTCTTTTCTGATTGCACGGTCTCCGGCCTAGCTTGCACGATGAAGAGCTCGTTGGTAATGCCATCTTTGGCCCATTCCATATCCATCGGCGTCGGCTTGCCCGCTTTTTCGGTATAATGATTTTCAATTTCCACTCCCCAGCGCGCCAAGGTTAAAATCTCATCATTGGTTAACACAAAACTTTCCCGATCTTTTTTTTCTACCGGCACTTCTTTGATGGCTTTGGTGGCCGAGAGCGCTTGCTTTGAATTTTCCGCATGATAAATCATTTTGCTTTCTTTTGAGCCGATATCTTTTTTGATGACAGAAGCGAAGCCCTGGTTTAAAGTGGGCTTAAATACCAAATACGAATCCGGTGTGACTTTGCCCTGTACCACCATTTCTCCCAAACCCCAAGACGCGTCAATTTCAACCACTCCGCGAAAACCGCTTTCTGTATCAAGGGTAAACATAACTCCGGATGAGCCCTTATCGCTACGCACCATTTTTTGCACACCAACCGATAGCGCCACATCAAAATGGTTGAAGCCTTTGTCTACCCGATAAGAAATGGCTCGATCGTTCCAAAGAGAAGCCATTGCTTCTTTGGTGGCTTGGATTACATTTTCTGCGCCAACAACATTGAGATAAGTCTCGTGCTCACCGGCAAAACTTGCGCCCGGCAAATCTTCAGCTGTGGCGGAGGAACGCACCGCGGTGTCCGCTTCCTCCATATGGTAAGCGCTGGAAAGATTGTGGTAGCTCTCGGCAATTTCTTTTTGCAATTCTTGCGGCAGTTCCGCTTTTATAATTTTGTCTCTGACCAACTTGCCGATTTTTTGCAAACTTTTGACATCTCCGGTATCCAAGTCTTTCAAAGTTTCGGAAATAAAATCGATCAGCCCTGCTTTTTCAATAAAATAGCGGTAAGCATAAGCGGTGATGGCAAAACCGTTTGGTATGCGGATGCCCTTGGGCACCAAAGTAGTGTACATTTCTCCTAGGCTGGCATTTTTGCCGCCAACCAACCCGACATCAGCAATGCCCACTTGGTCAAACCAAAGTATAAATTTTTTATTTTTATCCATAAGGATTACTTGTATAACATTATATACAAGTCCGAGACATTACTCCCCATCCTACCTGTTGATATCGCGCCGTCTTCGACATTTTTGAAAAAATTATAACTGTCGCTGCGTTTCAAATATTCTTCTGGAGAAAGATTTTTGGCTTTGGCTTTTTCTAGAAGTTCTATATCGGCGAGCGCGCCAGCATGGTCAGTATTGTCCCAGCCATCAGAAGAAACGGAAACTAGCAAAGAGTCTGGCTTCATGTGCGGCAGGGCCGAGAGCGCCAATTCTTGATTGCGGCCCCCTATACCATCTCCGTTAACTTTGACAGTGGTTTCTCCACCCAAAAGCAGGCAAGATTTTTCTCGCGGTTCTCCCATAGCCAGATTTTTGCCGATTTCGGAGGCATTGCCTGACAGAGCAGTGGTTTCAATATCGGCGCGATAGCCCAGTTCTTCGGCTTTGGTTTTCATGGCATCGAGAGCGTTCCTGTTGCTGGAAACCAAAAAATTTTTGACATTTACAAAATATTTCGGGTGCTTGGGAGTTTCCAAAAATTGGCAGTCCTGAGGAATGCATGTGCTCAAAACATCGTATTTCATCAAAATCATAGCTGCGTCTGCCACCGTGGTTTTGTCATAAACTGTTGGTCCGGAAGCCACCATACCGATATCATTTCCAAGCACATCCGAAAAAATAAGTGAGACTACTTGGGCCGGGTAGCAAAATTTTGCCAAGCCGCCGCCCTGAATTTCTGAAAAATGTTTTCTGACGGTATTGAGTTCGTAAATATCCGCTCCTTTTTGAGTTAAAGTTTTTGTAATGTTTACAAGAGTTTCAATGCTCATATTGTGCGGCAGACAAAATAAGGAAGAACCGCCGCCGGAAACCAAAACCAAAATCAGATCTTTCTCGGTCACGCCTTTGATCATGCCGAGCACTTGCTCGGTGATAGAAATATTAACTTCTGACGGATAAGGGTGGGTGCCGACGTAAGAGCGTATTTTTTTTAAGGGTCCACCTTTGACATCAATAGCTATGCCGTCGGTTAGTTTGTCGCCCAAAATTTCTTCAATGACTTTGGCCCCGTCATAAGCGCACTTGCCGATACCGATAAAAAATATGCGTTCATAAAATGAAAGACAATAACTAAGAGAGGGGAGTTCCGTCACACACAAGGTTTGGCCATCAAACAATATCTTTTTTCTTAAAACTTTTTCCGTATCAATGGCCGCATAACCCGCTTCCAAAATTTCCAAAGCGTCCTTGCGCAGGGGATTGGTCGCCAGCTGTTCTTTATTTGAAATAATAGACACCGTGCTTTTATTCTAGCATTTTAAAATATCCGCGAAAGAACCGCCGTGGAAAACTTACGGAACCCCATTACAACCATTTGACCGATCGGTCAGATAGTAGACGTTGTTAAAATTTTTATAAAAAGAAAGAGCGCCGCAGGTTTGAAAACCAGACGGCGCCCAGGAATAGCTTAACCACGCATCATCGTGCGAAATGGCACGAGATACGATCCGGCGATTACTGCCGGACCGATTGGATCCGGCCACTCACCAGCCGAAATCCTTAAAAACCAAAAAAGGCCAGCCACCGGTAACTTCGGTGGCGGAACCACCAACACGGTGTCAAGATATACTCGACGTTCACAACTGAATTCCATGTTGATCTAGATACCTTTAAATACGAACTTTGGATACTATGTTTGTATGGCGAAA
>CAYQUJ010000017.1:5636-13409 GCA_964420745.1 uncultured Candidatus Saccharibacteria bacterium | reverse complement strand
CGGTAACCGATAAGTTCACGGGAACAATTTCACCGGGAGAATATCCTTTATTTTGAACTTTGAGAGTTACTCCTTGGCTATTTTGTCTGTAATAAGGCATATCTTCTTTAGTAACCCAGGTGTAAATAGTCCTTTCATGGATATTACCTCTTCTATCTGTAACTCGGAGAATAAAATTGAAGCTACCGGTCTTTTGAGGAATATATGTCAATACAGCTTCGCCTTTATTGTTTGTTGTAATAGAAAAATTAGGTAGATCTTCTTGGTCTAAATGATAATTGTAGTATTCTTGAGCATTTAGTTTATCATCTCGAAGCCATTCTTCTCTTGTTGGAGAAACTGAAATATTCACATTGGAAACCAAAGCATCAGAGTGGGATAAGAGAGTTATGGGGATGGATAGAGACTGCCCTACTTTTGACGAATATTCATAATCGCCAGCCTTAATACTATATTGGCTTCCACGGATTAAAATATTTTTACTTGCCCTCACAGGGTTACCGCTTTCATCCTGATAAGTGGCTTCCAGCGAGAGAATTGAAAACTGGCCGTTTGGTAAAGAAGAAGTTGGTACTGAAATTTCTGCTTCTCCTTTGTTATTTAATTCAACATCTCCGCTTTTTAATTCATTTTCGCCGTAATACCAGCTATATCCGTATTTTTTGTAATATTCCAAATTTTCTTCCGTGTAGTATTGGTTCGTAGAATATCGAACCGTGTAGTGTACATTTCCACCCGAAACCGGCTGTCCAAAGAAGTATTTGCCCGACAAATTGAAGATTGCATTTTCTCCCTTCAATAATTCGTCTCTCATTGCTGTGGCTTCAAGGTTGTAGTCTGGCTTTCTGTAGTGCTCTACATTAAAATTTGCAACGGTACGCAAATACCACTCTCTGTCTGACTCCGCTCCTAGATCAACCGAAATTTGGTATGTACCCGTTTTTGCCGATTCGTCCAACAAATATTCTCCAGCTATAGTACCATTTGCAGAAATCGAATATTTTTTCTCAAAGAGAGGCTGTGTTGAATTGTAATCTTTGTATACTTTGACCGTGGCCAATCCTGTTGGAACAGTGTATTCTGCATCATTGTCATTTCTTATTATGGCTTTGAAATATACTTTATCGCCGGGAGTATAAAGAGGGCGATCAGTAAAAAGCAAGTATTTAGTATTAATTCGCGGACTGTTGAAAGTTTGATAATTGTAATAATCGTTGGGCAAGTTCAAAATCAAAATCGTTTGACCTTCGGATGTGGACACAAATCCTACGTCTGCATTATTTAGTTGGGATGTTTTTGCTATTCCATCAGTGTTAATCTGTGATTCAGCTAAATAATTAGCTTTGTCTTTAAGATTAAAAATTTCTATAGTTCCATTGCCAACTTTTTTACCAGTAATAATATTTTGAGTCCATAAAATAATTTCATTATTTCCTTCTTTGGCCACTGTTCCTATTGGAGTCCTAACAACTGCCGAAAAAGTTTGTTCCCCATCAGAGCTATAAGCCCTTAAAAGCCAGAACCCCTGACCATCAATAGGCAACAAGGTTTTATCTTCTCCGCCTTTGGCATCCAAGGTTGTGATTTTATTTAACTTAGAAACATCCGGCACGTTAGCTTTATAAAGTTCGTTATTATCAACGGTGTATGTTAAAAAATTTAGAAGCTCGTCCTTTGATATTTTATAAACATCAACTTTTACATCCCTTTTTGCATTGTCGTAAGTAGAAATTTTTATAGATGGTTCCTGGTGGGTTCCCCAGACTATTAATCTGCGAGAGGCATAATTGCCCTCGGAAGCGTTAACAATGCCGATCTTTTTGTAATCATTTTGGGCGGATGCAAAATGATTAAAAGTGAATATCCCCGCAATAACACCGAAAACTAGTAAAGTGGACAAAAAAATCTTAAAGGGACGATTTAAATTCACAAAAAAGTTTTGCACGGGAGTATAATTTATTGTTAAATATGATAAACTAATTATGCAATAAATAAGGTGGTTAATCTATCTTACAATAGTGGATAATATAAACAATGGGCGAAGATAAATTCAACATATCGGAGCACAAGATTGATAAAAAAGCCGTTTTTAAAATATCCAGAACTACTATCATTTTGGCTTTGGTTATTTTAGTCTTGGGCTCTGCCACTT
Organism: uncultured Candidatus Saccharibacteria bacterium; assembly: GCA_964420745.1. Taxonomy (GTDB): domain Bacteria; phylum Patescibacteriota; class Minisyncoccia; order Phycocordibacterales; family WO2-35-19; genus CAYQUJ01. Next base: position 11,257 of record CAYQUJ010000017.1, on the reverse strand, counting down.
TCTTTTTATGGCAGGACCGCGGCAATATCATAAAATCCAGTGATCAAAAAATCAGGCAATTTTATGTAAGCTTGGCGGACTCCGAAATCGGGTTCACAAACAGCAATGATTTCGTATTGCCCATAGACAAAAAATTTGAAGACGAGATCAGTGGCTACATTGCCCGTAAGGAAAGTTTTATTGAAGTAGACCTCTCAAAAATGGAAATTTCTCTTTTCAAAGAAGGGCAACTGGTGAAAACTTTTCCCGTTTTATCAAAAGGCAAAGACGGCTCTTGGTGGGAAACGCCGACTGGCAACTACAAAATACTTTCCAAAGAACAGAACCACTATTCCTCGATAGGCAACGTTTGGATGCCTTGGAGCATGCAGTTCTACGGCAATTTTTTCATTCATGGCTGGCCGTACCACGAAGATGGCACTCCGGTGCCCAAATCTTATTCCGGTGGCTGCGTCCGCTTGGATACAGCAGATGCTAAAGAGATATACAAATTTGCAAATAAAGATATGGCTCTACTGTTGCGAGATACCGAAACCTTAAATACGTTTGCAAAACCAGTAGCAAGTGGCGTAGAAAACGCTCCACCAAAAGTTTCAGCAAAATCTTTTCTTATATCAGACTTGGCTACCGGCGAGCCGATACTTAAAAAAAATTCTTCCGATGTATTGCCAATGGCCTCACTTACCAAAATAATGACGGGAATCGTAGCAAGTGAACTTATTTATCTGGGGAAACCGATATCCGTGGATTCCGGCATGTTGGCTGCGGCCTTCACCAGTTTTCAGCCGGTTGCCGGAGAAAATTATATCGCCTACGACCTCTTATACCCTTTGCTTATGCAATCTTCCAATCAAGCTGCCAATATACTGGCAGGATTTATTGGGAAGGATCAGTTTGTAGCAAACATGAATAAAAAAGCGGCATCTCTCTCAATGGATAATACTAATTTTGCCGATCCATCAGGAATACTCGCATCTGATACTTCATCCGCCGAAGATATAGAAAAATTACTCCGTTACACTTATTTCAAAAGAAAATTTATTTTTGACATAGGAAAAGGCGAGCAAGACTATAGATTTTCTGGCAGAAAATTAGATAATCTCGAAAATTATAACGAATTCAAAGACGATAAAAATTTAGTCGGAATGAAAAACGGGGAAACAACGGCAGCGGGACAAACATTAGCTGGGGTCTGGGAGTTTGAAAGCGCAGATGGAAAAATCCCAGTGGGAATAATTGTTTTGGGTTCTACTGATAGAGTAAAAGATACGCAAGCGCTTCTTAATTGGTTAAAACAGAATTTTAATTTGTAGCCAAGCAAGTTCTTCCGTCTCTATCCAACACAACTTTGTGTTCTGAGATTGTTATCTGGCTGTCTTTTATATCCAGTTCAAGCATTAAACCTGTCCTCACTTCGGAGTTCCAATATTGGTCAAAAACAAAATTGCCAAGCGAATAATAAATAATTGTGTCTCCTATTTTTTCGGATGGAGAAATAATGTGGGGGTGAGAACCGATTATAGCTTTGGCTCCTGATTTTACAAAAAGTTTGGCAATGTTTTTTTGATAATCAGTGATAGGCCCATATTCTTCGCCCCAATGGGCATAAACTATAACCAACCTCCCATTTTTATTTTCATTCTCAATTTTGTCAGCTATTTTCTCAGATGTATCGCCACCAAATTGATTAAATGAAATAAAAGAGACGTTTGTTCTTCCGAGCCTAGTTCTATATATAGGTTCATCTCCATTTATTCCGCCAAAATAATTTACCTCTGCTTTTTCAAGATAATTTTTGGTAGATACTACGCCGCTTTCTTTGAAATTACTGATATGGTTATTCCCAATATTCACCAATTTTATATTGTAGTCGTGTAGTAACTCTGCAGTCACAGGAGGAAATGTGAATGTGTAATTTGCCGGGCTTCCTATTTCTGTGCCAACACTTACTGAAGGATTATCAGTTATTGGTCCCTCAAGATTTCCGATTACTAGATCGGCTTCTTTCAAAGAATTTCCAATGCAAGAAAAAATAAAATCTCCGCCTTTTTCATTGATTACTTCCCGCATATAGCGATCAAAATTTAGATCACCCACAAATAACAACTTGGCAGTTTTTTGTCCATAAAAAACTAGTCCCAAGATAATAGTGATTATAATTGCCAAGAATATCAGAAAGATTTTGTTCCGGTTGAATTTCATATTTCTGTACTCAACCATTATAATCAAAAAATCACCTCATACGGGGTGTGGGGCGTTTTTTATTTTAATTGAAAATAAATCCGTAGGAAAAGAAGTATGCGCCGACCAAAAGAAAAACGGCAGCCAAGGAATAGTAAATGGATTTCTTCTGCAGCCATTTAAGAAAAACGGAAAGATATTTTTGCGGCAGAAATACGTAGACCAGGGCTTCCAGAAAAAGATACCAGCCCAAAATCGTGACTGCTAATTCTGTAGTGCCGCTCCAGATATTATGTTGAAGGATCATAACGATGGAGATTACCAACGTAATCAGGCCCCAAATGTAAGTGAGCACTCTGTACTTAAAAAGCTCTTTGAAAATGCCCATCACCATCTTCCTCTCGGAGGCCAAAGACAAACCGACAATAAATAATAAAATCCCGATCGCTTGCGCCAAAAAAGTTGTTGTCATTTTATAAGTTTATTAATAATGGAGTTTTTACGTCCGTTTAAATTCTATCACGACTAAAATCATGTGGGCTAAGCACAGGTGGATAATATTTTCATTAGTGCAGAAAAATCAATCTTTATGCCTGAAATCTTTCAGTTCTTTCTTCGTTTTTTTTATAAACTTGCCAAATTGACGATCTTTCTTTCTTTTTTCCAGTTCAGTCATTTCATAATATTCGTTTTCCTTTTTTAGGTTTATATAATTTGAATATTTTTCCGCATCAAGTTGCCCCGATTCCATTGCCTGCAAAACTTGGCAACCAGGTTCGTTTATATGCGTACAATCTGCAAATTTGCATTGCTTTGCCAAAACGGTTATTTCATCAAATAGACTATTGATGCCAGCGCTGGCATCTGTCATTCCCACTTCTCTCATGCCAGGATTGTCAATAACAATGGCTCCATTCTCCAAAAAATACATTTCTCTCTTTGTCGTGGCGTGTTTGCCTCTGTCGGTGCGGAGGCTTATGTCTTCAGTTTTTATAATATTTTTGCCGAGCAATTTGTTTATGAGAGATGATTTTCCCACTCCGGATGAACCAAGGAAGCAATAAGTTTTATCTTTTTCTATAAAAGCTTTGAGTTCTCGCAAACCTTCATCATTTACTGTACTGGTTTTGATAATTTCAATTTCTTTGAATCTGTTTTTTATTTCTGCAAGTTTTGTTTCCAGTTCTTCTTTGGCAATCAAATCTGTTTTGTTTAAAACTATGACTGGTTTTACTCCCCCGTCACTCGCCAGAGTACAATATCTTTCAAAACGGTTTAGGCTGAAATCTCTGTCCACTGATTCTACAATAAAGGCCACGTCAATATTTGTGGCTATAATTTGCGCCTTGTTCTTGCCAAAGGTCCGGCTTTTATCGCCATGACTTCTTTTAATTACAGTTTTTCTTGGCAAAATTTTTTCGATGGTAGCATGTTCTCCGTCCAAAACTTTAATAGCTACAAAGTCGCCTACTGCCGGATAATCTTCTCGCGAGAAGGCTCTGAACATTTGCTTGCCGGTAATTTTGGCTAAATACTCGCCTTTTTTGTTTTTTACTTTGTAAACTCCTTTGTATTCTACTATCACGCGAGCAATATCTAAATATTCAATTTTTATTTTGTTGTCCATTTTATAGCTTTCAATATAACAAAAAACCGCCATTAAAATTTCGCTGCTGGGGAGCTAGGCAACGATCCTAGAGTCTCCTGCTTCAAAGGCAGGCGTGTTACCAATTACACCACTCCCCAATTTATCAAGCCATAGCTTTTAGCGAAGGCTGATGTTACATATTTATACCATTATAAACACCATTAATCCACATTAGTAAAAATTTTAGTCAGTGAAGACACTAAGGTTGCGGGGGTTTTGGTGAGGCTGGCTGTTCGTCGTTTTTTACAATATGATGTCTAAAAAGGTAGCGGGCAATGATAACTATAAGACCTACGAGACCGATAGAAATAATAAATATTAGAATGTATATCGGATAGCCCTTGATAAATTTTGTAATAAAGAGAGGTATCTTTATATCCGCCGAAGCATCGCGTACATTTCCAGCTTTATCAATCGCGCGTACTATAACCACTAAATTGCCGCCACTAGAGAGCGGCACTTGGAATGGACTTTCTGATTGCATAAAAACAGGCGATTCAGTTATAGGCTGGCTTTTATCAATCGCACCGACTTCGTAACGATCGATGCCCGAAAGATTGTCGGTGGTTAAAAACGATACCAATCCCCGTTCGACTAATGTTGCCGCTACAATATAATTGATTTCTGGTTTGAATTCTGCCGGCGGCGCTGTATCAATCTGCATCAAAAAATGTCCGGTTGTCCCCCAGACACCACCCTTAATGGCTTTGATGTGAAAATACCATAATCCATCGCCTAATTTTTCAAAATATTTCGTCGTCTCTGTTATATTTATCTCATTATCAGGAATAGTGGAAGGTTTGTTATCAAGCACAAAACTAAAGCCATTGACACCTGAATCTTTTTCCCAAGAAATTACAGGACTGTTGTTGTTATACCAACTGTTTTGAAATGGATGGGTCTCTGAAAATATATTCACTCCTTCGGGAGCTTTGGGCACGATGGTGTATTCTGACCGACGCAAATCAAGAATCGTTTCCGTGCCCAGACCATCATTCAATAAAATTTTTGAATTGGCGCTAATACTGACCACCGCGCGGCCAGTACGCAACGCTTTGAAGGTCATGATGCCGACAAAACCGGAGCCAGTCGTTATGCCATTTGGCACAACCCCTACATAGCTGGCTGTACCGCGGGTATTATCATATTTTGGCGGCTCCACCCATATGCCGATTATGGATACTCCGTTTGATGATGAAATCATAGCGAGCTTATCCTTATCATAGTTAACTCTCATTTCAATACTGTTGACACTAAAACCTTTTGTGTTAATTATGATAGGCACTTCAAAGGTTGAGCCCTCTGTAAAACTGCCGGAACTTGGTGAAAGAGATACTTCAATGTGGGGTATTAACTTGGCGGCATTAAGATTTACAGTCTGGGCATAAGCGGAAAACCCCACAAAGGATAAAAGAAAAATGATAGCTGAAATGTATGCATTACGAAATTTCATCATGTTTTTTCTATATCTTTTATTTCTTTAACAATCAAATCCTCAGCTTCATTCAGATCTTTTTTTATTTCTTTAACATCAACCTTTTCTATTTCATTATTTAAAACTTTAAATGATTTATGGACCATGTCTTCGGCTTCTTTGGCTTCGCGCCTGACAAAAAATCTCAGTTTTTTATTTTTCCGCAGATAATAGTAGGTCCTTATGATCAAATAAAGCAGTGTTGCGACAAGAAGAATTATGGCTAGCCATATTTCGTAGTCGATATCAGAAAATACGCTGCCGATTGAAATTTTTATTTCATTTGAAGCATGACTACTTTTGATATCCTCTTGAATT
>CAYQUJ010000017.1:2009-5621 GCA_964420745.1 uncultured Candidatus Saccharibacteria bacterium | reverse complement strand
GTATAAAAGTTAATGTTCCCGTAAACGCTACTCCGTTTTCATCCGTCGTTCCCATAATGAATATCTTCACACCGTTTTCAGCTATAAACGTCAGTAACACTTGCGATTGCGGATAATCTGAAACGCCGGATATGGCTTGTTCGCCAAATTTTTTGGCTAAAGCGATTTCCGGTGATTTCAAAGTTGGCGGCGGCTGGGGCGCTTCTGTTTCAATCTGTTTTGGCAGAGAAGGTTTTGAAGTTTCTTTTTTGGCCTCAACCGAAAAGGTGGCTTCGCCTAAGCCACTCGTAACATCAGTCCCCTGCCCATCATTGGCCAATACTTGCCCAGACTTAAACGCGACAGTCCCCGAGCCGACTTTGACCGCTCGCAGTATGGCAGTTACAACAGTGCCGGTGCCTCCCTGAAAGCCGCCAAGGGTTACCCCTTCAAACTGCAGAGTGCCGGCCCCGGCTGAAAAATTTGGTTCACTGATCCAAAAATTAAGGATCGATCCGGCTTTGGAAATGGACTCAACCGTGAACAAAGAGGTGGGAAAAGAAACGGTTCCCGAAATAGCGTTTATGGGCGTGCCGCTTGATACTACAATTTTTACCGTCACTTGATCACCAACCTCAAAAGTACCACTGGTCGGACTGACAGAAAGAGTGGCAGCACTAGCCAAGAGTGGCGCAACACCAAACAACAAAAGAGAAAAAATTATTTTATAGATTTTGGCCATAATTTTTTGAGCAGAAAGAGGACAAGGACAACTGCCAATATTATACCAAATAATAATGGGTACTGCTTATACCATCGCCATCCTTCCGGCCTAAACGCCACCACTCTCTCGTTTTTGGACTTATCAACAGCTTTAACGTAAATTTTTTTGTTGAGCGATTGGTTTTTGAGCAGATAAGGGCTTTGGGCAATCGTGTATTCCCCCCACCAACCCTCTCGTATTTCATAATGGTCAATGCCAGATATCTTGTCCTGAGTGGTAAAGGCCAAAAAATATTTGCCGTCAAATATCTCCGCATCGCGGCCGACAGTCGGTTGGAAATTTTCCGGCAACTCGTTATCTGCCATTTTTAATACAGCGGGAGTCACATTTGCTTTTGCGGAAATTGAAAAATCAAAAGGCAATGCCTGCACCTGCGCCTCTCCGCCACTGCCGTCATTTTTTAAAACTCGCACTTCGCTAAAACTCATTGACCCACTACCGCTCTCACGAACGTGGAATACAACGCTGAATAATAAATTTTTGCCGGACAATCCACCAGGGGTGATGCCTGAAAAAACTATTTCCCCGGGGCTGCTGGTTGGTTTTTGAATCCAAAAATTGATGGCTGAATTGCCGTCTCTAATCTCCTGCGCTTCCACAATATCGCCATTAAAAGAAATCTTGCCTTCAACTGCGTTTATAAGCTCACGTTTTGTATCCAAAAATACATTTACTAAAAATTCCTGGTCTTGTGCCAATTCTCTGGATTCCGATTCAAAAAATACGTCCGCCGCAAAAACCGGCGCAAAAAACATAAAATAAAAGGCAGAAAAAAAGATGAGTGTATTTTTGAAAATTTTCATATTTTTATCCAGTCCAATAAAAGGCCATGATACTGAAATCGGCTAAATCCACTTTTCCGTCGCCATTTAAGCGTTCAGTTTCCTTAAGCTCAAAAGAGGCGCTCAAAGATTTTTTATACCAAAAAGCGGCAATGGAGAAATCAACCAAATTAACAAGACAGTCATTATTTAGATCTCCCTTATTTTGGCAGGCGCCCGCCTCCATCAAGACATTTTTTGTGCCGACTTTAAATCCGATAGTTTTGCCGAAAGAGCTGACTTCTTCTTTGACCCGCGACTTTGACTTGGCATTATGGTCTCCCAGTTCAAGCCAAGCGGTGTCAAAATTGTAGAGATAGATCCCATCGGTGTCGGCCGAGGTCTTTACGAAAATTTCTTCTTGGGAATTTACAGAGATGGTAACTTCGGACTGAGGCGCCGACTGGCCGAAGATTGCAATATCATCGCCTTTTTTAACTTCACTTTTATCTACCGCAATAGTCGGGGCGATAAATATACCACTGATTTTTGTCGTCACGCCAAAGGTTAAGAAAACAGGAAAAGCAAACGGAACCGATTTCGTCTTGGTTTTATCTTCGCCATAAACCGAAAAAGTGTAATTGCCAGTTGAAAGGTTGCTTAGGATTACGGAAAAATTGCTATCCGGTCCGGCTATGGTGGAAGCGGCCAGCTGGCCGTCTTTTAAAATGCTTATTTTGCTTAAAGGATAAGCTCTGCCGGAAAAGATTACGCCCGCCGAACCGGAAGAACTGCCGCTTCCACTGCTGCCACCCGTACCTCCACCAGTGCCACCCCCAGTACCACCACCCGAAGAAACGGGTGTGGCTGAAACTTCGGTAGAAGTTGCAATGGCGTTCCCAAAAGCATCTTTTACCACCACTACAAAATAATAAGCGGTACCATTAGACAATCCAGTTCTTGTAGAAGAATTAACATTACCCAAAGACGCGTATGAATAAGGCCCTCCAGAAACAGTGGATCGCCCTACGTCATACCCAGAAGCAGTCCAGCCAAGATATCCAGTAGAGGAAGTCCAAGAAAGAGCCACTTGGCCGTTGCCTGGAGTAGCAGAAACAGCTGGCGTGCTGGCCTCTGGAAAATAAAGAAAACCGGCGTTATCACCAAAAGAAGATGAGGTACTCGTGCCAGTAGCTATTTGAGACACTACTCCGAATAATTTAAAACTGGCCGATGAGCCATATCCTCCGGCATTCATTACCGGATCAAGCGCTTTGTAATTGGTTGAACTAAACTCGTCTCCGTAAGCAACCGTCGCGCCAAAAATTAAAGCGAAAAAAAATAATAAATAAACAAAAGTTTTCATTTAAGGTTGTGGGGCAACTTCTGGTTCTGAAACTGGGGTTGGAGCCGGAGCTGGGGTTTCTTCTGTCTGTAGAAGCTCCGTTACTACTTCCTGAACCAACTCTTCATCAATCATTTCTTCCGGCGCAGGAACAACATCATCTCCTTCTCCGTCATCTTGCGGAGGAGGTGTTATTTCTGGCTCGGGGAGCGGAGCGATTGCAGAGTTGGGAGTTGAAGTTGCTTCTTGCGCAGGTTGGTTTTGCGTTGGGGTGGAAGTCGCTTCCGTTGCCGTTGACTCTGAAGATGTCTCGGCCGAGAGTACGGTTCCCTCTTGTGGTGCTGTGGCACTAACCGACGGTTCTGAACGCGGAGTAGAAACGATAACTTCCTCTGGATTTGACTCTACCGTGGCGGCAACTTCGGGTGCCGGTTCAGGAATGACTGGATTGTAACCTTCTATCACTTCCTCTTTAGGATCCAACAATTTTCCAATCAAACCGGAATATTCCGTGGCAACTATTTTTTGGGACTCCCCTTTTTCTCTTTCCAATTTTTGGACTCTTTTTAAGTAAGATAATTCATAGTTGATATTTTCTCCCAACTCTTTGGCCACATAAAGTCCAAGGTCTCTGCCGTCCAGAGCTTCTTTGCTGACCGTCAGGATTTTTTCTATTTCTTTATTTTGCCAAACATCATTTTCAATGACTAAGGTCTGGTAAGAATAAGCGGCGTAATAATTTT
>CAYQUJ010000017.1:0-1999 GCA_964420745.1 uncultured Candidatus Saccharibacteria bacterium | reverse complement strand
AATTTTTATCATCTTCAGTAACAGCGCTAATCCTCAAATTAAAATTAAAATTGTCCAGATCGGCTGAAACAATCAAACCATTATCAACGGAAATAACGGTCTCCTCGCTCGCATAAACGCTCTCGCGCACATCGGGATTAGCGGCAAAAGTGATGCTAAAACCGAAAAAACATATGACAAAAATTATGGTGAAAGCGTTGTTGTATTTTATAAAATTGAGAATTTTTTGCTGCATATATCCGCACACTAACCTTCATTTTGCGCCAGTGTATTTTTTAGTCTTAATAATAATTGATTTCTTGCTTGACCTCTTAATTTTAGCATTTTTTCTCTTCTTCGCGCATCAGACTCTGCTCCATATGCTTCATAATAAATAAGTTTGTATGGTTTTTTGATATGTGTAGATTGTACCTTACCGCTATTATGTTCTAAGATTCTTCTTTTTAAGTCATTAGTAGATCCTATATACAGCTCATCATATGTCTTACTTTTCAACATATAGACATAGAACATAATGAAATGAAAGTTAGTGTGCGGATTTATTATAATCAATTTAAAACTATCGAGCAACGCTAACCATTCCAGCTCAAGCCATCTACGTTTTTTATTGATCCTCTGGTCAATCCATTGACTGTTTTTATCGATGTTTCGCCCAAACCGTTTATTGTTTGGAGCGATGGAGCAAAGATGGACGGGCTGGGCGATCCGGAAATTGATGATGACGGGCTCACGCTTGACGAAGGACTGACCGAAGAGCTTATCGATGAAGAGGGGCTCCCACTCGCGGAAACAGAAGACGATGGGGATACGGATGAAGATGTGCTAGCAGATACGGAACTGCTTACGCTTGAAGATGGAGAGACAGATTCAGAGAGGCTTGGAGAAATAGAAAGTGAAGTGCTTGGAGAAATGCTTTGGCTTGGAGAGACGGACGGGCTTTCGGATGGAGAAAGGGATGGGGACAAAGATTGAGATGGACTGACCGAAGGACTTTCACTTGATGAAAGAGACGGTGATGATGAAGGGCTTTCCGAAGGCGAAAGAGAGGTGGAGGGAGAAATTGAAGGAGAAGTGGAAGGAGAAGTGCTTGGAGAGACACTCTGGCTCGGAGAGACCGAAGGAGAAATTGAAGGAGAGGCGGAGGGGCTAAGAGAAGAACTTAGCGAAGGAGATACCGACACAGACGGTGAAATAGATGGAGAGGCGCTTGGAGAAAGAGACGGCGATAAACTTTCGCTTGGACTAACAGACGAAGAGATAGACTGACTTTCGGATGGAGAGGCGCTCGGGGAGATGGAAGAAGAAAGGGACGAACTTTCGCTTGATGATTCAGATGGGGAAATGGAAGTAGACGGAGAGATGGAAGGTGAAATACTTGGGGATTCGGATGAGGAAAGTGAGGGAGAAAGAGAAGGACTTAAAGATTGGGATGGAGAAATAGAAGGAGAAGCAGACGGTGATCCTGATGGGCTAATAGATTGCGAGGGACTTACGGATGAAGAGGCAGATGGTGAAGTGGAGGGAGACAAGGATCCAGAAGGAGAAACAGAAGGAGAAGCGCTGGGAGATAAAGACGGGGAAAGAGATGATGATGGGGAGACAGATGGAGATTCCGAAGGACTTGCCGATGAGGATAAGGATGGAGATGCCGACGGGGATTCAGAAGGGCTTAAAGATTGGGAGGGAGAAATTGAGGGAGATTGAGATGGAGAGAGAGAGGGACTTAAAGATTGGGATGGGGAGATTGATGGACTTTCGCTCGGCGACGCTGATGGCGAAAGAGATACTGATGGCGAGATACTTGGTGAAGCGGATGGACTCTCAGATGGCGACAATGATGCAGATGGAGATATGGATGGAGATGCACTGGGGGAAGCGGAGGGAGATAAAGATTCAGACGGAGAGATTGAGGGAGAGGATGATGGGGATTTAGAGGGACTTAGCGAAGCGGATGGTGAAATAGAGGGAGAAGAGCTTGGAGAGAGAGACGGAGAAAGAG
>CAYQUJ010000016.1:2741-13441 GCA_964420745.1 uncultured Candidatus Saccharibacteria bacterium | reverse complement strand
GCTCTATGACCGAAGGCCGCGGCAATGCCAACATTGAATTTGACCATTACGCCATCGTCCCCGCCAATGTGGCGCTATCTATTGTGGAGGCGAGGAAATAATTTCTAGCCCTCACCCCGCGCTTCGCGTCGCCCTCTCCCAGCATTGGGAGAGGGAAGACCCAAACCAAAAATCGCAATCTTTTTGCCTTCCCTCTCCTTAGACAAGGAGAGGGGTGGGTGAGGTCTGAAAAGGATAAGGTAAAAAATCCAGCCGCGGCGCAATGAGTACGCAGCGGCTGTGGTTTCAGTTTAACCCGCCGATTCTGGGGCGGCGCGGGCCCGAAAAAAAGATAGAACAAATCAACACAAACAGCACCCCCACAAATGGCCAGTAAAGCCACCAGAATATGCCCAGAAGGATGGACATTATCAGCTTATCTTCGGTGCGTGTGTCTTCATTTTTGATCGCCACGATCACGATCAAAAATGTGATTAGGGCCCCAATAAGCCAGATCCAAAGACAAAGGGTCAAATTTTCCATACGCTTCTCCCGTCAAAACATTAGTATATTTAGCACCAAAAAGTCAAACCCAAATAAAAAATGTGGTTTTGCTATAATTAAGGGAGATGGTTTTGGGAGGTGCGTATGGAGTACAGAGAGGAGTTAGAGGAGTATTTGAACCGCTTGGATGTGCCGCTGGGAATGCGCATAAACGCTCTCATTCAGGTGAACCCCCATCACGTCGAGTTTGTAAAACTTGGGAAGAAACTGATCGAGAGCGCAAGTTTCGAAGAAAAAAGGTGCTTGGGAAAGCAAGTTTCTGAGTTGGAGTACTTTATCAGGATGAGACAGGCACGTTTGGATAGCGGCTAGCTCTGTTTTGCGTACAGCGAGACAGAGCTAATTTTTTGTGCTATATTGGGCCTGTTATAAATAACCGCGAGAAAAACAATTTTTGAATTTGGGGGTTTTGGGAAAACCAGTAAATTCAAGAATTGATCTCGCATAATAAGGGATGAAATCAAAAAAATACGAGGTTGAACTTAACGGCAGCAAGTTGGAGGCCGAGTTTAGCGATTTAGCCGAAAACGCCCATGGTTCGGTTATGCTCCGCTTAGGCGACACAGTAGTGCTCGCGACCGCAGTTATTTCCAAAGGCGAAAAAGATTTGGAATATTTTCCACTCACAGTTGAGTACGAAGAAAGATTTTATGCCTCCGGCCAGATTTTGGGTTCAAGGTTTATAAGAAGGGAGGGCCGGCCCTCGGACGAGGCCATTCTTTCCGGGCGCATCGTTGACCGCACTATCCGACCGCTTTTTGACAGCGACCTGCGGAACGAAATCCAAGTGGTAGTGACCATTCTTTCTTTGGATAAATACGACCCGGATGTTTTGGGAGTGATCGCTTCCTCGCTCGCGCTTGGAACTTCCGAAATTCCTTGGAATGGGCCGGTAGGAGCAATCAGGATCGGCAAAATAAAAGGTAATGATAAGTTTTTGATAAACCCCTCTTATGAAGAAAGAGCAAATCCGGATTACGAGCTTGATCTCATTGCCTGCGGCAAAGACAGCACCATAAATATGATTGAGGTGGGAGCTAACGAAGCCGGCGAGGAAGTTTTGATGAAAGCTCTTGAGAAAGCCAACGAAGAACTCCAAAAAATCCAAAAGTTCCAGGAAAAAATAATAAAAGAAATGGGCAAGCCGAAGATAGAAATAAAAAAGACAGAAACGCCGGCCGATTTACAAAAGGCATTTGAAAAAGAAGTTGTTTCAAAATTGGAGAGCATAGTTGGTGAAGCGGGCAAGCACAAAATTTACGCGCTTGAAGACGAGTGGTTTAAATATCTCAAAGAAAATATGCCGGAAGCGGACCAGAAAGTTGCCAAAAAACTTTTTCACGAGGCCATAAACGAATTCATCCACAAAAAAGCCGTGGAAGAAAATGTGCGGTTTGACGGCCGGGGGTTTGACGATGTGCGGCCGCTCTTTGCCAAGGCCGGCGGAATTTCTAGCATCTTGCACGGTTCTGGCATATTTTACCGCGGTGGCACCCATATATTTTCGGCGCTAACTTTGGGCGCCCCCGGCGATTCTCAAGTCATAGACGGCATGGAGACCCATGTGGACAAAAGATTTATGCATCATTACAATTTCCCGCCATTTTCTTCAGGTGAAGTCGGCCGAGTCGGCTCCACCAACCGCCGCATGATCGGCCACGGTGCCTTGGCTGAAAAAGCTTTGTTGCCAATATTGCCCGGGAAAGATGAATTTCCTTACACCGTGAGGATTGTCTCCGAGGCCTTCGCTTCAAACGGTTCCACTTCCATGGGTTCGGTGTGCGGTTCCACTCTGGCTTTGATGGATGCCGGCGTGCCAATCAAAAAACCTGTGAGCGGGATCGCTTCCGGTTTGATGCTGAGCGGCAACAAATATAAAGTGCTCACGGATATACAAGGACCAGAAGACGAGCATGGCGATATGGATTTCAAGGTGGCCGGCACAAGGGACGGAGTAACCGCAGTGCAAATGGATGTCAAAGTAAATGGTATTCCGCTCCCAATTCTCAAAGAAGCGTTTGAAAAAGCCAAGGTGGCCAGAATGAAAATATTGGATGTGATTGAAGCAGAAATAAAAGAACCCAGAAAAGAATTGTCGCCCAAAGCGCCCCGAATAATTTGTGTCAAAATAAAACCGGAGCAAATCGGCATGGTTATAGGCACAGGCGGCAAAGTCATAAATGAAATAAAAGACGCGACCGGGGGGGAGATAGACATAGAAGAAGACGCCAAAAAGGCCCAGGATCTTATTGAAGATATAGTTAGAGAATTAAAACCAGGCGACCGATTTGAGGGAGAAGTGGTAAGAGTGGCCGACTTTGGAGTAATCGTAAAACTCGGACCTAAAAGCGATGGGCTGGTACACGTTTCCGAAATCGCTAATTTTAGAATAGAAAAAGTGGAAACATATATGAAAGTGGGAATGAAAGTGCCGGTAATCGTAAAAGGTATAGACGACAAAGGCCGCCTCAAACTCTCCATCAAAGACGCCGACCCCAACTTCATTCAGAAAAAATAAAATAATAGTATAATGTAAATATGGATTCCGAAGGAAAAGAGGACGACTCAAAAGATTTCGGGAAAGTGATTGATGTTTTGCACAACAAGGCAAAGCTTTCTTCTTTGCGCACCTACCAAGGCGATGTGGCCGAGTTTATGAAAGAAAAAAACGAGTCCACCATCTCCATCGCCATCAAAGAAAAAGAAAGACAGGAAGAAAACGAGAGGGAAGAAAAAAAAGAAAGTTTTATTCCGCCAATCCAAGAGCCGGCGCAAAAACCGGCGGCTCGTGGAGGAAATTTCAAAACCAATTTCGTCGCGCTTTCGTTGAGTATTATTTTGTTAATGAGCGGCGCCTTGGCTTCCTTCTACGTCATCGAATTTATAAACAGACCGCCTTCAAGTCCGGCCTCCGTTAGTGTAGATATTGTTCCTTATAACAACATCATAACGTTGACAAACGTTAGTGGCAAAAATTTGGGACTGGAACTGCAAAAATTTTTTCCGGCTGACGGCGTTAGTATTGTGAAAATATCTGACGCAAACGGTCGCCTTTTGGACAAAGGACAAGATTTTTTCAACTTTCTGGAACTGCCGGCAAATATGGCGATACGAAGAATGCTGGAGAATGATTTTGTAGTCGGCATACTTTCCCAAAACAACGAGAAATCTTATTTTGTTGTCATAAAAGTAAACGATTTCGGCGGGGCATTTGCGGCCATGCTTGATTGGGAAAAAACCATGGAAACAGATTTATCTTTCTTAAACACCGCCACAAGCACGGAAGTTTTTGTCTGGAAAGACCTTATCATAAAAAACAAAGACACCAGGGGCTTGGTCAATGAAAAAAATAAAAGCAAAATTGCTTACACTTTTCTTGATAAAAATACTATTTTGATAACCGACAATCTTTCCGCCATCGGAGAAATCTCCTCCATTTACGCCTCTCGCCCGGTTGCTAGATAGTTTTAAATTTGAGATACTCCGATTATTATAAGATTTATAAATAACTTATTTATTATGACATCAGTACAAGAAGTTGATAGTTTAACTCGCGATTTACATCAAAAAGAGCAGGAACTAGCAAAGAAAAAAGCAGAGGTAGAAAAAATAGAGCAAGAAATAAGTCGGATTAGACAGGAAATAGACAGGCACCGATCAGAATTGGACGAACTGCAAAAAAAATTGCAGGAGGTTGCCGATAAAGATAAAAAATAACCACATAACATGGAAGGATTAAACAAACCGGAAGGATTTGAGGATTTTAAAAATAGAGTGAGGGAAGTTTTTGAAAGGGATGGGCTTACGGAAAGTTTATCTGCTGAAATTAAGGATTGGTGCGAGAGAAGGTTTATGGAGACAAGTCCACAAGAGGTCAGAGATGAAGAAAAAATAGAGTCTCGTATGCAAAAAGCAGAAATATGTGGCATCGTAGAAAAATATGATCTTGCTTGGGTTTTTTTGGATACAGCGTGGGACATAGCTTACTATGCTAACTTGCTCGGATTGAAAGATAAGGTTGAGGATTTGATGGATAAAATACACAGTAAGAAAGATGGCGAGGAGCTTCCATAAATCCGCCATTATGCTAAAATATAGGGTATGAGAAACGACATAGACATAGATTATTTTAAGGAAAAATTGGAAGAGGAATTGGCCTTGGTTGAGAAGGAACTCAATGAAGTTGGCCGCAAAAATCCGGACAACAAAGCCGATTGGGAAGCCGAGCCAGCTGATTTTGACGCAGACAGGGCAGATGACAGCGAAAAAGCCGACAGCATTGAAGAATTTGAAGAAAACACGGCGGTGCTCAAAGAATTGGAAATAAGATACAACGATGTCAAAGACGCTCTCGCGAAAATTGAAAAAGGCGCATTTGGCACTTGCGAAATCTCTGGCGAAATCATTGAAGAAGACCGTCTCATCGCCAACCCCGCCGCAAGAACTTGCAAGAAGCATATGAATTGAGACGAAAATTTTTAAAAGATTGTTATGAAAAAAGTTCTGTCTCTTAAATATTTTGTACCAATAGAATTGGTTTTGATTTTTTTAACGGCTATTGGTTTTTTGATGCAACGGCAGGGATTATTTACGGAAACTTTCGGCGTTTGTTCTTCTGCTCAAGGCCGGCTTCAGGTTGTTCTTTTCTGTTCGGTGATTATTTCGAAAATTTTATTTAATATAATCGGGTCTTTGGCGTTGACCTATTTTTTTATTTTTGCAGTTTCCTTTCTGTTTAAAAGATTTGATCAAGAAAAACCTTCTTAAATTTTCATGAAAAAAGTATTGATAATAATTTTGGTCATAGTTGCAGGATTAATTATTTGGAAAAGAGAACCGTGGGTTAAGACTTTTGCGAGCCAGCAAGAATGCGAATCTGGAGTAGGGACAAGTTGTGTTAGGTTGCAATGTGACCTTGTTCAGACTACTTTTTGGCTTGATTGCCCTCATGGGAGTAGCTTCTGGACTCCTCGTGTAGTTCCCCAATATTGAAAAATTGTTGTTTTGGAACGATGCTTTTATGTTAGAATGTTTCTAACATGTCTTACGCCAAAGTTCACAGCGCTCAGGCCTCGTTGCTCAAACCTTATATTGTTGACGTGGAAGCGGACCTCTCAAGAGGTCTGAATTCTTTTTCCATTGTCGGCTTGGGAGACAAAGCGGTGGAAGAAGCCAAAGACAGGATAAGCGCGGCGGTCAAAAACAGCGGTTTTGAATCGCCCAAATCCAAAAACCACAAAGTGGTAATTTCTTTGGCTCCGGCCGAGGTTAAGAAGGAGGGATCGGGGTTGGATGTGGCTATCGCACTTTCATATTTGCTCGCAAGTGGCGATATTCTTTTTGATTCAAAAGACAAAATATTTTTGGGAGAACTTTCTTTGGATGGCGCCTTGCGTAGCGTCAAAGGCGCGCTGGCTTTTGCCCGCAAAGCCAAAGAGAAAGGTTTCAAAGAAATTTATTTGCCTCTGCAAAACGCGCCTGAAGCGGCTCTAGTAGACGGCATCAGAGTTTACGGAGCAGAAACTTTGAAAGAAATAATAAATCATATTGCTCACGATGCTGATGTAAATCAAAAACTAAAAGCTGAAAAAAATAGGGAAATAAAAAATTTGCATAATATTTCTCTTGATTTGGCTGATATAAAAGGCCAAGAGGCGGCAAAGAGAGCGCTTGAAATAGCTGCCGCGGGTGGCCACAATATCGCCCTCTACGGCCCGCCTGGCACCGGCAAAACCATGTTGGCCAAAGCTCTCTCTGGCATTTTGCCACCGCTTTCTTTTGACGAAATTTTGGAAGTGACTGAGATTCATTCTATGACTGGGGCTTTAAATGATGCGCTAGTGGCAGAGAGACCCTTCCGTTCACCCCATCACACCGCTTCTTATGTCGCTTTGATTGGCGGCGGCACCAACCCTCGCCCGGGAGAGGTGACCCTCGCTCACAAAGGAGTTTTGTTTCTGGACGAATTTCCTGAATTTGAAAATAAAGCCATAGAGTCTTTGCGCGAACCGCTGGAAGAAAAAGTGGTTTCGGTCTCTCGCGCCAAAGGCACAGTAAAATTCCCGGCACATTTTATACTTGTCGCCGCTATGAACCCTTGCCCTTGCGGAAATTACGGCATCAAAGGCAAACCTTGTACTTGCTCCTCTTTGCAAATTGAAAGATACAAAAGAAAAATTTCGGGCCCAATTATTGACCGCATTGATATTTGGACAGAGGTTTCGAAAGTGGACCATGAAAAGCTGACTGAAAAGGCGGAAAAAAGTGAGAGCATTCCGGCTCGAGAGCGGATAATGCGGGCCAGAAAAATACAAGAACTGCGTTTCAAAAACGCCGGCCGCAAAATCGGCACCAACTCCGAAATGAGCGCCCGCGACATTGCCACCGTCCTCCAAATTTCCGACGAAGTCAAAGAAATTTTGAATAAATCTGCCCGCACTTTGGACCTTTCCGCCCGCTCTTATCATAAAATAATAAAACTGGCCCGCACCATCGCCGATCTCGACTCCTCCCTCCAAATTTCCCCCTCCCACATCTTGGAAGCCATCTCTTACAGACCCAAACAAAGTCAGTATTAGAGAGAGATATTCACTTTATTGCGCCGTTTAAGATTTTTATTTGTTATCATTATTGTTGCTTTTACAATTATTAACAATTTTAATCAAAAAATTAATGCCTCTTAGCGATTTTTCAGACCAGATTCCGGCAAACAATCTTCAAGCTCCTGCCCAAGTTAATAATAATCCTTCTTCAAACATTCCTCTTCAAACACCCTTCGTACCGAGCACCAACCCGCCAGCACCAAAATCATCTCATCGGTGGGTTTTGGGGCTTATTGTCTGGTTTATAATCGTTTTAGCGGGAGGGGTAGCGGCTTTTGCTTATGTCAAAAAAATAGGCCCTTTTGCGATTTCTGCTTATACAGAAAGCAATTTTTTCTCAAATCTTCTGGAAAAATCTTCCATGATAGACTCATTATCGTATGCTGTATCAGCCACCTTCGGGATAAAACAAAGAGAAGCCGACGCCAAACCTTTTACTGTTCAAATATCAAATGCTCCTAAACTAAGGGAGCAATATCAGAATGATGCCGAACGGGCTAAAAATGTTTCCTCCATTTTATCTGTGCTTAAATACAAAGATTACACGGCAAATGCAAACAATGTTGTGTATCCGACATCGCTAAAGAAATTATCCCCAAGCACAAATGGTTATTACGGCAATATTTCGATAAATGATCCGTCCTCTGGGGAAGAATATGCATATGTTGTAGCCAAAAACGGAAAGAATTTCGGATTAAAAGTGAAATTTGAAACCGAAGAGGCAATAGACTCAATCAAAGACGGCTATGGATACGTAGCCACCAGCACCATCATTAAGGGCAATGAGGTTATTTTTACGAAAGATAGTTCCGTGTATTTTTACTTGTCCCCAGAACCACCAAAACCGTTCTTGGTGTCAATGCAGGAATTAGTGCGTATGTTGCCACCAGACATAGATATATCTATGGTAATGAGTGCTTCCTCTGATCTCAAATCCGATATAGCTGACTGGTTTTTCAACGTTGATACTGAAGGAAATTTTGGAGACTTAACTTACAAAGTGAATGTCGATGCATTAAAGAAAAATTCTGATTATTATTTTAGAGTCAACAACATACCTAGTTTATTTATAAGTGACCTCGCATCCCTGAAAGGTAAGTGGATAAAGGTGCCAACTAATATCGCTTCATCGACTAATTCCCAAAACTATTATTCAGAGCTTAGTTACCTTGCGAAAGAATTGCCCGAATATGAAAAAACGTACAAAGAAAACAGGCAGAATTTCTTGGACCTGACAAAGCAAATAATCTCTATTGCAGATTCAGAAAAGTTAATTTTATTTAAGAAACCTCCAAGAAAAGAAAAGGTTGAAGATAGAGAGTTAACTCGGTACGAGCTGTCAATCCGAAAAGAAGCCATTTTGTCTTTCTACACTAAAGTGGCCGAGTTAATAGACAGCAATGAAAAATTCAGGGATTTCGATTCAATGGCAGATCAAGGAATGGTGGAATATTTGCAGAGCCAAGAATTTAGCGATGTATTCGACTATTACGATAAAAATATTAGTTTTACATTTTGGGCAGATTCGGAGGGTTTCCCGGCCATAGTTCAAATATCAATGAGAGTAGTACCGCCGGATACCGCCACCCAACTTGCCGACAAACAGGCAAACCTGATATTCAGGGCATTGGTAAAAGACATCAACAAACCGATAAATGTAGAAATTCCAAAAGACGCAGTTCCTGTTGATCAGGTGATGAAAGATCTCGAGAAAAACAGGTACGGCAGCATGGGTTCGAGTATAATAAAATCTAACTTGAGTGGAATAAGGGCTTTGGCTGAACTCGCATATGATGAAAATAATGGCAGCTATGGCCAAAAACCTTTCACACTTGGACCATGCAAACAAACTGCATCCACTTTATTCGGAGATGAAAAAATTTATCAATACATAGACGAAGCAACCGACAGAAACCCATCCAAAGCAACCTGCATATCCAAAGCGACTGCCGGCAAAGTGGATTCGTATGCAGTTTCGATACCACTGCCTGATTCACCGGAATATAGTTGGTGTGTAGACAGTAACGGAAATTCTAAGCAAATAACCGGGGCACTCAAAAAAGGTAGTTGCAACTAGTTCTCCGTAATGAAGAAATTTTATTTATTTATTTTTGTTTTGATTACTTTGGTTGCTTTTTTCTTCGTGCAAGAAAAAAGGGAAGCGAAGATTTTGTTTGTGGGGGATATGATGTTTGACCGGCAGATCAGAAAAAATGGTTATATTAAAGGTGAAGATTTCGTTTTTTCTTGCATTGATAATTTTTTGAAAGATTCTGATTTGGTCGTTGGTAACCTGGAAGGGCCTATTACTGAGAATGCTTCAGTGAGCATGTTTACCGAGCCCGGCGGCAATAATAATTATACTTTTACTTTTCCTACCAATACCGCCAAACTTTTGGCCAAGAATAATATAAAAATCGTAAGTTTGGACAACAATCACACAAATAACTTCGGGCAAGAAGGAATCGCCTCAACCAAAAAATATTTGACTGAAGCGGGTGTAAATTATTTCGGAAACTATACGATATATCGTACAAAATACGGAAACACAAACATATCATTTATTTCCTATAACGAATTTGGTGGAGAAAGCGTTGAAAAAATTGCTGAAGAGATAAGAGAAGAAAAAAATAATGGGCAGATGGTTTTTGTTTACGCCCATTGGGGAGATGAATATGTGGCTCCGCCCGCCAGAGTAAAAAATGCCGCCAAACTTTTTGTCCAAAGCGGCGCCGATTTGATTGTTGGTTCTCACCCTCATGTTATTCTGCCTTCTGAAAAAATAAATGGCGTTCCTGTTTATTATTCCCTCGGCAATTTTATTTTTGACCAATATTGGAACAAGGATGTCTCCACCGGTTTGGTTTTAGAAATTAATGTCAGTAGCGGAAAAATAAAAACTATAGAGCACAAAGTCTCTTTAAATAGAGACGGGAGAACATGTTTGGTGAATTGATTTTAAAATACACACATCTCTGACGATCGTCATTGATCTGTGTATTGGGACAATTATAAGAACGAGGCGGTGGAGACGTTCGTGAATCCTAGCAAACTTTAATTGAGGAAATCTGGAGAATTTTAATTATTTCTTAAACGTCTAAAGAAAAAAACAATAATATTGGTCAGCAACAAATAAACAAGAAAATCTGCAGCTAGAGCAACAGGATTAAAAAATGTGAAATGGCCACAAGCATCTGCTGATTCTGTGGGTTTAGAGTCAATAAACAATAAAGGTCGTCCTAACTTAGGACCTGGAAAAGGATTACATATTTTATAGCTAACCCCGGTCGCATTTATTTCTGATTTTTGAATTGGCGGAGAGCTCGTTTCGATATTAAAATATGGCAATGAGTAATATTTTGGAAAATAAAACGTACCGATAAACATTAACACTAGGGCCAGGAGTATAATCTTGAATTTAAAAAATTTCATTTTGTTTATTATTTGGTAAATGAAGTACAACAAACAATTAGTACTTTTTTCATACCACCTAATTATACAACTAAATCAATATTTTATTTCTAAAAGCAAAACACCCTTCGACTATGCTCAGGG
>CAYQUJ010000016.1:0-2731 GCA_964420745.1 uncultured Candidatus Saccharibacteria bacterium | reverse complement strand
ATAAACTCAGTGTCCTACAAAAATATAGTCACTACGTTCCTTATTTTTGTGGAGACGCCGGCATTGAAGCCGGATGCAAACAAGTTTTGATAATGCTTCTACGCGATGTAGTTAATTTTATCCGCCTTGCGGCGGGTTTCGATATTTGTTCTATAAAATTAACAAAACAAACAAATATCTAGTTTCTTAATTTCGAAAATGAAGCGAAACGGTCTTCAAATCCTGAGTCCGAAGTTATTACAATTCTTCTCTCTAACAGACTTCAAGAGGGAACCGTCGCTTAGGCGAACTTAAAATTAAGTTCTGACGTAAGCGAAAGCGAAATCGTTGACTCCAAAATATGGAGAAACAACAGACTTGGCTTGTGCAAGAATGTTTTTAGCATTTATGCGTTCTGGACTTTTAAAGAGTTCCCAGAGCTCTACCGCGCGCATTGTCAAAGAATCCCATTTGTCTAAACCTGTCATCCCCGGGAAGTAGTCGCTCATCAAAATGAAAATTTGCAAAAGTCCTCGGGTCGCCTGTTGCACGGCTCAACCAGACATTTTGAAAATTTTATTTTGATTCGCTCCAACAACCACTTTCCGGGAAATTTTGGTTTTAATTTTTCATTTCTCGCCTTATTTCTCTTTCCGTATCTCTTTTTTTAATCGTCTCTCGTTTATCGTATTTTTTCTTACCACGGACGATGGCGATCTCCAATTTCAACTTCCTGCCCTTATTATACACCGAAAGGGGCACAATTGTCAATCCTTTTTGCTGTTCCTCTTTATTAAGACGCTCTATCTCCTTTTTTGTTACAAGCAGGCGGCGGTTGCGGAGGGGATCGTAATCTTTTGGAGTATTGGCCGGCTGGTAGGGGGGAATCTGCATATTGATAACAAAAACTTCATTACCCCGCACAGTGATGTGGCTACCTTCCAAAGACCCCTGTCCTTTTTTAAGAGATTTAACTTCAAAACCGAGCAATTCAATGCCCGCCTCTATTTTTTCAAGGATTTCGTAATTAAAATATGCTTTTTTATTCTGAATCAAGGCCATATTCGTAATAATAGCATTTTTATGTTATTATTACTAAAATGAAAAGCCGGTGATCCTGCGAAGGGCCACCGGCCACACAAAACCCTAGACGGGGTGGTATCGAATTACTTCACCACTCAAACTCTCGATAAATCTTCGTATCGCCTCCTCATCCACCCCACAGCGTTCGTGTTTCGTAGGTCCGCCCATTCTGTTTGCCAGAGCAATGCTGTCATGATAAATTTCCACAAAACACATGGTGAATGAGTTTGGAAGAGCAACCCATTCAACTTTAATGGAACTACCAAATTCAGCATTGTCCTCATTTTTGCTTACAGAAATATGTTGGTCGGCATTTTTCTCTGCCGCCCGGCACAATGCATTGTAGATTCGGTTGGTGGTATTTCGTTGAGTACTGGCGAGCTTGTGTTTCGCTCGTTTCTCATGTTTGTTGGCGTTGCGAATTCGCAAACCGAGAAGAAACACAACACCACATGCCGACATGCCAAGCAGCATGCCGATGATCAGAACCAATAGTTCGTTGCTTGTCATTTTTCTACCATCTCAATGAACTATTTAACGCCTGTCGGCGATTGGAGAATTCAGGTACCCCAATTTACCCCTACCCGTAAGTATAGCAAATTCATATTATTTGTCAATACTTTTAGAATTTTGTAAATAGAAAGAAGAAGTACCATTTTTATGGTATGATTACTAAGTGGCAAAACAACACAAAAAAGACGGCAAAAAAGTTTTTTTGAATAAAGCGCCAAACGGCGAGTTTAGACGTTCGTTTTTTGGTAATTTTATCATAAGCGTTTTGGTCATATTCTTTGTTATTTCTATTTATTCATTATTTTCCGGCGGCAGCAAAAATGAAGAAGTTGGCATTTCCGAATTGGCCAGATCGGTCAAAGTCGGGGAAGTGAAAGAAATTTCCGTCAAAAACGGAGTCATAGAGGCGGTGTTCAAGGACGACACGGTCAAGACTTCAAAAAAGGAGGAAACTTCAAATATTGCTGAAACCCTGGCCGCTTATGGGGTGACGGAAGAAGAACTCGGCGCCGTTAAAGTAAGCGTCAATCAAGACGGCGGATTTTTTTACTGGCTTTTGAATCTTTCCCCAATACTGTTTCCTATCCTTTTCATCGCCGTTTTCATCTGGCTCATGACCCGCCAGATCAAAGGGGCCGGCATGCAAGCATTTTCTTTCGGACAATCGCGGGCTCGGCTCACCACTCCAGATGATCAAAAACAAAAAGTGACTTTCAAAGATGTGGCCGGCTGCAAAGAAGCCAAGGAAGAGCTCTCGGAAATCGTGGACTTCCTAAAAAATCCCAAAAAGTTTTTGGAAATCGGCGCCAGAATTCCGAAAGGCATACTTTTGATGGGCGCCCCGGGCACTGGCAAAACTTTGTTGGCTAGAGCAGTCGCCGGCGAAGCCGGAGTGGCTTTCTTTTCAATTTCCGGTTCGGAGTTCGTGGAGATGTTCGTGGGTGTTGGGGCCTCCAGAGTGCGAGACCTCTTCAATATCGCCAAAAAAGCGGCGCCGGCAATAATTTTCATGGATGAGATTGACGCGGTGGGCAGAGTGAGAGGTGGCGGACTTGGCGGTGGCAACGACGAGAGAGAGCAGACCTTAAACCAAATTTTGGTTGAAATGGACGGCTTTGAACCGGCTGAAAAGGTAGTAGTGATGGCGGCCACCAAT
>CAYQUJ010000015.1:1822-15248 GCA_964420745.1 uncultured Candidatus Saccharibacteria bacterium | reverse complement strand
TTTTAACTTCCGTGTTACCTTTGATTTCTATTCCCTTTTTACCTAATCTTGACATATTTTTTATATTTTCTATTCGTAACAATTCGTCAATGTATTCGTTATTTCGTATTTACCAGATGTTAAATAAAAATTCTCCTCCCAGATTGTCTTTCTTGGCGTCCATATCCGCCATGATGCCCTTGGGGGTGGAAAAAACAGACAAGCCGAAGCCGCGGCGGAATTTCTTGATATCTTTGGCTTTGGCATAAATGCGCCGGCTGGGTTTGGAAATTCTGTTTACGCCTGAAACCACAGGACTGCCATCTGCAGTGTAAAGCAATTCCGCCTGCAAAAATTTGGCGTTGCCCTTGCTTTTTTTGGTGATAGCGCCCAAAAAACCCTTAGCCGAAAGCAACTCGGCCACTGCCCATTTCATTTTTGAGAAAGGCGCGGAAATTGCGTCCTTGCGCACACTTCCGGCATTTTTTATTCTGATTATAAAATCTCCTATTGGATCGTTCATGTTTTTTCGAGGCAGTATCTATACTTCGCTACACTCAGCATCTTCGCCAAGCTTCGCTTAGCTCGACTTACCAAGATGATTTTTTAATTCCTGGAATTCTTCCTTCGTTGGCCAATTCCCTGAAGCAAATCCTGCAAAGGTCGAAATCTCCCATATAAGATCTGACTCGGCCGCATTTGAAGCATCTCTTCACAGCCCGAGTGCTAAATTTCGGTTTCTTTAGGGATCTTGCTATAACTGAAGTTTTTGCCATTCTATTAAAACGCCCTTTCGAAGGGGCCTCTTAAAGCTAACAAATATCTTTCAAAGAGTCAAATTTGTGCTATACTCGGAGTATTATGGCGTTATTTACCAGCAAAGGGGACGATGGAATGACCGGGACTTTTGGCTGTAACCAAAAAATGTCCAAAAGCTCTGCGGCGGCGGAGGCCTTGGGCAGTTTGGACGAAATAAATTCTTTTTTGGGACTTTGCAAAGTTCAGGCCGCTTATCTTGATTTCAAATTGGGAGAAACCGGCTTGGCCGAGATTGTCCATGAGATGCAAAAAAATCTTTTCATTATTCAAGCCGAAGTGGCCGGGGCAGATAAAATCATTGAAGAAAAAAAAGTAAAAGAGCTGGAAGAAATTATTGGTCAAATAGAAAAAGAACTACCGCCCATAAAATCTTTTTTTATTTCCGGCGGACCGTTTGACATCACAAGCTGGCAGCAGTCGGGGGCTGGGCTTGGAGCTATTTTTGACATTGCCCGCACCATTGCTCGGCGCGCCGAAAGAAGAGTGGTTGCCGTTTCCGAAGAAATATCGCAACCAAATCTTTTAAGTGAAGATTCGGAAAAAAATAAAAAAAATAAAGAGATTAGCAAACACACGCTCTCGTACCTCAATCGCCTTTCCAGCGCCCTTTTTGCTCTGGCTCGCTACGCGAACCATCAAGTTGGTATTATGGAAGAAGCGCCGGATTATAGGTAGGAAAAAACCAAAATAGCTTCTCTCGCTCGATACGGAAATTTTTTACTAAAAATTTCCTTGTCCTCAGCTTTCACAGCTTCCGGAATCTCGCTCAAGAACTATTTTGGTTTTTTTGAAATTAGTGGAAAATAAACATTTTTTGTGTAAAAATGTCTTTTGTAAGATGGTGGCTATAGTGTAGCGGCTCTGCACGGAAGTTTGTGGAACTTCAAGTTCCGGCTCGACACCGGATAGCCACCCCAAGTTAAAAAGGTCATTTTTTAGTTATCCCCATCTTTTATTTTTTTTGCTTGACGAATACCCCTGGGGGGTATACACTTGGATTATATGATTACGCCAAAATCAAGAATATTGAGGAGATTGGGTATTATTGAAGGGCAAGTGCGGGGATTGCAGGAGATGGTAGAAAAGGGAGTTTATTGCATTGATGTAATTACTCAGACTTCAGCTGCTAAGCGGGCGCTTTCCTCGGTTGAAGACGCTTTGCTGGAAAATCATTTGAGTTCTTGCGTAGTGCCGCAAATAGAGAAGGGGAAAGGGGCGAAAGCTACAAAAGAAATACTGGAAGTTTATCGGCTGAAAAGAAAATAAACCCGCACACTAAAACAAAATTTAAATTTTATTACAAAAATGGACACTACCAATAAATATAATATTGCAACAAAAAATAATACCCAAATTAGTGTGCGGGTAAAAGGCATGCATTGCGCTTCTTGCGCTTTCATAATTGAACAAACACTGGAAGAGACGGAAGGGGTTGATGCGGCTGACGCGAATTTTGGCACCGAAACGGCCAAAATTTCTTTTGACGAATCAAAAATAACTCCGGAAAATATTTCAAAAAAAATAGAGCCACTCGGTTATTCTTTAGTCTTGCCCACGGCAGAATCAATGGGAATGTCCAAAAGTGAACATACCGAACATTTGGGAATTAACCAATCAAAAAAAGAAAAGCTTATTGAGCTTGGAAATATGCGGAAGAAAGTTATCTCTGTAGTGGTACTTGCCGCCCTCAGCATTATTTTCATGGTTTACGATATTTTGGCGCAATTTAATTTTGTTTCTGAAATGTCGGCTGTCTTTCAAAATATTTTTAAATATGTTTTGCCTCTCTCCGCCACCTACGCTATTTTTGTTGTCGACCGGCCATACCTTATGGGTGTTTATAGATTTTTGCGTTACGGCAAGGCCAATATGGACACACTGATCGGCATCGGCACTTCTGTTGCTTACATTTACAGCATTGTTGTCATTGTTTGGAATACCCAGCTTGAAAAATTTATAAATGTCAACCAAACCTATTTTGATGTGACGGTGGTGGTGATCGCGTTTATAACTCTCGGCAAATATTTGGAAGCTCGCTCAAAACTGAAAACCGGAGACGCTATAGAAAAACTTTTGAACCTTCAAGCCAAAACCGCTCTGGTTGTTCGCGACGGAAAAGAAATTGAAGTGCCGGTAGGGCAGGTGGCGCATGGAGATTTAATTATTGTAAAACCAGGCAGCGCCATACCGGTTGACGGCATTATTACTGAAGGCGCTTCCTTTGTGGATGAATCAATGATTACCGGCGAGCCGATGCCGGTTTCAAAAAAAATCGGGGACAATGTTGCTTCAGGGACCATCAATACTACAGGCTCATTTACATTCAAAGCTACCAAAGTTGGCGGAGAAACTCTGCTCTCTAAAATAATAAAAATGGTAGCCGAAGCCCAGGGCAGCAAGGCGCCGATCCAAGCTCTGGCTGATAAAATTTCCAGCGTTTTTGTGCCCATTGTTTTAGCGCTTTCCTTTGTGGCTCTTGGACTATGGCTTCTTGTTGGCACTCAATATCTCGGTTTTTCACAAGCTCTTTCATTCGGCTTGGTTTCTTTTGTAGGAATTTTGGTGATCGCTTGCCCGTGCGCTCTCGGTCTTGCCACCCCGACTGCAATTATTGTCGGGGTGGGCAAAGGCGCTCGCGCAGGCATATTGGTGAAAGATGCTGGCACTTTGGAAAAACTTCATAAAGTAAATGTGGTGGTAGTTGATAAAACCGGAACGCTCACAAAGGGCAAACCGGAGCTTACCTCTATTCAGAATTTTTCTGATAAAACAGATAACGAACTCCTCTCCATTCTCGCCTCGCTTGAAAAAAAATCAGAGCATCCGATTGCCCATGCTGTTGTTTCTTACGCGAAAAGGGAAAATATTGATCTTGTCGCAGTTCAAAATTTCGAGGCCATAAAAGGCAAAGGATTGCGGGGCGTTATAGAAAACACCGAATATTATGTCGGCAATAGCAAATTGATACAGGATCTTAATTTATCTTTTGATTCAAAATTGATCGAAGAAGAAACTTCTCATGGAAAAACGCCTGTTATTTTGGCGACAAAGCAAAAAGTTTTGGGTGTGGTTTTGGTTTCTGACACCATAAAGCCCGAGGCGATAGAAGCCATAAAAAATCTCCACAAGCTCAATATAAAAGTAATCATGCTTACCGGAGATGATAAAAATACGGCAAACTTTATTGCAAAAGAAATCGGCATTGACGAAGTGGCGGCGGAAGTGATGCCGGAGGACAAATTAAATAAAATTAAAGAACTGCAACACGCCGGCAAAATAGTGGCTATGGCGGGAGATGGGGTCAACGACGCGCCGGCTTTGGCCCAAGCGGATGTCGGTATAGCGATGGCGACCGGCACCGATGTGGCGATTGAAAGCGCCGGCATTACATTGTTGCACGGTGATATTTCAAAATTGGTCAAAGCGATAAATCTATCCAAAATAACCATGCGAGGCATCAAGCAAAATCTGTTTTGGGCGTTTATATATAATATTGTCGGCATCCCACTCGCTGGCGGATTGTTTTATCCGATTTTTGGCTGGCTCTTGTCGCCGGTTTTTGCCGGCTTTGCTATGGCCATGTCTTCGGTGTCTGTGGTCGGCAATTCACTGCGTTTAAAAACTAAAAAAATATAACAATCATGTTTGGCTTATCACACACAGAAAAAAAGTGGAAAGAGTTTAAAATTGCGGCGCCGATCGCGCTTCTGTTTGCTCTATTGTTTGTCGCTCTCCAAAAAATGGGCATAGTAAATCTGGTCAGCGTGAGTTCTGTTTCTTATGGCACGGCCTTCGTCATCGGCATTATCGCTTCGCTCTCAACTTGTATGGCTGTGGTTGGCGGGCTGGTCTTGTCTATGTCTGCCACATTCGCGAAAAGTAACGATAAAGTGAGGCCACAACTTCTATTTCACATCGGCCGTATAATTTCTTTTTTTATTTTAGGTGGAGCAATAGGGGCGATCGGCGCGGCCTTTACCTTAAACGCTTCGGCTACTTTTATTCTCAATCTTATTATCGGTATTGTGATGCTTATGTTGGGCATTAACTTGCTTGATGTTTCCCACTTTGCCAAAAGGTTTCAGCCGGCTATGCCAAAGTTTTTGGCGAAGCGCGCTCTCAGTGTTTCAAAATTAAATCACACTCTGACACCTCTTTTAGTTGGCATCGCTACCTTCTTTTTGCCTTGCGGCTTTACTCAATCAATGCAGATTTACACTCTTTCTACCGGCAGTTTTTTGAGCGGGGGGCTCACCATGTTATCATTTGCTTTGGGAACACTACCGGTTTTGGCACTTATCAGTTTCAGCTCTTTTAGCATTCAAGACAGCTCAAAAAAGGGCATATTTCTCAAATCAGCCGGACTTATTGTCATTATGTTTGCTCTGTTTAATCTCATAAACAGCCTGGCGGCTATCGGTTGGATTTCGCCGGTATTTAATTTTTAATATCACCCCCAGCCCCCTCTTATATTAAGAGGGGAAAAAAGAAAAACATTATTATCATGAAAAGCACCATTACATCTATACTTGTAGCATCGATCTTCATCGGTGGCGCCATTGTTTTTTCAAAAAGCAGTTCCAACGCGGCAAATAATCCTCCCGCCGGTTCGGTCAATAATGTCACTGTTGAAAATGGAGTGCAGATAGTAGAAATAAAAGTTAAGGGCGGATATATTCCGAGAACAAGCTACGCCAAAGCCGGTCTGCCCACTACTTTGAGATTTAATACCAATGGCACTTTTGACTGCTCTTCTTCGGTGCGCATTCCGAGTTTAAATATAAGCAAAAATCTACCGATTTCCGGATTGACCGATATTTCTCTCCCAAGCTCCGAAGCCGGCACTCTCCAAGGTAGTTGCGGCATGGGCATGTATCCCTTTGAAATCGTTTTTCAAGACTAAATGACTTTTGGTTCCAGTTTGGTATGATTTTGGTATGGGAAATAAGTTAAATAAAATGGAGTTGGCTATTTTTGAGCAAAAACCAGTTCGTAGGGTTTGGGATGAAAGGAAAGAGGTTTGGTATTTCTCTGTGGTGGATATTGTGGCGGTACTCACAGATTCTGCTAATCCAACAGATTATTTAAAAAAATTGCGTAAGAGGGATAAAGTTATTGGGGGTTACATAGGGACAAATTGTCCCCAGATAGAAATGATGACAGATACCGGGAAATTAAGAAAAGTACTGGCTGGAAATCCAGAGCACTTACTGCGTATTATTCAATCCATACCATCTAAAAAAGCAGAGCCAATAAAATTATGGTTAGCCAAAGTTGGTTATGAAAGAATGCAAGATATGGCTGATCCGGCGTTATCACTCAACAGAGCCAGAGAGTATTGGCAAAAGCATGGCAGAAGCCCTAAATGGATACAGCAGAGAATGATGGGCCAGGAAACTAGAAATAAATTGACTGATTATTGGAGCGAACACGATATTAAAAAAGAAGATGAATACGCTATTTTAACTAACATTATTCACCAAGAGTGGTCTGATTTGACTGTAAAAGAGCATAAAAATATAAAGGGGTTGAAAACGCAAAATCTGCGAGATCATATGAGCGAAGCTGAACTCATTTTTACAGCTTTGGCAGAACTTTCAACTCGCCAAATAGCCGAAACCATAGAAGCTGTTGGAATGCCAAAGAATATCGTGGCTGGTAAAAGGGGTGGCAACATATCAAAAAAGGCGCGATTGGAACTTGAGCAACAAACTGGTAAAAAAGTGGTTAGTAGAGAAAACTTTTTGCCTAAAAATAAAGATTTTAAGAAATTGGAATAAATTTGCTTTTCTTAAGGTTTTGAGTAGTATCAAACATGGAAGGAGAAGCACTTTGAACATAAAAATGATCCACTATGAGAGAGTACCGTGCTGGTACGAACTCTCTTGGAGACAACGTAAAGGAATAGTTCTGCGGATCCACAAGGATTTTGCGAACAGTGTTAAGCCTGTCTCTACTGACGCTCCGATCATCAACCATTTCAAGATGGAGTTTGGATTTACCGAATTTAGCGGTCAGTTTGGTAAAGATTTCGGATTTCAAAACTCGTTGAAATTTCTCGGCATGAGCAAAGGATTTCTTGAGTATTTGATCCCCACTCCTTTGGTTAGAAAACTGACTAGCAGAACTTGTCGCTACTGCAAAGGCACAGGACGTGACAATAATATTGACGGGAAATGCTTGTCTTGTAGCGGTGAACGCAAGGAAACCGTCTACGATTATGCTGAAGCTTTTGCAATTTCAGCCAGCCTTTCAACACTTCTTGACATGATGCGGTTTCCTGATATTGAAACCACATCTGATCTTCCACAGTTGATCTGTTTGCAAACCGTGGCCATCAGAGATGCTCATGGCGGGTCCTTAAGTGGAGAGTTCAGCAGAGATACTGCATCCTGGCTCAGACAACGCGGATTGGGTGAAATTCCGGAGATGGTTTCAGCTATGCGCGCGGTCTGGAAAAAGATGGACGGGAGGATACAAGATTTTTACAAGTATTCATTCCGCGCCTCTATCTCAAGCAACAATGGTTGGCTTTGTGTTGATTGTCCGGGAGACGCATGCGGACTACACCCGTCAAGCGGTTACATGGAAAAAGACAGGGGATTTGAATTTTCCTGCCACAACACAGACACATCTATGCAGCAGCTTGTTCTCATCGCATCTCTGGCTTCTCTCCACGATCTCGTAAGAAAAGGAACTGAGTGAATTCGTGTTCGCCGTATCTGCCCGCGATGCCTTGAGGTGTCGCGGGCGGTTCTTTTTTAGCAATCCACACAAAAAATATTGACAGACTTATTTTTTTGTTATAATTGTCGCCAGTATGCAAAAAGCGCCAATACCAAATTTTGAAAAGGAAAGGATTTGCGCGGTGGAAGGATTGCATCTTTTAGACACGGCCACAGAAGAAAGATTTGATCGTATTACCAGAGAGGCAATAAAACGATTTGAAGTACCTATTTCAACCATCACCATTGTAGACAAAGATCGCGAGTGGTTTAAATCCATGCAAGGCTTGGAAAACAGACAGGGGCCCAGAGACATATCATTTTGCGGGCATGCTCTTATGTCCCAAGATATAATGATAATTGAAGATACCTTGGCGGATATCCGTTTCGTGGACAATCCGATGGTCAAAGGCCGTCCGTTCGTTAGGTTTTATGCCGGCAAATCGCTCTACGACCGCGAAAGCAAAATGCCGGTCGGGGTTTTCTGTATCAAAGACACTCGACCAAGAATAATGGACGCTCAAGACATCAGTGATTTTCTCAGTTTTGCCGAGCACGCTGAAGATGAGATAAACAAAAAGCTGCCACCATCCGTTTCCGTATAATCCACACCAATAGCGGACAAAGTTTTGTTTTCTACTGTATAATAACGTTACTAAAAGCTAATGATTTTTTATGGAGCCATCAAAAGAAGATTACAAATCGATGCTGACTGAAATTATCCAGAAACAAGTGGTGATTTTGGGGCCTCAAATCGCTGTCCTAAAAGCCCGTAACGTGGCCGGTATCACAGTTTCTGATGCCGGAGTGGTGACTGATGTTTCCGGTCCGGAACAAGTTGTTTTGCAAAAATTAATAGATGAATATGTGGCTCTTTCTGGAGAAATTGTGAGAAATGCGGTCGATTCTATTTTTAAAAAATACCCGTCTATTAAAACTAATTTAAACCACAATGAACAAGTTTAGGGTTTCTATTTTAGGTTTATTGGGACTAATGATACCATTACAGTTGTTTGCCCAAGAGAGGGACACACTTATATCCAGTGATGGCGTGGCTTACGCCTCTATCTTTGCTGGCGATTTATCTTTATTGCTTTCTATCGTTATAGGCATTATAGCCACATCGTTTGTGCTACGAGCCGCCAAAAAAATGGGCGGAGGGCTGTTTGGATCGGTACTCAATTATATAGCTGTTGGCATGGTTTTGGTGGTTTTGGGCTCTGTATCTATATTTATTGGCAATTGGCTCTCTGGTGTTTGGTTTAATGTCATAAATACCATTTGTTTTGCCACCGGTTATATTTTCATGGTTATCGGCGCCAACAAACTTCTTAGAGGCATAATGAATACCTAAAATGAATCAAGCGCTTATTTTGGGCGCCGCTTTATCAATACTGTTACCGGTTTTAGCTTTTCTGGTTTTTTATTTTTATTTTTCACTCCGAAAGCGCGAGCAAGAGATAAAAAAGGAAAAGGAAGAATCCACTCGCAGGCTTTATGAACTCGCCATCTTGAAAGAACTGGGCGAAAGAATAGGCTACTCTCTTAATGTGGAAGAAATTCTCGGGCTCATTACCGGTTCTCTGCACCAATTTATAGATTATACGGCTATTAGTTATGTGGTTATTGCGGAACAAAAATTGAAAATAAGTTTTCATATTGAAAAGTCAGTCAACCGATCATTTTTGAATGATATGAAAGACAGGATGTTGGCTTCATTGGGGGCCCTGACCGAAAAAAAGTATAACTCTTCTCTTATAGAGGAAAAATTGTCCGGGGCAATAATTATAGATAATGAACTGAAGCAAGAAATCGGATCTCTTTTCAACATCCCCTTGGTTATAAGCGGGGCTGTAGTGGGGGTTTTGACAGTAGCTCATATCAAAAAGGGTTTGTACAAAGAAGAAGATATGACTATTTTGTATAAAATAGTGAATCAAGCTTCAACGGCGGTGACCCGCCTTCAGGAGGTGGTAACGACCGAAGAACAAAAAATTATAAAAGTGCGGGAAGAATTCACTTCCATGATTGTGCATGAGCTTCGTTCGCCTTTGGATAATATCAAAAAAATAATCGAATTGATGATCGCTGGCACCATTTTGGTCGACTCCCGCGAGTTTAAAGAATATTTGAACATGGTTCACCAAAGTTCCGCTTCCATGCTGGAACTTGTGAGCGATATATTGGATCTTTCCAAACTGCAAGCCGGTAAATTTGAGGTCAACAAAACAAAAGAAAAAATAAAAGACCTTATAGAAAACCGAATTATGTTTTACAAAGTTTCCGCCGAAAGCAAAAAGATTTCTTTGGAGTCTCATTTTGACGTCAATTTGCCGGAATTTGCCGAATTTGATCCGCAAGCTCTCAAACAAATTTTAAACAATTTTATATCAAATGCTTTGAAGTTTACCAAGGAGAACGGAGCCATTTTGATTTCGGCTTTTGCTTACGATCCCCAAAAAACTTTTCCCGAAGATTTGGATAAATCAAAAGTTTCAGTATTTCCTGGAGCCAAGGATATAAATGTAAAAATCCCGTCTTTGTGTGTGGTGGTCTCCGACAATGGTTTAGGCGTACCGGAAAATAGCGTCAAAGATTTGTTCCATACCTACAAGCAGGCCAAAATTTCGCCGGTTTCCAAAGAAGACAAAGGCACCGGTTTGGGCCTAGTCATTGCCAAGGGTATTGCTGAAGCGCACGGCGGCAATGTTGGCGTGGTTTCTCGGGAAGGAGTTGGCACTAGCTTCTTCTTTACAATACCTTTGTGACAATGATATTATTAATTCATTATAATTAAAATAGAAAGAAGGTCGTGCTCCAAAGGGCGTATCGCACGACACGATTTCGCTAAATCGCATGAAAAAAATACTCGTGATAGATGATGATCAATTTTTCTCAAAAACTTTGGAAGCGGCATTGCCCAAAGACAAATACGTGCTCATACAAGCAGAAGATGGGGAAGTGGGCTTGACTAAATTGAGAGAAGAAAAGCCGGACCTTATCATTCTTGACCTGATGATGCCAAAACTGGACGGCACCGAATTTTTAAAGAGGCTCCAAGAAATGAAAGACTTGCCAAAAGTGCCGGTCTTGGTGTCCTCCAACCTTTCCAGTGTCAAAAAAATCAGCGATGTCATGGCCATGGGCGCCGTCGGTTATGTCATAAAGTCAGACGAAAGTTTGGAATCAATCGTTCAAGATATAGAGCGGGTGCTTGGCGAAGAAGGCAAAAAGAAAGAATAGCCGCCAAATTTAAAACATTTTTGAAATAATATCGCCAAAGTAGACGGTGAGAATATTGCTTGGAATAAGTCCGATTAAAGTGCCAATCGCGTAGTCAAGGGTTTTAATTTTGGAAACTCCCATCAAGATATTTAAAACATTAAACGGCATGATGGGGGTGGACCTCAGAATGATCAAATCCCAAATCGCGCCTGTTTCCAACCTGTTATTATAATCCCCGAGCAGCCTTAGATACTTGTGTTCCAACAAACTCTCAGCCCGTTCTTTGCCTAAAGTTCTGGATATGAAAAAAACAATCATGGAACTTACAAATCCGCCAATGATCGTATAAATAAGGCCGTATTTAAAATCAAACAAAATGCCCGCGACAGCCATAAAAGGAGTGGAAGGTATGAAAATAGTGCCAAAAGTGTAGAGTAAGATAAAAATAAGCGGGGCCCAAATGCCAAAACCTCTCAAATATCGCCTTATTTGTTCCAAATCAAAATTGGCGCCAAAAATCTCGTAAATAGAAATAGAGCCGATGACTAAAATCAGAAATGCAACGAAGACAATTTTTTGCAATTTTTGCCATTTCATATCACTATAATGATATCATGATTTTATACGGCGCTCCTGTTAGGGAGAAAATAAAAAAGGACTTGACGGAAAGAATCAAAAAGCTTGGGTGGGAGCCGGTTTTGGCTATAGCGCAAGTTGGCGATCGTGAGGATTCAAACATTTATATAAAAAATAAAATAAAATTTGGTGAAGCCATAGGGGCGAAAGTGATTTTGCGCAAATTTTCCGAAAACATAAAAGAAGAAGACCTAATTATAGAAATTAATAAATTAAATGATGATGAAAAGATAGACGGCATAATAGTACAATTGCCGTTGCCTCAAAATCTTGATGCCAAAAAAATAATAAATTTGTTAAAAACCGAAAAAGACGCGGACGGACTAGTGTCAAAGGCGACCTTTGACACAATACTGGTCACTCCCGCGACGGCGCGCGCGGTGATGTCGCTTTTGGATTTTTATAATATAAATGTTACCGGTAAAAAAGTGGCGGTTATCGGGCAGTCGATTTTGGCAGGAGGGCCGATCAGTGATGAACTTGAAAAAATGGGAGCAAAAGTGGAAAGATGCGACAGCAAGACCAAAAACATTCCTGAGATCACAAGAGAGTGCGACATTTTGATTTCTGCGGTTGGCAAGGCAGGATTAATAACAAAAGAGTTTGTAAATAATAAGCAAGTGGTAGTGGACGTGGGGATTAATAAAACCTCACCCCTAGCCCCTCTCCTAGATGCAGGAGAGGGGGGCGGACAAACAAAACCTTCCTTACCAAAGCTAGTGGGGGATGTTGATTTTAATGAAGTAGAACCCTTAGTTTCAGCTATTACACCAGTGCCGGGAGGCGTGGGCCCGCTTACTGTTGCTTGTTTGTTTGAAAACTTGCTTGATTTGTGTGAGTGAAAGATGCTAAAATACTGGCCTTAGCAGTTAATTTAAATAAATATGTTTAATCAAGTTTTAGGAGAAGAAGGGGGAAAAAGAATATCCAAATGGGTTTCAATAGCCCTGGTGCTTTTCTCTTTGTTCCTTTTGGTAAAAGTTATCGCCGACCTCAAAAGATTGCCGAACGTTGGCCGGGAAGTTTATCCGCAATCAACCATTTCGGTCTCCGGCAAGGGAGAAGCTTATGCCATACCGGACATTGCAACATTCGATTTTTCAGTCACCGAAGTTGGGGATACCGTAAAACAGGCCCAGGAAAAATTGGACCAGAAAATTAGCAAAGCTCTCTCGGCAGTGCGTGAATCCGGAGTGGAAGACAAAGATATAAAAACTACCAACTACAATGTTTATCCGAAATACGAGTGGGAAGAGCGATACTGCATCCAGATGGTTGGAGCGATCTGCCCTCCGGGTAAAAATGTCTTGAAAGGTTACGAGGTCAGCCAAACTGTTACTGTCAAAGTGCGCGAGACCGAAAAGGCGGCGGATTTGGTGACCAAAATAGGGGCGGTTAATGTTTCCAACATTAGCGGGTTGGAATTCACAGTTGATGATCGGGAAAAATATGTGGCGCAAGCGCGGGAAGATGCTATCAACGAAGCCAAGGAAAAAGCAAAAGTTTTGGCTAAACAGCTCGGGGTGCGCTTGGGTGACATCATGTACTTCAATGAAAACGGCAACTATCCGATACCTTATTACGCTGAGGGCAAGGGCGGTGATATGATGACCTCATCAATCGCTCCCGCCAGGGCCGAGTTGCCAACTGGCGAAACCAAGATCACTTCGGACATCAGCATTACATACGAGATTAAATAAAATGGTTATTGACAAGAATTTTGTTTCGTGTATACTATTATTACAATTTAATAAGAAAAACCCCGCAAGGGGTTTTTTAATAGAAACACTATGTCAATCACAAATTATTTGAGGGAGACCAAAGGAGAGCTTTCGCACGTCAACTGGCCGACGCGCCGGCAATCCATTGTTTTTTCGGTGGTCGTCATTATTATTTCCGTGCTGACAGCGCTCTTTTTAGGCCTGTTCGATTTCATATTTTCCAGGATCTTAAATTTCTTTATATAAAAAATGAGCAAACAACAAATACAAGAAGGTCGCAATTGGTATGCCATCCACACCTATTCCGGTTACGAAAACGCG
>CAYQUJ010000015.1:0-1812 GCA_964420745.1 uncultured Candidatus Saccharibacteria bacterium | reverse complement strand
GGGTTATGTTCTCGTGGATATGGTTTTGGATAACGATTCTTGGTACGTGGTCCGCAATACTCCGCGGGTAACCGGCTTTGTCGGTTCCGGAGTTTTCCCGGTGCCGCTTGATCCCAAAGAAGTGGAGGATCTTTTCAAGCGCATGAGCTCAGAAAAAGTAAAACACAATATTGATTTATCGTTGGATGACGCGGTGAAGATTGTAGACGGACCATTCAAGGATTTGGAAGGCCGGGTCGGAGAAGTGGATGAGGAGAGAGGCAAAGTCAAAATCTTGGTGCCGATGTTTGGCCGAGAAACGCCAGTGGAACTGGACTTCTTGCAAGTCAAAAAGATTTAAGGTAAATTAGCGCATATGGCAAAAAAGATAACAAAAAAAATAAAATTGGTGATAGTAGCTGGCAAAGCGACGCCGGCGCCTCCTGTAGGCACAGCGCTTGGCCCGGCTGGTATAAATATTGGCGAGTTTGTCAAACAATTCAATGATGCTACCAAAGGCATGGATGGCGTGGTGCCGGCCGAAATAAACGTCTACGAAGACCGCACTTTTGATTTTATTCTCAAGACTCCTCCGGCTTCCAGCCTTATTTTGAAAGCGCTGGGCATTGAAAAAGGCGCCGGCAAACCGCCGGCTCAAAAAGTGGGTACTATCACCCGCAAACAACTTTAAATGCCAATGACCTAGAAGCTGCTGTTAAAATCATCGCTGGTACTTGTAGGTCAATGGGGGTGGAAGTGCGTTGAATCGCACTTCCACCGGCCGGAGGCGTGGAGCCGAGGCGGGCCCGCGCAACTTTTCAGCAGAAAAGTATGTGTGGGTGGAAGTGAAGGGGTAATTATTTTTCTAAAATAATGTAAGAAAAAGGGGGACTGTGCTCTACGTGGTCCTCTTTTTCTATTTCTTTTTTAAAGTCGGAATAATCGGGGAAAAATGTGTCGGCTTCGGGCTCGTCATCCACTACTGTCAAGTAGAGTCTGTCGGCCAAGCCGATAGTTGAAGCGTAAACCATGCCGCCTCCGATAATAAAAATTTCTTCTTTTTCCAAATTTTTTGCCGCAGCCAATGCTTTGTCTATGGAGTCCACTACTATCAAATTTTCGGCTGCAGGCGTATCAACAGTCCCAGTGTGCGACACTACGATGTTTGTGCGGTTGGGGAGAGGCCGGCCGATCGATAGGTAAGTATTGCGGCCCATAATGATCGCGTGTCCGGTGGTCAATTTCTTAAACCTCGGCAAATCGCCCTCAATTTTCCATAACAGCTTATTTTGAAAACCCAAGGCGCGCTTTTCTTTGCTAACGGCGACTATCAAACTGATTCTCGGGGTATTCATGGTTTTCCCATTATAAACAAAGCTTGCCAAGAAAACAAAAAACGAATAATATAGCCACATGAAAAACAACTCGTTATTTATGAACAAAGGGGCTTTTGCCCACTTGGGTTCCAGCGGCAAACCGCTGACTGATTATAAAAAAATCAAAAGCCTCATAGAGCATTGTAAGTATCTTGGTATGAAAATAGTTCTTACTCAAGGATCTTTTGACATGATCCATGTCGGCCACGGCAGATATTTACGGGAAGCAAAAAAGCACGGAGATCTTTTGATAGTCGGATTGGACAGCGATGCAAAAATAAAGTATCGAAAAGGTCCGGAACGGCCAGTAGTGCCGCAAGAGGAAAGAGTGGAAATGCTCATGCACCTCAGATATGTTGATTTGGTTTTCGTTAAAGAGCTTAAAGATCCAAAATGGAGTTTGATAAAAGCGGTGCGCCCGGATGTTTTGATTGCCACCCAAACCACCTACACCAAG
>CAYQUJ010000014.1:0-15317 GCA_964420745.1 uncultured Candidatus Saccharibacteria bacterium | reverse complement strand
GCCACATTGGCGCCTATTTCGGTCGCCAGCATGCCGGCGATATGCGACATTTCTATGGAGTGCTGCAAAACATTTTGGCCGTAGGAAGTGCGGAAATGCAGCCGGCCCAAGATGCTTATAATTCTTGGATCCAGATTGAAGACACCACATTCATAAGCGGCTTGCTCGCCCTTTTCTTTGGTGATTTGGTTTATTTCTTGTTTGGCTTTCTCCACCATTTCTTCAATTTTGGCCGGCTGGATGCGGCCGTCCTGAATAAGATTTTCAAGGGCTACTCTGGCCACTTGTCTGCGGACGGAATCATAAGAGGAGATAGTGATAAGTCCCGGGGTGTCATCAACGATGACCTCCACGCCTGAAGCTCTTTCAAATGCTTTGATATTGCGGCCTTCTTTGCCTATAACTTTACCCTTAATTTCATCAGAAGGAATAGCTACCGTAGTGGAAAAAACTTCGGAAGAAACCGAATTGGCCAGCCTTTGGATTGAAGAAGTCAATATTTCTTTGGCCCTTGATTCTATTTTTTCCCCACTGGCATTTTCCAGTTTTTGCATTTTGACGGCGATATCTTCTTCGGATTTTCTTTCCACTTCTTTTAACAATGCTTCTTTGGCTTCTTCCTCCGTCAGGTTTGAAACTTTTTGCAGCTCAGAGAACCTCTGTTTTTCCAGGGTGTCTGCTCTTTCTTTTATTGCTTTTATTTCAGAAACTTTTTCCTTAACCTGTTCGATTTCCTTGTCTATATCCAACTGCCTTTTATCCAAAAACTCTTCTTTTTTGATCAGGCGGTCCTCCGTTTTCTGGATTTTTTCTTCTCTTTCCTTAAATTCCTCTCTTTTCTCCTTGGCTGTTTCCTCGGCTTTGGCGGAGGCCTCCTCAACTATTTTTTTGGCCTCTTCTCTGGCGTGGAGCTCCATCTGCTTGATTCGAAGTTCCACCGATCCGCGTTGGCCCAAAGAAATAATCCAGCGCAGGAAATAACCGAAAGCTATACCGACGAGTGACGCGAGGCCAGCGAGCAGCACCGCTAATTTTAATGACATATATTTTGCTGTAATTCCGCTTCAGTTTTAAGCGGCGAGAGGTTTATGATTGATTTTGTTGGAAAACAAAGACATTTTTGGTTTTTTTCATTAATCCTTCACCGATTATCTAACGAAATTACTATTTTTAATACTAATAAAAGTATTATACAAAATTAGAGAATTTTGTCTACTAACTCACCCCCAAACCCCTCTCTTACATTAAGAGAGGGGAGCTCCGCCTCATATAGATTTATAGTATCTTATCGACTATGCCATATCGTTTAGCTTCATCGGCGGACATGAAGAAATCGCGTTCCACATCGTTTTCTATTTTAGAAAGCGGCTGACCTGTGTTCTCGGCGAGCATTTTGTTTAAATTTTCTTTGGTTTTCAAAATGTGTTTGGCGGTAATGGCAATATCGGTGGCTTGGCCTTCAGTGGCGCCCATCGGCTGATGAATCATTACTTCGGCATTTTTCAAAATAAATCTTTTGCCTTTGGCGCCGGCCGAAAGCACCAAAGCAGCGCCAGAAGCGGCAATACCGACACAAAAAGTGGAAACATCCGGTTTTATAAATTTCATGGTATCAACGATGGCCAATGTAGAGGTGACCGAGCCGCCGGGGGAGTTCACGTAGAGTGAAATTTCTTTTTTGGGATCTTCGGATTGCAGGAAAAGCAGTTGAGCGATGATGAGGTTGGCCATAGTGTCCTCAATGGGGCCGCCCAAAAAAATAATCCGGTCTTTCAAAAGCCGTGAATAAATATCATAAGCCCGCTCGCCTTGGTGGGTCTTTTCTATCACCGTCGGCACCAGTATTGAATTTTGCTCTTGTTTTTTCATGTTGACTATGATAACAAAATCTTTCGAAAAAACAACCTCATCCCCGGCCCTTCCCCTAGATGCAGGGGAAGGGAGAAATAAAAAAAATTATAGAAATACGGATGTATGAGATATGTTTCCCCTCTCCTGCGCCTAGGAGAGGGGTAAGGGGTGAGGTTATTCTTTCTCCAACAGCTTCAAAACTTCTTGATTAATCAAAATAGTGGCGACGTAAATGCGAGCAGAAGTTTCGGAAGCGTCTTTGTAATGCTCCATTATTTGCTTGACCTCGTTTTCCAAAATTTCCTTGTTTGGCTCCAATTTTTCCACTTCTGCTATTTTGTTAAAGATGAGCTGAATCTTTGCTTTTTTCTCCGAACTTTCTTTCAAATCTTTTTTCAAATCCTCTTCACTCTTTTTGGCGTGTGAAAGGTAGTCCTCAAACTTTCCGCCCATCCTCTCAACATCATTTTTCATTTGAGCCAGAGATTTTTCTGTCTCGCTTGCCACCAAAATTTCCGGCAAATCAATTTTGGTATTTTTAACAAGCCCTTCCATTATAGCGGCTCTCTTTTTTTCCGTATTTCTGATTTTTTTTTCTTCTATAATATTTTGCCTGACTTTTTCTTTGAGCTCGTTTAAATCCTTGAAATTGCCAGCCTCTTTGGCCAACTCATCATCAAGAGGCGGCAAATCCTCGTCTTTGATTTCAGTATGATTATGTCCTTTGTCCTCGGGATTATTTTTATGATAATCAAAATGAGCTTTATTTTTCCTTATCTGCAAAAGCACATCTTCTATCTCTTTTTCTTCTGCTTTAGGTTCTTCCCTGGCTACTGATTTCTGACTACTAGCTGCTATCTTTCTGTAATCCGGTAATTCTATTTCAGGCATGACAGCAAAAACTGCTTTAAATTCAACGGGGTTGCCCAAAGCCAATTTGGTTATGGAAATTTTTGGTTGACCCAAAATATCCAACTTCTCTTGCTCTACAATTTTTGGGAAGTGTTCTTTAATTAAAATATTTACGGCTTCTTCCAAAAGTCCGGCTTCGCCAACTTTTTCAATTACCACATTTTCCGGCACATGGCCTTTTCTGAAGCCGGAAATTTCCAAAGAGTTAGTAAATAATCCCAGGGCTTTTTTCCGGCCGGCAACCAAAAAATCAGAAGGCAATGACACCTCCATCTCCACCTCCGACTTGGGCAATTTTTTTATTTTAACTTCGTATGGCACGAAAATCAGTCTAACCGAAAAGGCTTTTGGAATCAACTTTTCTTATTGTGAAATTTTTTGTGGATGTCGCGCAGATGTTTGTCGGTGACGTGGGTATAAATTTGAGTAGTGCCGATGTTGGCGTGGCCAAGCAGGGCTTGCACAGAACGCAAATCGGCGCCGTTTGAAAGAAGATCGGTGGCGAAAACATGGCGGATCACATGAGGAGTAACTTTTTTGGAGATGCCGGCCTTGATGGCATAGTATCTTACAATTCTTTCAATTGAACGGCGG
Organism: uncultured Candidatus Saccharibacteria bacterium; assembly: GCA_964420745.1. GTDB lineage: Bacteria > Patescibacteriota > Minisyncoccia > Phycocordibacterales > WO2-35-19 > CAYQUJ01. The sequence continues at coordinate 11,960 of CAYQUJ010000014.1, read as the reverse complement.
GTAAGGGCCAAACCTTTCTTCCTTTTTTCTTGCACCTTGCCGTTTTTGGAAAGTTGGACAAACAGGCAATCGTCCATGTCTTTTCTTTTGGCTAGATATTCTTTCAAAACTTTTTTGGCGTAATCGGATATAAAAACTACCCGCACCTTGCCACCCTTGCCTCTAATAGAAAGCTCGTCCGAAGAAAGATTTATGTCGCGAGAGAGGGAACAGAGCTCGGAAACGCGCAGACCGGTGGAAAAGAGCAATTCCAAAATGGCGCGGTCGCGCAAATCTTTTAGTTCAGCTCCTTTGGCGGATTCCAATAATCTTTGCAATTCCGCTTCGGTTATCAAATCCAACGATCGCTCTGGCACTTTGGCCAGCTCTATTCTCTCTGACGGCAAGGTTTTGACTTCTTGCCGAGCCATGTATTTTAAGAAAGCGCGGATGGCGATCAAATAATAATTTTGAGTTTTACGCCCCAATGTTTCTTTAGGTTTTCCTAAATTTGTGAGCGGCTGTCGGTTGAGCCAAAGACGAAATTCTCTCACTACATTATCTGTGATTTCACTTGGTTTTTTGGCTTTGGTTTGGTTCAAAAATACCGAAAGATAATGATTGTAATTCTCAACCGTTTTTAACGATCGGCCCTTCTCAATCTCCACATATTCCAAAAACTGCCTTTTAAGTTGTTCTAAATCTTGCGCCATCTTTCTATTTTAACACCTTTTAACGTCGCAAAATATAAATAAACAAAAAGAGCTGCTTCTGAAAACACCAGAAGCAGCTTCTAAAAACACAGATTTAATGCAATAACCCTGCCTTGACAAGGTCACTCAAAATTTTTGGGATCTCTGCGGTTCCAAAGTAGTCAAAATGCTCCGGGAAAATCCATTCTGTCTTTGGGTGTTCGCGCCGAAGATCCCTCTGGAACTCTTTATTGTATTGTCCGCAACACTCGCTTATAACGAGCACCACAGATTTTGCGGGCACCTTTTTGAAGTAATTTCTCGAAAGTTGCCCGATCTCGTTGGTTGTGTGAGGCCTGGGCCGCTTGCTCTTGCCGGCAGAGCAAGTTCCTATATAAACCAGATCTATCGGTTTTGTGAATCGATGACTGGTCTGCGTGTTTTTTGCCAGCAGTTCCAAAAATTTGCCAGCAGTGATAAGCCCTGGGCTAAGATACTTTCCTAGCAAGTTTTTTCTCCTTTGAGTGAATTACTGAATCTGTGCTCGATTATATACAAATTACGGGGATGTTGCAAAAAAATGGGCTTTATGCTATGCTTACAGGGCAATGCTTACCAAGAACAAAAAGCTAAGAATCATAAAGGAAGTCAAAATGCACGATAAAGATACCGGCAGTCCGGAGGTGCAAATCGCGGTACTTTCTCGCCGTATTGATGATTTGGCGTCCCATTTGAAAAAAAACAAAAAAGACAAGCACTCTCGCCGAGGCCTTTTGGGGTTGGTGGCGGACAGAAAGGCCCATATGAAATATTTGGAGAAAAAAGATACAAAAAGGTATAATAGCCTTGTTAAGAAGTTGGGCCTCAAAAAGACTTCTTAATTTTTAATAAATCAGTTTGAAATATTTTTTAATGCTTCAAGCTCTAAGCTAATTTTATGTCAGTTATTAAACACAAAAACCAACGCGTGGGCATTTTCATTGATACCCAAAATCTTTATCACAGCGCCAAAAATATTTATGGCGCCAAAGTTAATTTTGACCAAGTAGTCAAAGAAGGCCTTTCCGGTCGTTCGCTTACTCGGGCGGTGGCTTATGTCATTACCACTGAGTCGGGCGAAGAAAAAAGTTTTTTTGAAGCGCTGGAAAAAATCGGCATTGAAACCAAAACCAAAAACCTGCAAGTGTTTGCCGGTGGAGCCAAAAAAGGGGATTGGGATGTCGGGCTCGCGGTAGATGCCATTAAGCTTGCTCCTAAATTGGATGCAGTCATTTTAGTGACCGGCGATGGCGATTTCGTGCCGCTGGTGGAATTTTTGAAAAACGTGGGTTGCCAAGTGGAGGTGGCTTCTTTCGGCAAATCAACCTCAGCCCGCCTCATTGAAGCGGCCGACGACTTCATTGACCTTGATAAAAATCCAAGAAAATATCTTATTTCCGGTATGCGGTCCAGGTCTCGAAATCAAAACCCAACCCAAAGTGTATAAGATCTTGATCAAACTTTTTTATGGAAGATTTTTCAAATTATGAAAAATTAAAAGAAAATACTTCTTCTTTTTATTTGGAAATAAGAAAAATTTTTTCGCCAGCTCTGAATGAAGAGATAACTTTTTCGGCTGAAGGGTTTAACCACCTTGTATTCAAAGGTTCAAGATCGGAAAGAGAAAAAAGTTCTCAAATATTGAGATTCAAACTTTTGCCTTTAGCCGTCAAACTTATAAAATTATCAACCACACATCAAGAATTTGAAGAGACCATAAAAGAGTTTGAAGTAAAAGAAAGAAAAAAGAGAGTTAGAAAAACAAAATCAGTAAAATATTGGGGAATAATTGCTATTATTGATGGCAGGAAAATAAAAGTTATTTTAAGAAAAATTGGTGATAATGGAAATATTCATTTTTGGAGTGTTATACCAGACTGGACTACAAACAAATATAGAGACACTAGATTTTTTACGACAATGAAAGGTAATCCAGACGAAGATTAAAAAATAGAAACAAAAAATCCCGCAAGCGGGGTTTTTTGTTATGCCTGCCTTCGGCTTATGTATTAGCCGAATAGGGCTGACGCCCCACAAGCACAATTAAAGTATATGCAAACCGCTTGTTAAAGTCAAGTCTGGTTGTTGATAAATTTTTATAAACAAATAATTTATATTATTGTTTTTACTTTTGATATAATGGATCTTCGCTATGCATGTAGAAGATTCACAAATAAAAGATTTCATCATTGACGCCGGGCTTATTTCCAAGGCGGAAGCGGAAGAGGTGGAAAAAGAAGCCAAGTCAAAAAAGAAACCGATGTCTGATGTGCTTATTTCTAAGGGCAAGTTTTCTGATGACGATCTGCGGCGCATCCAAGCTTATATTCTTGGCATTCCTTTTATAAATTTGAAAGGGCAAACCTTAAATCGGGACATTTTAAATTTAGTGCCGGAACCAATTGCCAGGAAACACAATATTGTTGCTTTTGAGAAGAAAGACGATGCGCTTGAAGTAGCCATGTTGGATACCGATGACCTGCAAGCTCTTAACTCCATAAAGAAAAAAGTCGGTTTGAAAATTTTGCCGCGGCTCACTGATTCCGAATCTATGCGCAGCGTCCTGATCCAGTACCAAAAAAATCTCAAAGATGATTTTGGCGACATTATAAAAACAGAAGCTGATCAGATAAAAACCATTGCTGAAAAATCGCCCGGAGAAGAAGCTTCGGCTGGCGACCTTAAAAAACTGGCTGAAGAGTTGCCGGTGGTGCGAATCGTAGACACGCTTTTAAAACACGCTATCATTCAAAATTCTTCCGATATTCACATAGAGCCTTTGGAGGACCAGATTTTGGTCAGGTATCGTATTGACGGCATTTTGCACGACGCTATGGTGCTGCCAAAACACATCGGCCACTCACTCGCGGCACGCATCAAAGTGCTTTCAAATCTGCGGCTGGACGAAAAAAGATTGCCTCAAGACGGTCGTTTCAAAATTGACATGAATGGCGAAAAAGTTTCTTTCCGTGTTTCCACTTTGCCGGTTTATTATGGTGAAAAAATCGTGATGCGTCTTTTGCGCGAATCTGTTTCCGGCTTTACTTTGGAATCATTGGGTTTTCATGGCCAAGGTTTGGAACTTTTGCACAAAGTATTGCAGCATACGACTGGCATGATCCTAACCACTGGTCCGACTGGTAGCGGCAAATCAACCACTCTTTACACCATGATAGATATTCTAAATACGGCCGATGTCAACATTTCCACCATTGAGGACCCAGTTGAGTATCAAATGAAAAGGGTCAATCAAACCCAAGTCAAACCGGAAATCGGGCTTACTTTCGCTTCCGGTCTGCGCACTTTGGTTCGTCAAGATCCGGATGTTATAATGGTCGGCGAAATTAGAGATGGGGAAACGGCATCTCTGGCTATTAATGCGTCTCTCACTGGACACTTGGTGCTCTCAACCTTGCACACCAACTCAGCTGCCGGGGCGGTGCCAAGATTGATCGATATGAAAGTCGAACCGTTCCTGCTCATTTCCACCATTGACGCCATTATCGCTCAAAGGTTGGTCAGGAAACTTTCAAATAAAAAAGAAAAATACTATCTTTCTAAAGCCGAAATCCAGTCAATATCAAAAGCGGTAAACTTGGATGTAGTTTTGGATGCTCTGAGAGAAGAAAAAATTATAGGTAAAAATGATGACTGGGAAAACGTGCCTTTCTTCAGGCCGGAAAAAGACGCCGGCGAAGACGCTTTCAAAGGTCGCATCGGCATTTATGAAGTGCTCAATGTTAGCACTGCCATCAAAGATTTGATTATCAAGGGCTCTACCACCGAAGATATAGAACTGCAAGCCAAAAAAGAAGGCATGCTTACAATGCTTGAAGATGGCGTCTTCAAAGCCGCCCAAGGCCTCACTACCATTGAGGAAGTTTTGCGTGTGGTGTCGGAGTAAATTCAAAAATTTTAAAATGCCACTATATAAATACAAATATATAAAAGACGGGGAGGAGAGGGAAGAGACCAGAGACTTTGCGGACAAAGCGGCGCTTTACGCGGCGGTGCGAGGGGAAGGCGGATCCATACTTTCTGCGGAAGAGGTTGGATCAAAAAAATTGCCGTTCAGATTTTCCTTGTTTGGGAAAAGAATCAAATCGCAGGAAGTCATAACTTTCGCCAAAAATTTGGCGGTCATGATAGAGGCCGGGCTTTCGGTTTCCCGGGCCATTTCGGTTCTGCAAAAACAATCAAAAAATAAAAACCTTATCACTGTGCTTGAATCCATCAACACTTCTGTCAATAGCGGAGAGACATTGTCAAAAGCGCTGGAAGCGCGCCCGGATATATTTTCCAGCCTCTTTGTTTCCATGGTGAAAGCGGGCGAAGAATCTGGCAAACTTTCCGACTCTCTGCGAATTATATCCGACCAGCTGGAAAAATCTTATACTCTCTCCAAAAAAATAAAGGGAGCCATGATTTATCCGGCGGTCATCATAACTGTCATGGTGGTTATCGGCATCGTGCTCATGGTTTATATGGTGCCGACTTTGACGGAAACTTTTAAGGGTTTGAATATCACCTTGCCCTTGCCAACTAGGATAATAATCGCCATCAGCGATTTCTTAAGGGTCAATATTTTGCTGACGTTCGGTTCTGTTTTGGCAATAATTTTTGGTTTTGTTGCAGGCCTCCGAACCCAAAGGGGCCAGTATATGTTAGATGCGATTACTCTGCACTTGCCCATGATAAAAACCATGGCCAAAGAAATAAATGCCGCCCGCACTTCCAGAACTCTCTCTTCACTCATTTCTTCTGGAGTGGACATTGTCTCGGCTCTAAACATTACGAGCGATGTGCTCCAAAACCACTATTTTAAAAATTTACTTAACGGTGCCGCCAAACAAGTGGAAGTCGGGGAACTCTTGTCCGCTTCTCTCTCCAACTCAAACAAAAACCTATACCCTGTTTTTGTGGGGGAGATGCTCGCAGTCGGAGAGGAGACCGGCAAAATGACCGAAATGTTGGATAACATTGCTACCTACTATGAATCCGAAGTTGACCAAAAAACCAAAGATCTTTCAACCATCATAGAGCCGTTCCTCATGGTTCTGATAGGTATCGCTGTTGGTATTTTCGCTATTGCCATGATGTTACCAACATATTCTCTCGTAGATGCTATCCAGTAAATTAAAATTTAATAGGGGATTTTCTTTGGTAGAAGTCATAGTGGCGGCGGCTATTTTCGCTATAATTGCAATGTCTATTTATCAGGGATTTTTATCGGTTACCTTGCTTATCTCCGCTTCTCGCGACAAAGTGGCGGCGGTGGATTTGATCAACAGCGAATTTGAACTGATCCGCAACCTTTCTTATGCAGATGTCGGTTTGCCAAGCGGCATACCGATGGGGGTGCTCTCTGCCGCTTCAGTAGCCACAATAGATGGGCGGGAGTTTAGCATCACCAGAGTAATCCGCAATATTGACGATCCGTTTGACAGCACTGTCAATGGCTCGCCGAAGGATCTTTCTCCGGCGGATTACAAGAAGGTGCAAATCACTGTTTCTTGCGAGACGTGCAAAAATCCTCTGAGTTTTTCTGCAGTTTCAAACATTTCTCCGAAAAATTTGGAAACGGCTTCAACTAACGGAGCTTTGTTTGTGAGAGTTTTTGATGCCAATGGCGATCCGGTGCCTCAGGCGGATGTGCATGTAGAAAACTCGTCGGTCGGGGTGGACATCGACGAAACTACCGACAACAACGGTCTTCTGGCCATCGTTGATGCGCCGCCGGCTCTCAATTCTTATCGCATTATCGCAAACAAAAGCGGCTATACGGAAGACCGCACCTATGCCGCTTCGGTGGATAATCCCAATCCTCTCAAGCTTGATGCCAGCGTAATACTCCAACAGCTGACACAAATTTCTTTTATTATTGACCGGACGAGTGCAATAAATGTTCGCACCATCACTAACACTTGTGCCCAAGTGCCCAATGTGCCCTTTACTATAAATGGCACAAAACTAATCGGAACCGCTCCCAATGTCTATAAATGGACCGGCAATTTCAGCACCGATTCATCCGGCATTAAAAATGTTTCCGATGTGGAATGGGATGTATTTTCTTTCTTGACTGATGGGGGGTTTTATCTTGCCGGCACCAACCCAATCTCTCCGATTTCTGTTTTACCTGACTCCAATCAAAACGTTGATCTCGTAATTTCTCTGGATAGCCCGGCTTTTCTTTTGGTGAATGTCAAAGACGCTTCAACTGGCCTGCCCATTTCCGGAGCTACGGTTTCTTTAACCGGAGGAACTTACGATCAAACTCTTGTCACCGATCAGGGCTATCTGAGACAAACCGACTGGTCAGGCGGTTCTGGACAACTCAACTTTACCGACCCTGCTCGCTACCACTCTTCGGACGGTAATATTGAAGTAAATGATCCCGCAGGGGAACTTAAACTTGTAAATTCTCTAGGCGCTTACGTGGCCGCAGGAGCGCTCACTTCTTCCATCTTTGACGCTGGCGCTCCAGCAAATTGGAGCAAGGCTGAGATTTCTCCCACAGATCAGCCGCTTGAGACTGGAACTGGCTCGGTCAAATTTCAAATTGCCACTTCTTTGGAAAATATAGCCACTACAACTTGGAATTTCTTGGGACCGGACGGCACAGCTGGCAGTTTTTATACCATCACAGACAACAATATAAACCCTTTGCATGATGGAGACAGATATATCCGTTATAAAATATTTTTAAGCACCGCAGACCAAAACTTTACTCCCAATGTTTCTGACTTTGTTATATCTTTTTCTTCTTCTTGTATTCCCCCCGGACAGGCTACGTTTTCAAATTTGGAGTTGCAGAACTATCGCCTGGAAGTGCAAGCTCCCGGCTTCATCAGCCAAGTTGTTGACCCTTTGACTGTCGGCTCTGATTGGCAGATTCAAGATATTTTATTATCACCATGATAAAAATTTTCAACAAAAGAGCTTTTACTTTGGTGGAAACATTGGTTGCCATGGGGATCGCTATCGCTATTTTCTTTGCTGTTTTCAATTTTGGCAGTAGCATTTTCTCTTTTAATTCAAACGCCCAAAAAAATCTAAGCGCCCAATCGGATGCGCGGCGTCTGCTTAAAAGCATAGTCAGGGAGCTACGCAGCGCCTCCCCGTCTTCTTTGGGCTCATATCCCGTATCTGTGGCAGGCACAAGCACCATTTCGTTTTTTGTAAATATTGACGATGACGCCCTGAAAGAACAGGTCCGATATTTTTTGCAAGGTACTGAACTAAAAAGGGGGGTGATAAAACCGTCCGGCACGCCTCTCACTTATGATCCCAGCAATGAAGAGGTTGTTATTTTGGTCAGAGACATGAATAACGGCCCGGACCCTATTTTTGAATATTTTGATTCAAACTACAACGGCGAAAGCGCCCCTCTTTTGCAGCCAGTGCAGATTACTCAGATAAGATTGGTCCGCATTACCGTTAAAATTGAAAAAGATCCAAACAGGTCTTTGGGGCCAGTCATAGCTACGAGCCAAGTGTTTTTGCGCAACTTGAAGGATAATCTTTGATAATTAATATATTGGAAATTTAATGAAAATTGAAAATTTTAAATTGAAAATTAATAGAGGCCAGCTGCTGGTGCCCATCATGATTTTTTCTGCTGTGGCCCTTATTATTATCGGCGGCATTATAAATTGGGCTCGGATCACTATGCAGGCCAACCGCGAACTTTTGGTAAGAGAAAGAGCGATTCAACTAGCCGAATCCGGTGTTGATTATTATAGGTGGCACTTGGCTCACGACCATACTGATTTTCAAGATGGTACCCTAGGGCCCGGGCCCTATATTCATGATGTTTACGACAAGGATGGCAACGTGATTGGACAGTACAGCTTAAATATCACATCACCGATCATAGGTTCAACCAAGGTCCGTGTGGAATCAACCGGCACTCCGGCCGGTTCTGCTATTTCAAGAACCATAAGATCGGAAATGGCGATACCCTCTTTGGCCAAATATGCCGTTGCGGCCAACGACTTCATGCGCTTCGGAGAAGGGACAGAAGTTTTTGGTCCCATTCATTCAAACCAAGGCATTCGCTTTGACGGCTTCACTCACAATATTATCACCAGCGCTCTGACTTCCTATAATGACCCGGATCATACCGGCAACAATGAATTTGCTGTCCATACCCATGCCGCTCCAACTGATCCTTTGCCGCCAAACCCGGTACCCGCCCGCCCCGATGTTTTTGAAGTTGGTAGGCAATTTCCGGTACCGGCGGTGGACTTTACCGGACTGACCAACGATCTTGCAACCATGAAAGCAGACGCTCAGGCGGCGGGGCGATATTTTGCCTCTTCTGGCGCGCAAGGGTATCGGATTGTATTAAATACAGATGACACTTTTACTATTCGCAAAGTGACTTCTCAGTATAACGACAATAATTGTAGCAATGCCTACAACCAAACGGGCTGGGGGATTTGGAGCGTCAACAACACTTCTGCAGTCGGCACATACGCGATACCGGCAAATGGACTGATTTTTGTGGAAGATAACCTTTGGGTGGAAGGATCCATAAATAGCGCCAGAGTGACTATTGCCAACGGCCGTTTCCCGGATAACCCGGCTAATAGGCCGCAACTGAATGTTAATCATGATTTAACTTATACAAACTATGATGGCACTGACGTGATCGCTCTTATTTCTCAGGGCAACATAAATGTGGGCATGGTTTCCGATACAGATTTGCGCATTGACGCGGCTCTGGTTTCCCAAAACGGCAGAGTGGGGAGATATTTTTATGAAAGCGATTGCTCGCCTTACCACACCAGAAATTCAATTATGCTCTACGGAATGATAGCGACAAACGTGCGTTACGGTTTTGCTTATGCCGGCAGTTCGTATTGCGGCGGCACTTCCGGCAATGGCTACTGCGATAGAAATATTATTTATGACGCCAACTTGCTCTACGGCCCGCCTCCTTCTTTCCCCTTGACTTCCGACCAATATGAAATTCTTTCCTGGGAGGAAATTTAGGGTATAATAAGGAGATGAAAAAGCGCAATATAGTGGCTGCCAATTGGAAAATGAGCCCGGAAACCCTAGAAGAAGCCAAAAAAGTATTTAATGCTGCGAGACTTTCGGCCAAGGGACTCAAGAATACAGATATTTTGATCTGCCCGCCTTTTTTGTATTTACACCCGTTTTTAAAATTGGATTATCCGAAGAATCTTTTTTTGGGGGCGCAAAATATGGCGGACAAAGAAAAGGGCGCTTTTACCGGCGAGATCAGCGCTCCCATGCTGAAAGATCTTGGAGCCAAATTTGTTATCGTGGGACACTCGGAAAGAAGAGCTATGGGAGAGACCAACGAAATGATCAGAAAGAAATTGGAAATTGCCTTCAATCATGGTATTACACCAATATTGTGCATTGGCGAAAAAATAAGGGACAAAGAAGGCGCGCATTTGGAATTTATAAAAAACCAAATCAAAGAATGTTTGACCGGTCTGCAAAAAAGAAATTTAGTGGGACTGATTGTCGCTTATGAACCGATCTGGGCCATTGGCAAGTCGTATCGCGAATCCATGAGTCCGACCGATATTCATGAGACGGCTTTGTTTATAGAAAAAGTTTCTGGCGAAATGTTTGGCAAAGATATCGCCGGCTCTTTCAAAATTTTGTACGGCGGTTCGGTGGAAGCAGAAAACGCGAGCGGTATGATGGAATACGGCAACATAGACGGATTTCTAGTCGGCCACGCTTCTTTGGTGCCCGAACAATTTGCTGCAATTTTGAAGGCGGCGGATATGAAGAAATAAAATCATGATTAAATCAATTGAAGAGGCGGAGATAATAGAGGGTACCATAGTTTTAATAAGGACGGATTGGAATACTCCGGTTAAAGAAGGAGTAGTCCTTGATACTTCCAGAATAGAGGCGTCTCTTAAAACCATAAATTTTGTTTTAGAAAAAGGAGGCAAAGTTATCGTACTGAGCCACTTGGGCGATGGAGCGGATTCGCTGGAGGTGGTAGCCAGGGAGGCTGGAAAATTTTTGGGAGAAACCAAGGTGAAATTTGTGCGGGACCCTTGGAATACTTCGTCCGTTGACGGCAGAAAAGTTTTTGAAAATTTGAAGAGCGGAGAAGTGGCGGTTTTTGAAAACCTGAGATTTTGGATGGAAAAAGAAAACGACGAAGCTTTTGCTAAAAAATTGGCGGAGTTTGGCGATATTTATGTGAACGAAGCTTTTCCGTGTTCTCATCGCAAACACGCTTCTATTGTGCAACTGCCCAAACTTTTGCCCCATTACGCCGGCTTTAATTTTTTGAATGAAGTAAAAAATCTTTCAGAAGCATTTAATCCGGAGCACCCTTTCCTTTTTATACTGGGTGGCCTCAAATTTGAAACGAAACTGCCTCTGGTGGAGAAATTTTTGAAAATTGCCGACGATATTTTTATCGGCGGCGCCTTGGCTGTCAAAGCCAAGGATATGTGCGCTGAAAATTCAAAAATAATTCTGCCGGTTGGTGATATTGAGGCGCTTGACGCCAACATGGAAACTTTGGGGATGTTGTCAGAAAAAATAAAAAAAGCCGAACTGATTTTGTGGAACGGGCCCTTAGGAAATTATGAAAAAGGTTTTATTGCCGGCACAGTAGCTCTTGCTAGGTTGCTCGCTGATTCTGGCGCCAAGGTGGTTTTGGGTGGGGGAGACACTTTGGCAGTCATCCCGGTTGATGTGAAAAACCAAATTGCCACTCACGGCTTCATTTCCACCGCCGGCGGCGCTATGCTGGACTTCTTGGCCAACGGCACTCTGCCGGGGATTGAAGCTTTGAAATAACTCACTTAAGTTTCTTACAAAATAACCCCCTTAGCCCCCCTTACATTAAGGGGGAAATAAAACAAGGAAAAATGTCGTCAAAGTTTAAAAGAAAAATAGAAGATTTCGTTTGTGAGAATTGCGGGGAGGAAGTGAAGGGAGATGGATTTACCAACCACTGCCCGAAATGTTTATATTCCAAGCACGTTGATATTTTCCCCGGCGATAGAGCTGAAAGTTGTTGTGGGCTCATGGAGCCGATTGGTTCGGAAGAAAGCGGCGGAGAATGGTCTCTAATCCACAAATGCCAAAAATGTGGCAAAGTGCAAAAAAATAAAATCTCCAAACACGACGATTTTGACTCTTTAATCAAAATCAATAAGGAGAATCTGTAAAATCTGGTGCGGGATGGGAGAGTCGAACTCCCCACCACCGTTTGGAAAACTGTTATTTTACCGATAA